>JBOGWV010000077.1:0-10371 GCA_050693975.1 Actinomycetota bacterium
TTCTTCGTGACGCGCTCGACCGTGGTCGATGTCCTCTTGAATAAGGCCTACGCCGTCTACCCGATTCCCTCCGACCGCCGGCAGTTTCTCGGTGACCTTGTCAGCAAGTTCTTCGAGCGCATGTTCGATCCCTCGCAGCCCACCGAGCTCGTAAACGGAATCGGTCATTCGCTAGCCACCAAGCACATTCAGATTTGGATGGCCGACGATGCCGAGCAGGCCTACGTCGAGCGCATGAATTGGGACGGGGCGATTGAACGCGCCCCCCAGGGCGACTATCTATACGTCGTCGAGCAGAACGTCGGTGGTAACAAGCTCAGCTACACCGCAGGTCAGACGAACGAGGTCGACGTGACCCTTGACGAGAGCGGAGACGCGGAAGTATCGACGAAGGTCACCATCAGCAACGACGTGATCCTGCCGCAGCCGCGTTGGGTGCTCGGCGACTCCAAATCCGTCCATCGCCCGATGCTGAACCTCTATGTACCCGAGAGCGCCGAATTGATGGGAGCCGAGATTGCAGGGCTGTGCCCGGAGGGTCCTCCGCTGCCGCTCGACTGCAATGGGCGTCTGAATACGCCCATCCCCGCGGTTTGGCCCGGCGATACCCCAGCTCAACATATTGAGAAGGGCAAAAAGGTGTGGTCCGCCACCCTCCAGATTCCCGCGCAGCAGGAGGGTAGCTTCTCGGTCGACTACCGGATTCCCGGAGCCGTCCGGTCGCGCGGCGGTCGCAGTGTCTACAGCCTTCTGGTCCAACGACAGCCGAAGGTCACGCCCGAGGAGCTGGTGGTGAGGATTCTCGTGCCCGAGGGAGCGCATTCGATCCGCGCTCCGGGGTTCAGACGAGTCGGTGACACCCTTGTCTACGAACGGCCTTTGACCAGGGACACGACGCTAGAGGTGTCGTGGGTCGGATGAGAACGAGCGCCCGTTACAGATCGGGGTCATGTTGAATCCAGCCCTCGTCATCGTGCCGACTTACGATGAGCGCGAAAACATCGAGGAGGTCATTCGCCGACTGTTCGAAGCGACCGACTCAGCGGACCTCCTCGTGATCGATGACTCATCCCCGGACGGTACGGCGGGCCTGGTAAAGAAGCTCGGCCACGAGCGCGACGACATATATCTCATCGAGAGGTCCGAAAAACTAGGGCTGGGCTCCGCCTACCTCGCCGGTTTCGAGTGGGCCCTGGAGCGCCACTACGAGGCAGTGGTGGAAATGGACGCGGATCTCAGCCACGATCCTGCAGAGGTGCCCCGGCTGCTCGCGGCTCTGACGCAGGCCGATCTTGCGATCGGATCACGTTACGTGGCCGGCGGCAAGATCGAGGACTGGAAAGCACCTCGTCGTCTCCTGTCCTACAACGCAAATCTCTACGTTCGCCTGATGCTTGGTCTGCCGGTGAGGGATTCCACCGCGGGCTTCCGAGCCTACCGGGCGTCGATGCTGGCCGGGCTGGACCTTGGAGACGTTCGCGCGCAGGGCTACGGCTTTCAGATCGAGATGACGCGCAGAGTCAGAGACGGCGGCGGCTCGATCACAGAGCTGCCCATCACGTTCGCCGAGCGCGTCGCGGGCAAATCCAAGATGACCTTCAAGATCGTCCTCGAGGCGTTCACCCTGGTCACCACGTTGGGCATCAAGCACCGAGCGAAGCGACTGCGAGGGGTGCTGTTCCCATGAGTGGCGTGCCTCGGTCCACGACGCTGCTCCTCGTGGTCGGTACCCTTTTTGGGAGCATCATCCTTCTGCTCGTCGTCGAGTTCGGGATCAGCGCCGGCCAGGTGCATCGCGGGGTAACCGTCGCGGGATACGACGTGAGTGGGTTGAGCTTCACAGAGCTGCAGGCCACGCTCGAGGAAAGGGGTGCAAAGCTCAGGCAACACCCCGCGTGCTTCTCCGGCGACGGCGTTTCGCTGTGCGTAAGCCCGGCCGACCTCGGTTGGCGTCCCGAGCCGGGCGCGACCGCGGAGCGCGCCTACGAGGTAGGTCGGACGGACTTCCCCTTCGGAGCGCTTGCCGAGCGCGCCGCGGCGTGGATGGAGGGTGTGAACGTGAAGTGGGAGGGAAGTCCGAAGGTGCGAAAAGTAGACAAGCTCCTCAACGAGTGGGAGGAACTGTTCTCGGATCGCGGCCTCGAGCTCGAGAGGGGCCTCATGCGCTACAAGCTCAGGCGCGCGATCATCACCTATCCCCGGGAGACCTTCCGCATACCGCTGCACTAACTGCGTGCCGTTAGGGTTGGCGAATGAGTCAACGGACTGTGGTTATTGGGCTGGATGGCGTGGTCTGGCGCGTTCTCGACCCGCTGATCGACCAGGGGTTCATGCCCAGGTTGGCGTCCCTGCGAGACCGCGGCGCGTGGGGTGTGCTCGAATCAACCGTCCCCACCTACACGCCACCGGCATGGACCTCGGCGATCACCGGCGTCAACCCCGGGCGGCATGGCATCTACGGATTCATCGAGGGCAATGCCCAGAGTGAACGCCGCGAGCTCGTCCACTCCGGCCGAATCGAAGCGCCCACGATCTGGGAGATGGCCAACGCCCAGGGCGTGCGCGCGGGCATGTACAACGTTCCGCTTACCTACCCACCCCAGGCCATGGACGGCTGGATGGTCTCGGGGATGATGACGCCGGGGTGGGGAGAGCGCCAACGAGGCTTTGCGTCTTGGGACAAGGGAGACGCCGATCTCGAGGCCCGCATCCTCAAGTGGGCACCCGAATACGTCGTCGACATGAGCGCCGACTGGGAGAGGGACTGGCGTGACGCCGCGCTGTGCGGGCGCGCGCTCGAGGTTCTAGGGCAACGCTACGGCGTGCTCGAGCAGCTTTTGGATCTCGATCCTCCCGACGTACTCTTCACCGTTCTCGAGACCCCCGACCGGCTGCAGCATGTCTACTATCGCTACCTCGATCCCTCCGATCCCCTCTATGACTCGGAGCAGGGCCGGGATCTTAGGCCCCAGGTGATCCGGTGTTACGAAGCCATGGATCGAATCGTCGGCCTCCTTGACGACTACGCGGGCGCAGACGGCGGCGCGATCGTGTGCTCCGATCACGGCTTCACGGCATGGGAGGCGAGCGTGCACACCAACGCGCTGCTCCAACAATGGGGCTACCTCAAGCTCAAGGCGGGCGCCGCAATGATGCAGACGTCTGTGGCCCGCAAGGCCGTCCCGCTCGGCAAGCGATTGCTCCCGGCACGCGTGGCGAGGGAGGCCAAGAACCGAACCTTCGCGGCGGTCGACTGGTCCAAGACGCGAGCGTTCTCTTCTCCCGTCCCGCAACAGGGCATCTTCGTCAATCTAAGGGGCCGGGAGCAGCACGGCATCGTCGACTCCGGCGACCTGCAGGCGCTCAAGAAGGAGATCGCCTGGCGCTTCGAAGAGCTGCGTGGGCCCGACGGGTTGCCGGTCACCGATCGGGTGCACATGTCCGAGGACGTGTTCAGGGGCGAGGCTCTCGATGGAGCGCCCGACCTGCTTCCGGTGATGAGAGACCATCGCTTCGAGCTCGACGACGAGCTCTTTCACAAGGAGCCGTTCACCGACTACGCGCACCTGCCGCGCGGAGTTCATCATCCCGACGGCATAATCGTGGTTCGAGGCCCCGGGACCCGACCGACGCCGGCCCTGCGAGGTTCCGTCATGGACGTGACCCCAACGATGCTCTACCTGGGCAACCTGGCGATTCCCGACGGCTTGGACGGGGCGTTGCTCGAGGCGGCATTCGATCCCGGTGCCCTCTCGGCTCGCCCGCCCCAGGCCACGTCGCCGCCCGCCACGGGCTCCAGGGACGAGTCCTCCCCGTACTCGGAGGAAGAGGAAAAGCAGATAGAGGAGTCCCTGCGGGGACTGGGGTATCTATAACCTCCGGTTGACACTCCATTGAGAGTGCTATAAGAGTGCCTGATGACTCAGGAAACCGCCGCTACGGCGCGCGCGCCCCGTGCCCAACGCCTTGCCCTAGTTGGCTCCAGGGCGTGGTGGGCGCTTCGGTTCGCCGCCGCGCTGTACCTGTTCATGGGGGCGCTTCAGATCATGAAGTCGGGGGCCGCCGGGTTGAGCGGCCTTCAGGACGACGGCCTGTTGATCAGCAACTGGGCCTCCACGCTCGGTTTCGGGTGGCTGGGCGCCCTGCTGGTGCTGTCGGGCTCCCCGATCGCCGCATCGGCCCTCACTCTCGTCAAGGGCGGCACGATCAGCGAGATCGAGGGATTCACGATGGTGACGGGCTCGAGACTCGGGGCCGCCTTCGTGGCTCTGCTCGTGGCGGTGATCTACGCCGTGCGAGGCAGCGGCGGCAAGGAGCGCCGGAAGCCCCTATCGACCGCCGTGATGGCGCTGACCACCACCTTCGTGATCTACGTGCCGGGTGCCCTGATCGGATACGCGCTGCTGCGATGGGAGCCGTTCCATCGGCTGTCGCCGAGCTTCCCCGGGCAGTTCGACGACCTGTTGTCGGTCCTGTACGGGGGCCTGTTAGAGCGGATGGAGGATCTGCCCGCGCTACTGCTGTTCATAGGAGGGCTTCTCGTCCTGCTGGCCTCGTTCAAGCTGATCGACACAGTCCTTCCCAAGGTCACCGACGAATCGCTGTCCGGCTCCCGACTCGAACTGTTGAAACGGAAGTGGCCGATGTTCGCGATCGGATGCGCCGTCGCTCTGGTCACGATGTCGGTATCCGTGGCGCTGACGATCCTGGTCCCCCTCGTGGTCAAGGGCTATGTGAAGAGGGAGGCAATCGTTCCCTACATCATGGGGGCGAACATAACGACTCTCGGCGACACGCTCCTTGCGGCATTCCTACTCAACTCCCCCGAGTCCGTGAGGATTGTGCTTGCGGGGATCGTGGGTACGACGATAGTGAGTGTCGTCCTCCTGACCTTCTTCTACGTGCCGACGCGGCGGGCGATCTGGAGATTCCAGCGTCGGGTGATAAGCACCAGGACGACGTTGCTCGCGTTCACCGCGGGTCTGTTCCTAGTGCCGCTGGCCATCATGTTCGCCGCCCGCCTCTAGCGGAGGTTCTAGAGGTAACCGAGATTACGGAGAGATTCCTCGATCTGCGCCTCTTCCTCATCCGAGTATGGAGCAGCCTCGGCACCGGCCCCGGCCACCGGTAGGTCCATGTCTTCGATCTCCGGCCGGCGCTCCAAGGTCAGGAACTCGTCGAGCACCCTCCCATCCATCGCGGGGATCTTGAGTCCTGCAAGATGCAGCGCGGTGGGTGTTATGTCGTACAACGAGGCTTGCGCTCCGGACTGTTTCCGAGCATGGGGCCCGGCGATGCCGAAGATGCCGTCCATATGGTGAAAACCTCGGGGAAGGTGCCGGTAGTCGGTCAGGATCGACGGTGAGAACAATCCGTCGGAGAGCTCGTAGGAGTAGTCGCGACACACGGGGAAGAGATCGGGAGCTCCCCCGGCAACCGGGCCCGTGATGACCTCCTCGCGCTTGTAGATGCGATCAAGCACCGGCTTGTTATCGGAGGGATCCTCCAGTTCGCCAAACCGCTCGATGATCTCATCTCGCACCTTTTCGTAGTAGCGTTCGGCAACGATCCCGTGCGGCTCGCGCCCCTCGAGATTGACGTAGATGCCCTGCTGGGGATTCGGCGCCGAGAACGCAACCGTGCTCGACCAGTCGATGGTCGAATGTGCTGCGAGTTTTGCCTTCTTCCACAGAGACCTCGGAGCCACCTTCTTGACTTTGCGCGCGACCTTCCTCAACGATGCAGAACGGCCCACCGAACCGGCGCCGGCGATGCCGAGCATTCCCCACTCATGGAGGGCGAGGTTGACGTTCACTGCCGCGTCCTTGGGGCCGAACCCGTGGTCGGACATAGTGATGACGTTGCCGTCGGGCCCTGCCCACTCGATCAGGTCGCCCATCCCAGCGTCCATCTCGTCGAAGAAGGTCCATGCTCGCTCGCGGATTGGTTGCGCCTCCGGGCGAGCGAAGTGCTCGCATCGCGGGTCGATGTACTTGTAGTGAACGTGCATCAACCGGTCGGGCGCCTCGAAGACCGTAAACAGGATAGGGAGGTCTCCGTCCGCCTCGAGCAGTGCCTTTAGCGCTCTGCGTTTGCGGTCGAGGTTGCGGGAGAGGCGCTCAATGATCGCGGTGGACTTCCAGTCCTCGTCGTAGTTGACCTCGATGTCGATCTCGTAATCCCCCACGGCGGCCTCGATGGTCTTTGCAACGGAGGCGGGGTAGGTGTAGTCCTGTGGCGTCTGGCCACCGCCCTCCGGCGTGAGCATCCCCGATACCGACCACCCTTCGACCACGGGTGGAGGGAAGGTCATCGGAATGTTGAATAGACCGACCCGCGCCTCCTGCGCGTTCGCTGCATTCCAAATCGCCGGAGCCTGAACCCGGTCGAGACGAACAAGACCCTCTTTGCGCTGAGCGTTGCCTAACGTGAAACCGAAGATTCCGTGTCTCCCGGGGTTGACGCCGGTGAAAATCGAGGTCCATCCCGGCGGCGTGTACGGAGGAATGGTCGAGGTGAGGACCCCGGACGTCCCGCGCTCGAGCAGCGCTTTGAGGTTGGGCATATGCCCGGCCTCAAACGCCGGACCGAGGATCGAGAACGTAACTCCATCAAGACCTAGGAGAAGCGTTTTCCTCACGTCGTCACAACCTTAATGATCACGCGCGCCGTTCCTATCAGGACCAGCGCCGTACCCAACCACAGAGCAGGCATCACCAAGCCGATCAGGGGACCCAACACGTACGCGACGGCCGACACATCCGGCATCCCTGGGTTTGGTAGGAGACGGCGCTTGGCGAGCGCGCGGGCAATGCGACCCGTGGGCTCTCCGCGCTCCATCCCTCCCGAAATACTCATGAAGTACGCGGACGCTATGGCGAACGCGGCCGCCAACAGGAAGTCATTTCCGCTTGCGGTTTCCGAAAGGTAGTAGACCAAACCGAACCCGGCACTAGCGCGCCGGCCCCCGTCCCCAATGCGCTCGAGGAGTTCCCCCCTCGAGCTCGAGACCCCGGTAGCGCGCGCCAGCTTTCCGTCCACGCAGTCGAGCAAGAACGACAGGTAGAAGAGCAACGCACCGGAGATCAGGCCGGCACGAGT
The DNA here is from genome assembly GCA_050693975.1 of Actinomycetota bacterium. Taxonomy (GTDB): domain Bacteria; phylum Actinomycetota; class CADDZG01; order CADDZG01; family WHSQ01; genus WHSV01. Next base: position 7,102 of record JBOGWV010000077.1, read on the forward strand.
CGTAGTCGCAAACGCCGGCCCCACCAAGACACCGATGAGCAAAGAGACCAACGACACTTGGTCGGGAGTCAGCAACCTCTTGCGGGTGAGAAGCCGAACAATCGGCAGCGCGATCGGGTCTACGGCAAGCACCGTCCACCAGTAGTCGCGTTTCTTGGCTCCGCCGGCAACGCCGGCCACCTCGCTCACTTACTCGTCTTCTCGCGTGTTGGGTCTACCAATCCCTTGCCCCTGCCCTGCTCCACAGCACCCACGATCATTCCGGTGACCAAGCCGGGGTCACGCTTGAACGTTGCCCTGCCGACGTTGAGAAGGAACAGTCCCAGCAGCCCCCACCACAACGCAAACCGGTACTTGAGGGTCTGTGGCATGTTCTTTCGATGCAGGTAGAACTGGTTGGCTAGATTCATCCTCATTAGGTGATGGGACGACAGCCGGTCGGTAATCGTCTGGAAATGCTCGCACCTGGCGTTTGGTGTCTGCAGCAGGGTATAGCGCCTCGACACCCGGTAGGTCATGTCGACGTCCTCTTTGTGCGCATAGCCGGATAGCGCCTCATCGAAGCGCTCGTGGACGAAGACCTCGCGCCTGAAGGACATGAACCAGCCCGTCATGTACTCGATCTTGCGGACGCCTTTGGAATCCGAGATGCCCTCGACCCAGAACCCCGGCTTCATCCTGCCACTGGCCTCGGGCCACCACCCACCGATTCCGAACAGCTTGCGCCACGCAACCGAGATCAGTGGAGGGCGCGCGGGTTTTGGGTTGGTGGCGCGGATGCCGCCGACCTCGGGGCCCCATCGTTCATACTCCTTGAGGATTTCTTCGTGGCAGTCGACGGCCAGGTAGACATCGTCGTCGATTAGGAACACGGGGTCGCCGCCCGTACGATCGATCCCAACGTTGCGCTGGATGGTCAGTCCCTTGGGGGCGGGATGGTGGTAATCCAAGGCGATTCCGGTCTTCTCGCACAACTCCTCGATTTCCGTGCGCGCCGGGGTTTCCTCACTGGAGTCGACGATGCACAGCCCGCGCGGAAGCACCGTCTGATCGATGAGGCTTCTGACTGTAACTATCAGCTCATTGGGACGGTTACGGGTCGCGATGATGAAGGAGGAGTCGGCCGTGGGTTTGACTTTCATTAGGATATGGCCTCCGGCCAAGGTAGGAATCGGAATTCATTTCGAGCGTATACCGCCACGCTCGCGTGACCTGAGGACGCGCCACACGAACCGAGGGTTGCCGATCAGGTACCTGCGCCACATCCTGCGCGGCTCCTGGAGCAATCGATGAACCCACTCGACCCCTATGCGGTTCATCCAACCGGGCGCACGGGTCACCTCTCCAACTCGAAAGTCGAGAAAGGCACCAACCCCGACCCCGAGGCGCGCCCCCGTCTCGTGCAGACGACGCGCAAGGAATCTCTCCTGCAGGGGGTTGCCCATCCCCACCAGAAGCATCCCGGCCCCCGAGTCTTTGATCCGAGCGACCACATCTGACTCCTCGCCGGGCGAGAAGTGACCGTGCATAGTCCCCGCGATGTGTAATCCAGGGTGCTCCGCTCGCAAGACGTCGGCGACAAGCTCGGCGACTCCGGGGCGCGCGCCCAGAATGAAGGTCGACCATCCGCACTCGGCGGCGCGCTCGAGGAGCTTAGGAGTGAAGAAGTTGCCGTTGAGGTCGGCCGGAAATCGCCGGCCCAAAATGAGTCCCGCCAACATCACGCCCTTGCCGTCATTGAGAACCAGATCGGCCGATCGCAGCACGTCCGCGTAGGTCGGATCCTCGGCCGCAAGACTTACCGTGTGTACGTTGACGTAGGCCACCATCGCCGGGGTGGCCTCTTCGTATAACCTTTGCGCTTCTACCAGGGCCTCCTCGGGAGCCAACCGTGCGATCGGTACGCCGAGGACCTCTGAGGTGGAGAGCCTGTTCCTCACGGGGCAGCATTATAGGCCCGGCCCGAGCCACCAAGATCGGAGAGAATGAGACTTCCATGGCGGATACACCACGCGTAGTTATTGCCGGAGCAGGTCCCTGCGGTCTGGGGTGCGCTCGGGAACTGGGGCGGCTGGGCCACGAAAACTGGCTTGTGGCCGAGCGACAGAACATGGCCGGCGGGCACGCCGGATCGGTCGTCGATCCTCAGGGTTTCACGTGGGATTTCGGCGGCCACGTCGTGTTCAGCCACTACGGCGAGTTCGACAAATTGCTCGAAGAGGTGATGGGAGACGACGTCTATCACCACGAGCGTTCGTCTTACATTCGCTTCGGCGACCGGTGGGTCCCCTACCCGTTCCAAAACAATCTGCGTCACTTGCCACCGGAGCCCGCCTACGAGTGCATTCTCGGTTTAATCGAAGCTCCCGGAGGAGACTCCAGCATGGACTTCGCGCTCTGGATGGAGGCCAGTTTCGGTGGAGGTATCACCCATCACTTCATGCGCCCTTACAACTTCAAGGTGTGGGCCACGCCGCCCGAGCGAATGGCATCCGACTGGATCGCCGAACGCGTAAGTGTTGTAGACCACAAGCGCGCGCTCAGAAGCCTGATCTTCCAAGAGGACGACGCCGCGTGGGGACCGAACAACCTGTTCACTTTCCCCGCGGAGGGTGGCACCGCCGAGATCTATCGCAGGCTCGCCAACAAACTCGGCGATCGCATCCAGTACAACAGGGATATTGCAACGATCGACGCGGAACGCAAGACGGTCACCATGACTGATGGGACCACGGAGGATTACGACGCGCTCGTCTCAACGATGCCCATCGATATTCTCGTTTCCAAGCTGGTCCACTGTCCGGACAGTGTCCGGGGCGCGGCCGAGGACCTTGAGCACAACGGCGTCCTGGTCGTCGGCATCGGCTACGAGACGCCCCTGAAGGACGACAAGTCGTGGATGTACTTCCCCGCCGAGGACATTCCTTTCTACCGGGCTACCAACTTCGCAAAGTACTCACCTGCAAACGTGCCGGATTCGGATGTCGGTCGATATTGCTCCTACATGACTGAGATCTCCTACTCTCGTTACAAGCCCCAGTCGCGCGACGGACTCGCGGAGCAGGTTGAAGAATCCCTTAGACGCGCCGGCGTGGTCGAAGGGACACCCAGGATCGCGTCGATGCACATCGAGGAGGCCCCTTACGCATATCCGGTCCCGACACTCAAGCGGGACGCCGCCCTGGCTACCATCCAGCCCTGGCTGATGGCGCACCAAATCTACTCGCGGGGCCGCTTCGGCTCGTGGCGTTACGAGATCGGAAACATGGA
>JBOGWV010000078.1:0-6214 GCA_050693975.1 Actinomycetota bacterium
GATCTAGCTTGCTCATGCTGGTCAGCGTCATCCCATCCGACTGCGCGTGCGGCTCCCGCGTTGCTGTAAAGCTCGCGTCAGGGAGTGGGAAACCGACGCTGACGTACCCCCGGTCCTCGTGTCGGTAATGGCAAGCGCTCCGATCGAAGGACCTCGACCGACGGCAATGTCCTTCCTAGAGTGTCCTGTGGTTTGCTCGGTGCAGCACCAGGATGATGGAGTCACGCCTAGGAGGGGAAATGTCGGAACCGCGCAAGTTCTATAGAAGTAAAAACAACAAGATCATTGCAGGCGTTTGTGGAGGCCTCGCCGAGTACTACCAAATGGATTCGACGTTGGTGAGAGCCGTTGTAGCTGCATTGATTCTGGCAGGGATCGGCCTCGTCTTCTATATCGCCCTGTGGATCTTTGTCCCGTACGCTCCCGCTGCGGGCAGCGAACTTTAGGACGAACGACCTAGAGCTGTCTGGTGATGGAATTCGGGTTTGCACGGCGCGCGTCTGGCGCGCGCTGTAGGTCAAAGTCCCTATCAGCCCCCTAAGCCGGCTCAAGTCAAGGTTCGCAGGTCACCGCCTGGAAGCGCGTCGCTACGGCGCATCCCAATTCGGTCGCGCCAATCTTTCAAGGCGGTAGCACGGGTTCAAATCCCGTTAGGCCACCGAGCAATAACCGCAGGTAAGCCTGCTATTGGGTCAGCCAAATCGGATATCGCGCTCCAATGCCCGAAACCCCCAACAAATTCAGAAAACGCCGCAAACCCCGTTGACTGGCAATGACACTCTGACTACAACTGGCCAGTGGGTTACGAATATGTCTACGCCTCGTCGGAGTACAGGCTTACATCTACCTACACAGTAGTCACGGATAAGTACACCGGGGCTCTCGTTACTGCCCATCCTGGTCTTCCGGGGGAGGGTCAAGACCTGTGATGGCTTGGCAACCAACCAATGCCGCGCTCGAACGTGCGGTTGTAAAGACGCAACGGATCAGAGCTAGCACCAAGCCACAGTGGAGCGATGCTCGTCGGCGACTTGAAGCACAAGGGATTCAATTCCGGAATGCGGTCTTGGCGGACTGGGACGCTGAGGGGCAGCATGTCATGTGCGGAATCATTGGAACGCGTGATGGACGTCTGTTCGACTTCTGCGTCACGTATGGGTACGACAAATCGGGACGGAGCCTGGAGGAGGGAGTCGGCTGGGTCAATTCGTGGAGGGAGGTAGCAAGAGAAGAGGTTGGTCTTACTTCCGCCGGTTATCCAAACAGCTGGGCGCAGGCAGCGATCATTGCCCAATTGGTTTTCGAGCTTGAAACAGAGGAAGAAGCGTAGAGGCTCTCTGTGGTGTCGGCAAGAACAGCAGGTCAAGGCCGAAGAACGGCTTCAGCCCTGATTCGATTGGGCGCTGCGCCAATCTTTCAAAGCGGTAGCACGCGTTCGCAGGACCAAGCCAGGCGAGTTGCCCTTTCGAATCGCCAAGCAGGCTTCCGGAGGAAGCGTCGCCGACACAAGAAACCCGCGCGTGTCAACGCCGGTTGAAAACTGACCCCTCTTCGCCGGTTGAATTTTGACCCCCTGCCCGGCGATGTGATCACGCAGCGTCGTCGTTAGGCACCCTCCCCAGACCCTGTCCCTGAGCCTGTAGCTGTCGCCTTTGAGACTGACGACCTCGGCGTGATACACCAGGCGATCGATCATCGCGGCGGCCACGGTCGCGTCGCCGAACACCTCACCCCAGCGCCCGAAAGGCTTGTTGGAGGTCACGATCACGCTGGCGCGCTCGTAGCGCGACGACACCAGCTGGAAGAACCGGTTGGCGGCTTCAGCTTCGAAGGGTATGTAGCCGACCTCGTCGATGATCAGCAGCGGCGTGCGCCCGAGGCGCACGAGCTCGTCGTGGAGCAGCCCCTTGTGGTGCGCCTCGCCCAAGCGATCGACCCATTGGGCTGCGGTTGCGAACGCGACCCGGTGGCCGGCCTGACAGGCCCGCACCCCCAGACTGATCGCGAGATGTGACTTTCCGGTTCCCGGCGGGCCCAGGAAGATGACATTGTCCTTGGCCTCGACGAAATCGAGCGCGCCTAAGTGAGCCACGACCTCCTTGCGGATCGAGCGTTGATAGGAGAAGTCGAAGTCTTCGAGCGTCTTGTGTTGCGGGAAGCGCGCCGCCTTGATGCGGTTGTCACCACCGTGGGTCTGGCGCGACGACAGCTCCCGCTCGAGGCATGCGGCCAAGAATTCCTCGTGGCTCCAGTTCTCATCACGTGCTCGTTTCGACAAACGGTCGATCGACGCCAGCAGCGACGGGGGTCTTCAGCGCGCGGCACAGATGGGTGAGGTCCTTGCGTGCGGTGGTGGCCATCTATGCGACCCCGAGGGCGTGGTCGTAGGTAACGAGATCACGGACCTCGACGTCGATGTCGCCCGGCGCCGGCTGCTGGCGAGTAGCCGATTCCTTGAGCGCGCGCCGGGCTCGGGAGTGCGCGGGGTCGGTGATGGTGCGATGCGGAGCGAGGCTTCGTGTATGGCGGGCGACCTCGTCGCCCGCGACGCTGACCACCACCCAATCGAGATCGGCCTTCAGCTCGGCGCGTCGCCCGATGGCTCGGGGGTGAACCGAATAATCGCAGCTGCCGAAGCGCACGTAGTGGTCGCGCCCAATGCGCAGCGAGCTCCGGTGACAGACGTCGGGCAGCACCGGCGGCAACGCCATCATGCAACCGAGGTCCTCACGGATGCGGTGGCTGGGTCGACAGCGGATGGTGCCGTGGATGCTGGAGTTGGCCTTTGTCAGCCAAGTGGTGAGCTGACCGTTGAAGTCATCCATCGAAGCGAACCGACGACCCGGCAGAAATGAGGTCTCGAGATAGCCGTTGACGCGCTCGACCAGACCCTTGCCCTCGGGGAAGCCGCCTTTGAGGATCACCGCGCCCATGCCGAGCGTGCCCGAAGGCCAGAAAGGCTTGGGTGAAGTGCATCTCGCCCTTGCGGTTGCGCCCGATCGCGGCTTCGTTGTCATACACGCCTGTGCGTGGCACGCCGCCGAGCTGGATGAGACAGGCGAGATGACCTGCCAGCAGATCACACGACTGCTTGGAGGGGATCATGCGCGCCACGGTGAAGCGGGAGTAGCCAGACACGCCCACGATCACCTGGAAGCGGGCGGCGTGTCCATAGCCGACCGGGATGTCGACCGGCGGCTCCCACAGATCCCACTGCGCCAGCTCCCCAACGCTGGGGACGCCGAGAGTCGTCGGATCGGCCTCTCTTGTCGCGCGGATGGCGCGCGAGCTGACTCAAAACGCCTAGGAAAGGATCAAGCGAGCTCCAGTCAAGAACTGCAGGTCACGGCCGAAGAACGGCTTCAGCCCACTGAGTCGATGGGGCGCCGCGCCAATCTTTCAAGGCGGTAAGCACGGGACTTGGTCGGCGTGATTGGAGACGAGGCCTGGGAAGACCTTCTCGGGGTGGCACGATCAGGCTCCGCTCCATGTTCGCATCAGACGGTAGCCGAGGTAGCTCATCACACCCGGGACGGCTTCTTCGTGGCCTTCGAGAATGCCCGCTCAGCGCTAACGTGCGCGGTGGCCATCCAGCGTGCCCTCGCGGAGCATCGCCGAGCCCACAGGTTCGCTCCTCTCGTCCGCATTGGAGTGCATGCCGCGAAGGCGACCCGCCGGGGGCAGGATTACAGCGGAGGAGAGGTGCACAAGGCGGCCAGGATCGCGGCGCTCACCGAGGGAGGAGAGATTTTGGCCAGGGTCGAGGCCGTTTCCGCTGAGTACGGGGAGTTCAGAGGTCGGAGTCGCGCGAGGTCGTCGCTAAGGGGATTGCCGATCCGTTCCAGGTGGCCCTGATCGAATGCCGTTGATAACGACCTCTCCGAGGTTGATTGATCGTCCGTTGCGTCGTTGACGCGGAGGTCTCCCGCAACTTGATGCGGAAACTATCGCGCGAATGTCCGCAGGAAGGGCTTGACCGCGGCTGCAAGTATCTCTGGCTGCTCGTAGTGGACGAAGTGACTCATGCCGCTTAGATGCTGGTACTCCGCGGATGCGATCTTGTCGGCCAGAAGTCGGCTGAAGCCCTCCGGCAGCGGGTCGTTTTCGGAATGCACGATCAGGGTTGGGCATTCGATGCCACCGAGCGACCCGATCGGGTCGAGGCCGGGGAGATCCCGAAACATCCGCCCAACGGCCCCGACGTTGGCGGCCGTGATCGCGGTGAACCCCAACTCGCATGCATCGCGATGCGCGCGACTGCTGAAGAACGGCGTATACGTGACGAGCAGATGCCTCTCGAGCGTAGCCGGATCCGCGCTTGCGAACCCCGGTGACTTCTCGAGCGAAAGTCTCTCCTCCTCATCCTGCGGAGTGAACCGCGCCCCCATGTTCTTCTGAAAGACCTCCGTGAGATCCGGGGTGAATGGAGGCCCCGGATTGAGGGCCACGAGCGAGTGGATGTGCTCGGGACGCTTCGCCGCGTACACGACTGCGAGATCCGCGCCCAGCGAGTGGCCGACGAGGTTCAGCTTGTCGATGCCGAGATGGGCCCTGAGACCGTCGAGGTCTTGGATCGCTCCCGAGAAAGTGACCCGGTCGGGATCGCCCAGCTCAGTGTGACCGCTCCCCCGTGGGTCGTAATAGATCATCTCGTAGCCTTCGGAGACCCACGCATCGAGCGCCCGCATGTACGGGTGTCCGAGGTGGGGCCCACCTAGGGCTACCAGGGGAACGCCGCTCCCTACCCTCCAGTAAGCGATCTCGATGTCATCGACGCGTGCTCTCTGAGGCTCGAGCTCCATGACGAATCTCCTTTCCTCGGTGGACCTGCGGTCATGGTCGTCGGAGCTGATCCGCAGAGGATCGGGAAGATTCCCTATTTCTCGGGCCGGGGCCGGTTGTCAGCATTGGGGGGACCCGCCATGCTCTTTTAGATGGGCGAGTCACATGACCTCCTTCGTGTGGGGACCGATGCTCTCGAGTTCGCCGACTGGCCCGGTGCGCGGTCGGCCTTCGAAGCAGCTCTCGCGATCGAGGTCACCGCCGAGGGTCTCGACGGTCTGGCGAGAAGTCTGTGGTGGCTCGGTCGTCCGGACGAAGCCCTCACCGTTCGAGAACGTGCCTTTAGCGCGTTCCGCGACGACGACCCGCGCCGCGCTGCGAGAATCGCGCTGTGGCTCGCCGGTGAGTACGAAGTCGGCGGCAACCTGTCTGCTGCCAACGGATGGAAGGCGCGCGCCGAACGTCTACTTGAAGACGTTCCGGAAGCTCCGGAACACGGGTGGGCCGCACTCGCCAACGCGAGCCAAACCGGCGATCCGACGCGAGCCGAACAACGCTCTCGGGAAGCGCTGGCCGTGGCGCGAGCCCATGACGACAGCGACCTTGAGATCAGAAGTCTCGCCCGAATCGGGCTACTGCTTGTTACTTCCGGACAGGTCGATGAAGGGATCAAGCATTTGGATGAGGCGATGGTGGCCGCTACGGCCGGGGAGGGGCGCGACCTCGAGACCGTCGGTGAAACATGTTGCGATCTCATTCTCGCCCTCGAAGTCGTTGGGGACTTCCAGCGATTCGCACAATGGAACGACATCGTTATGGGTTTCATGCGACGCCATGGCTATGGCCCACTGCTGGCGTTCTGTAGCACGTGCTGTGCGGAGATCTTCGCGGCGACGGGTGACGTCGAGGGGGCCGAAAGGGAACTCACCACCGCCCTGCGAACACTGCAGGAGAGGGGTGAGTCGTTCCGCTGCGCCCATCCGGCAGCCAAGCTTGCGGAACTAAGGGTGCTGCAAGGTCGCTTCGAAGAAGCCGAACGACTTCTGTCGGCTTACTCGGACCATCCGGCGATCCTTCGGGCGCAGATCGATCTCGCCATCGCTCGTGGCGAGAATCGCCTAGCAATCTCACTGCTGCAATTAGCTCTCGATCGACTCCCCGCAAGGACGCTTCTCCGAGTGCCCTATCTGGCCCGGTTCATACGGGCCGCGGACGGTATCGAGGAAACGTCGATGCAGGAAGCGCGGGATTCCCTGCGAGAGATAGCCAATATCACTCGAGATCCACGGGCTGAAGCAGAAGCCAAGCTCGCCGACGCGCGAATCGCGATCGCTCAAGGAGATCCTGACGCGCTGAACCTGATCCACGCGGTGATCACACGCCTCGAGGGGCTAAGGCTATCCCTGGAAGCGGCACGCGCCCGACTCCTTTT
>JBOGWV010000079.1:0-1920 GCA_050693975.1 Actinomycetota bacterium
CTTAGGATGTGCGCCGATGACGATCGAACGGGCACTGCTCAGCGTGTCGGACAAGACGGGTCTCGTCGACTTCGCGCGCGGCCTGGCCGAGGCCGGCGTCGAAATCCTGTCATCCGGAGGAACTGCGACCGCGCTGGCCGAGGCCGGTGTCGAGGTGGTCAAGGTGGCGGACGTCACCGGCGCCCCCGAAATCCTCGATGGGCGCGTCAAGACGCTCCATCCCAAGATCCACGGCGGCATCCTGGCCGACCGGCGCAAGGCCGCGCACGTCGCCGAGCTCGCCGAGCAGGGGATCGACGCCATCGACCTCGTGGTCGTCAACCTCTACCCCTTTGAGGACACGGTGGCGAACCCCGGTGCAACCGAGGACGACGCGGTCGAGAACATCGATGTCGGGGGCCCCGCGATGGTGCGCGCTGCGGCGAAGAACTTCCATTCGGTGACGGTGGTGGTAAATCCCGAGCGCTACAGCGAGGTGCTCGACGCCATCAAGTCCGCGGGCGAGGTCTCGCTCGAGACGCGCCGCGCCCTGTCACTGGAGGCGTTCCGCCACACCGCGAGCTACGACGTTGCGATCGTCCAGTACTTCGCGCCGCCCGACGAGCTCTTCCCCGAGAGGCTGGTCGTTTCGCCGCGCAAGGTCATGGATCTTCGCTACGGCGAGAACCCGCATCAGGTGGCTGCGTTCTACTCGACGACGGACGAGCCGAGCGGATTGGTCGCGGCCCAGCAGCTTCACGGTAAGGAGCTCAGCTTCAACAACCTGCTCGACACCGATGCCGCCTACAAGCTGGTGGGTGAGCTGGATCAGTTCGGCTGCGCCATCATCAAGCACAGCAACCCCTGTGGGGTCGCGATCGCCGAGTCCATCGCCGAGGCCTACGTCAAGGCCTTCGAGTGCGACACCACGTCCGCGTTCGGCGGCATCATCGCCCTCAACTCGCCCTGCACATTGGCCGCCGCCAACGAGATCGCCAAGATCTTCTGCGAGGTCGTAATCGCGCCGGAGTTCGAGGAGCGGGCCCAGGAGGTCCTCACGGGAAAGAAGAACCTGCGTCTGCTGCGCGCCGGCCCCTTTGGTAACGACGACCTCGACGTTAGAACGGTCGCGTGCGGGCTGTTGTTGCAGACGCCCGATGGACCCGACGACGCGACCGGAGCCAAAGTCGTCACCAAGACCCAACCGACTGAGGAGCAGCTCGCCGACCTTCGCTTCGCGTGGACGGTGGTCAAGCACGTCAAGTCGAACGCAATCGTGCTCGCCAAGGACCTCGTGGCGGTGGGAGTGGGGGCCGGGCAGATGAGTCGCGTCGAGTCGACGCGACTGGCGGCGATCCGTGCGGGCGAGCGCGCCGCCGGAACGGTGTGTGCATCGGACGCGTTCTTCCCGTTTCGCGACGGACTCGATGCCGCGGTTCAGGCGGGGGCCGTGGCCGTCATCCAACCGGGCGGCTCGGTGCGCGACGAAGAGGTAATCGAGGCCGCCGACGAATACGGCATCCCGATGTTGTTCACCGGGCGACGGCACTTTCGCCACTGATGAACGACGAGAGGTGGGTCGAGATCTACAGCGGCGGCGGCGGGCCGCCCCAGGCCGAGTTGATCCGCTCGCTGCTCGAGGGCAGCGACATACCGTGCGCCGTCGACGGTTTCGGGATGGGTGGCGCCTATCCGGTCAACGTGGGTGGGCTGGCGGAGTTCAAGGTGTATGTGAAGGAGTCCGACGCCGAGGATGCCGCCGCCCTGCTGAGGGACACCCTCTAGCCCAGAGGCGCCTGACAAGGCAGGCATGTCAGGCGCGACCGGCGAGAGACCGGTGAGTGGCCCGAGCGACCGACGAGGGTGTCAGGCGGCCTACCGGGAGGGACCGGCCGCGGCGCGGCGCAGGGACTCGGCCTGCCAGTCGCCCTCGGGCTTCAT
>JBOGWV010000080.1:0-2681 GCA_050693975.1 Actinomycetota bacterium
CGAGGCACGGACCTCGCCCGCACACGAAGACATCCAAGCGCTACCTCGTTGCCCCCTCCTTCCCTGACCAGTGGCCCGTGCCTGCTCAAAGGACGCGAAACGGTCGTGCTGCTCAGCTATAACGGACTAGTGCTCCGCTGTCCATAGTCGATAACGAAAGCGGACGGGCAAAGTTGCTCGGATTTTACGGAGATTCTTGCCGACGCCCCGGATTCAAAGAGTTGCGACTACGGAGAGATAGAAAACCTCTCGGACACGATCGTGGCCCGTGACGTAGACACGGTTAGCTGCAGCGTGTAGCCGCCCTGCTCGGGCATCGCCTCGTTGCGTGTCGGTCGACCGCCGAGCCGGTAGTTCCCAGCGTAGCTGTACACCCAGCCACCCCAGTCGGTACGACTACGCTCGGTGAGCGAGCCCGAGGCCTGATAGATGTAAGAGCCCTCTTCGGTGTAGAGGCTGAACTGCATGGCGTGATCGTGACCCAATTGGCTGCGCTGACTGAGTTTCAATCCGTAGCTCGGCGTACCCGCCGCAGAGGCCGTCCCAGTTAACACCTGGGACAGCGAGGTCATGCCTTTGTTACTCACACCGACTCGTTCCGAGTCCACACTCGTCGCCCACAGGCACGAACACGCTCCGCGCTCGGCCGGCATGGATGAACCGAACGAGAAATCGAAACCCTGCGGCTCGGGTGGTGGCGGTGGTGGCTCAGTCGGGGTCGGCTTGGGCTCCGTTGGAGTGTCGCCCGCACTCCCGCCCGAATCCCCAGGCGTTGTCTCGGTCGGGGTCGGTGAGGGCACCGGATCGGGCTGCGCTACCGGATCGGTGGTCTCTTCCGAAGGTGTCTCCGAGGGGCCGGTGGGATCCTGCTCGGCGCTCGGGGCGGCGGATGAACCCGAACCCTTGGACGCGGCCCAGTTCTGATTGGGCACCGAATTGGAAGCGGGTCCCGCAGCAGGCTGGGAACGCGCCTCCTGGCGATGCTCTGGCTTCGCTTCGTTGGCGCCGGCGATGATCCCTCCGCCTGCGGCCGCGGTTCCGACCACCGCCGCGGTGATGATGGCCGCGGCCTTGTCGGTCATGTACTGACCACACGTCTGCACCGCGGCGCCACACTGGCCCACCAGCGTCGCGGCGGAGGTGGCGACCTCGGTGGCGTGTGTGGCCGCCGCGCCCGTCGCTTGATCACGAATGGGTGTGTCGACTCTGCGAATGCGTGCCAAGCGGGTCGGGATGAACAGCGAGGCAAGCCCTGCGGTCCACGACCTCTTGAAATTCTGTCGCGCTCGATGAATGAGTGCTTTCACCTGGCAATCGGTGATCTCGAGGATGTCGGCGATCTCGCCGTAGCTCAGGCCTTCGAAGTCGCGCAGCACGATGGCCGCGCAATGCATGGGAGGAAGCTGCTTGAGCACTCGCCGGACTCGGCGAGTCTCGGACAAACGCATGAAGGTCTCTTCGGGACCGTCCTCGATCACGCCGGCAGGAGGATCCATCTCGATCGCCTCGAGCGGCGTCGCGTCGATCGGCTTGCGCTGCCGAGCGCGAAGTTGGTCGAGACAGACGTTGGTGGCGATGCGGGTGATCCACGCCCCGAGCTTGTACTGACCGTTGAAGCGGCCAAGGCTTTGGTAGACGCGCAGGAAGGTCTCCTGGGTTGCCTCGGCCGCATCGTCGCGGTCGGTCAGCATCCTTCGACAGAGGTGATTCACGCGGGACTCGAAGCGGGCGTAGATGGAGCCATATGCCGACTGATCGCCCGCCTTGAAGGCAACGGTCAGCTTCTTTTCGTCGAAGTCTTCCCGTGAACCCCCGGGGAGATCCTCGACGCGTATGGCCGTCACTACTGGGGCCTTCCCTTTCCCCCGCCACCCGTAGGTGACTGAACGTCGATCGTGCCAGCAGTTGCAGTGGTCACTTTGTCACCACATGCCCGGTGCTTTACATAGCCCGTTTGGGCTATTTGTCCGTCCGAACCCATCTATCGCTTAGAACGGTAAACGTGGGGGGCTGCCAATAGTTGTTCTCTGGACCCTAGTGTTTGTGACTACTCCGTCACGCTACGCGTTCGTCCACTTCTGAGAGGTTACGCCGTTATGTGACGATCTTCCAGGCTTACCGGTTGCCCGCTCGTCTCAATTAGTCGAACCTGAGCAAGCTCGTGCGTCGCAACTGCTCGCCGACGATGGTGCAGTCCGACGCCGCTCGATCGACCTGGCAGCGGTTGAGCTCGACCCGGTTCGTCGCTCCAACGAAGGTCAGGAAGCCGAACTCCCGACCGTCCGGCGACCAGCGAACGTTGAGCACCCCCGGCAGGGCCGCAGTGTAGGGGGTGATTCCTCCGTCGCTTGCATCGACGACCACGGCGTGAGCCTTGGTGCGGCCTTCGTTGAGCACGGCTGCCGCAAAGTGCCGGGAGTCCGGCGCCCAGGCCCCCTCCGCGAGCACGCCGTCCCCGACGTCGATAGCGGTCTCGTCGTTGGTCTCGAGGTCGATCAGGGCCGCTTCTCCCGGCGCGCTGCGCACGAGAAAGCGGCCGTCGGGCGACGCGTCCCACAACTCGCTGGGGGCGAGGTCGACGGTTTCCAGGGCTCCGTCCGGCCCCACGCTGTACGTCGTCGAAAGGTCGGCCGCGTCGGCGAACAGCACCTGCTCTCCAGACCACGCGAGAGGGTTGAGGC
>JBOGWV010000081.1:0-2567 GCA_050693975.1 Actinomycetota bacterium
TGAGCCTCGAATCGGTCTCGATCAGCGCCAGTATCGTGCGGCCTTTCTCGTCCATGACCTTCCCCCGATGCCGAAGAATATTCCGTCTGTTGGAGCTTTTACCTAACATCATTAGGGTATAGGCTCCAAGAAGCAAGTCTTTGTTCCTGGGGAAAGGGGAGAGCCGATGACGACTGCCGCCGCTACGCCGCTCAGCCGGCGGACGCCGCGGGCCCATGCGTCCGAGCAGCCCTACCCCTACCCGCCCTCGCGCGACTTCGTGGAGCCCGACTGGCGTCGCCTCCCCGGCTATGCGGACGTCACGGAGACCGAATGGCTGAGCGCCAAGTGGCAGCGACAGCACACCGTCAAGAACCTGGATCAGTTGCTGAAGGTGTTCGGCGACCTCGCACCCGCCGATCTCATCGATTCGATCAAGCGGGACCAGGCCGAGCGAGCGACCATGTCGATGCTGGTGCCACCCCAGATGCTCAACACCATGAACGAGCACGATCTGTGGCAGGACCCGATCCGCCGCTACATGATCCCCGCATTCGCCGACCGCGACCCCGAATGGCCGAGCCATCCGCTGGCCGAGCGGGACAGCCTTCACGAGGCCGACATGTGGGCGGTCGAGGGCCTGACGCATCGCTACCCGACGAAGGTGCTCGCCGAGCTGTTGTCGACCTGCCCCCAGTACTGCGGTCACTGCACGCGCATGGACCTCGTCGGCAACAACGTGCCTCAGGTCGTGAAGTACCGCTTCGAAATGAAGCAGAAGGAACGCTACGCGGCGATCCTCGAGTACCTCCGTGCGACCCCTTCGGTGCGTGACGTCGTGGTTTCGGGTGGGGACGTGGCCAACCTTCCGATCGCTCACCTCGTCGACTTCATCTCGGCGATGCTCGACATCGAGAACATCCGCGACATCAGGCTCGCCACCAAAGGTCTGATGGGCCTGCCGCAGCACTTCCTGCAGGACGACGTGCTGGCGGGGCTCGAGGCGATCGCCGCCAAGGCCATCGAGCGTGATGTGGACCTCGCCGTGCACACCCACGTGAACCACGCCAACAACTTGACTCCGCTGGTTGCCGAGGCCGTTCGCAAGCTTCACGCGATGGGCTTCCGTGACGTGCGCAACCAGGGCGTGTTGATGCGTGGCGTGAACGACAGCCAGCACGATCTCCTCGACCTGTGTTTCACGTTGCTCGATCACGCAAAGGTCATGCCCTATTACTTCTACATGTGCGACATGATCCCGAACTCAGAGCACTGGCGCCTGAGTGTTGACGAAGCGCAGAAGCTCCAGCACTCGATCATGGGATACATGCCGGGCTTCGCGACGCCGCGGATCGTGTGCGACGTCCCGTTCGTCGGCAAGCGCTGGGTCAACCAAATCGACGAGTACGACCTCGTCAACGGGATCTCGTACTGGACCAAGAACTATCGGACGGGAATCGAGTTCGACGATCCGAACGCGCTGACCAAGCGCTACGAGTATTACGACCCAATCTACATGCTTCCGCCCGAGGGCCAGGCTTACTGGCGTGAGCGCGCCACTCAGACGGTTTCCGCGTAGCTCCTAATGGAGCGTTACGGCGTTCATCGCTCGCTCGAACCCACGGGTGTCCTGCCACAGCAGGCGCGACGACTCGACACGAGCTCGCCGCTACGCGCCGACGAGGTAGCCATCGACGTCGACTATCTCAACGTCGACTCGGCATCATGGACGCAGATCCGAAACGAGTGCGGAGCCGATGCCGAACGTATGGTCGCCCACGTTCTCGGCATCGTGCGAAGTGCCGGGAAGATGCACAATCCGGTCACGGGCTCGGGCGGAATGCTGGTGGGCACCGTCGCCCAGCTCGGCGCCCACCGCACCGAACCGGTGCTCGGAACACGCATCTCAACGTTGGTGTCGCTCACGCTCACGCCGCTTGTCATCGACGAGATCCTCCATCTCGATCCCACATCGGAGAAGGTCAAGATCAAGGGCCGGGCCATCCTCTTCGGCTCCGGCATCTACTCCGAAGTGCCGGAGGACCTGTCGGACGAGGTGACGCTGGGGGTCCTGGACGTGGCGGGCGCTCCCGCTTGGGCCGCGCGGCTGGTCGGGCCGGGCATGCGGGTGGCCGTCATCGGTGCCGGCGGGAAGTCGGGCATGCTCGTCAGCGCGCAGGCCAGACGCAACGCCGGTGACGGTGGCCGGGTGCTCGCGCTGTGCTATCCGGATGACACGGTGGGGGCCGCCCAGGACGCAGGGGCCGAGACCGTGGTGGTGGACTGCACCGATCCGATTGCCACCTCAAGCGCGGTCCTGGAGGCGTTCGACGGCCGGCTCGCCGACATCGTGTTCGTGTGTTCCAGCGTGCCAGGTTGCGAGGGCGGAGCGATCCTCTCCTGCGAGGACGACGGCCGAGTCGTGTTCTTCTCGATGGCCACATCGTTCACGTCGGCCGCGCTGGTGGCCGAAGGTGTTGGGAAAAGCTGCGAGATGATCATTGGCAATGGTTATCTCCCGGGACATGCGCAGCTTGCTTTCGACCTCGTGCGGGGAGAACCTGCTCTTATGAAACGGTTTGCCGGCG
>JBOGWV010000082.1:0-5116 GCA_050693975.1 Actinomycetota bacterium
ACGCGCCAGAGCGCTTCGCCCAAGTCGATTCGCGGCGCGTACGCGCCTCCCAGGTAACAGTTCCGACGCCAGCGACTCGTTCACGGCAAACGCGTAGACGTCATCGATGTCAAGAGCGGAGGCGATGTGACTCGCGACCACTTCCGAGCCCCCGAAAGTTGTCAGCCACTCATGGCAGAGCGCCATGCGAGCTCCGGAACTATCGAACGACTGAGCGACGACGGGCGCGGTCGGCTCAGTACGCGTTGCGACCACGGAAAACCTCGACGATGGTCTTTAACAGGATCTTGATGTCTAGCAGGACGGACCAGTGCTCTACGTACCAGTTGTCGTACTGCAAACGGGAGTCGAGCGACGAGTTGCCACGAAGCCCGTTTGCCTGCGCCCACCCGGTAAGTCCGGGTCGGATGCGATTGCGGAAGCGGTACCACGTCATCTGGTTCGAGAACTCCTCGACGAACACGGACCGCTCCGGCCTGGGACCCACCAGACTCATCTCTCCCCTGATCACGTTGATCAGCTGTGGGAGCTCGTCCAAACTCGAGCGACGCAGTAGGCGACCGATGGGGGTGCACCGATCATCATCAGGTGTCGTCCAAACTGGCCCGGTCGAGACCTCCGCGTCCGGACGCATGGTGCGAAACTTCAGCATCTCGAATGTCTGCCCATCCCAACCCACACGTCGTTGCCGGTAGAAAACGCCGCGCCCCGACGTGGCCCTGATGACTATCCCGATGGCCACCATGGGTATCGCCATGCCTGCCAGAAGAAGATACGCGAGAACGATGTCGAGGGCCCGCTTCTGCACGGCCCGCCACCCCGTGAGCGAGGGAGGAGCGACCTTGACGACCGAATGTCCTCCGAGCTCTCGGACGGTCAATCGGTCCCGGTCCACGGATCGCACGGGTGAGTGAACGAAGACCGACCACCCCCGGTGCCCGGCCAGCAACAGGATCGACCAGAACTCGTCGTGTGTGAAGTCGCGTGCTCGCAACATGACTGCCACATCTCGAAGGTCTTCAGTCCCGCTTCGCTCCACATCCGCGACGAACGCGTCGAAGCTGGTTGGCTCGACCCTTGCCACCACTCTGAACTCATCGAGGGCATCAACCGGCCACTCCTGCCAGGCGTCGCGTTCCTTCGATACGAGGACTGCGGCGCGGCGGCGCGCTCCGGTGGCGCGTCGAGCCCTTACGTAAGACCTGAACGCCAATCGTTCCCCAACCACAGTTGCAGTGGACAGTAGGCACGTGAGTAGGAACCAGGATCGGGAGATGTAAAAGCTCTGGGTGAAGAACACGAAACCCGTCATGAGCGAGCCGGCCTCGATCGTGGCTCTGACCACCCTCCCGGTCTCCCCGCCTCCAGGAAACAGGGTGTCCTGGTCGTACAGCCGGTTGAAGGCGAGTGCGGACAGAAGCCCTACCATCCAGACCGCGCAGGCAACCGCATGCGCGCTGACGGTGAGAGGCGACGCCTCGATAATGGAGAACATCCCCAACTGGAAACGAAGAAGAAGAGAAAGTCCCAGAGCAATGCCGATGGCAACCGCATCGAGACCGACTCTCTCGAGGGTCGCCGACGACATGTAGCGGCTGATCGATCTTGCTTTGGCCGCGCCCTCGAAGGGCATCAACAGCCCCGGCCCCGTGTCCTCCGCTCCCAAGAGGGTCCTCTCTGGTGGACTTCGTCGGGGAAGCCCCCCGCTCACTTAGTTATCGGTGGGCCGCAAAAGGGCTTTAGATGGCAATAAGAGGGAGCCCCGGGCATCCCGGGGCTCCCTCTGAACTTAGATGATGTTTCCTACTTGATGAGATCGAAGATCTTGAACATCGGCATGTATAGCGCGACGACCATGCTGCCAACGATTCCACCCAGAAACGCGATCATGATGGGCTCGATAAGCGCTACCAGGGACTCCGTCATCGACTCGACCTCCTGGTCGTAGAAGTCCGCGATCTTGTCGAGCATGTCGTCGAGAGCGCCGGTGTCCTCACCCACGGAGATCATCTGGATGACCATCGGTGGGAACACCTTGTGCTCGGTCAGCGGTGCGGCCATCGTCTCGCCGGTGCGAACGCTCTCCCGAACGTCAGCGCAAGCACGATTGATGACCTCGTTCCCAGCGGCGTCTCCGACGATGTCGAGAGCCTGAAGGATCGGCACACCGGACCTCAGCAGCAACCCAAGCATCCGCGTGAACCGGGAGACGGCAATCTTCTTGGTTAGCTCACCGAAAACGGGGATCTTCAGCTTCAGCCGGTCGGCCCTAAGCCGGAACTCCGCGCTCGATCGACGCGCCTTCTTGTACCCGATGACGCTTCCGATGAAGGCCAGGAAGGCCAGCGGGACGATGAACTTGGCCTTCTCACTCAACGTAACGAGGATCTGCGTCGGCAGGGGCAACTCGCCGCCCAGGCCCTCGAACATCTCTGCGAAGGTCGGCACGATGAAAATCAGCATCACGATCATGAGCAGCACGGAGATACCCAGCACTGCTATCGGATAGGTCATCGCCGACTTCACCTTCTGGCGGAGCTTGTGCTCGCTTTCGTAGGTGTCGGCCACCTTCAGTAGCACCGTGTCGAGCTGGCCTCCGGTCTCACCGGCGCGCACCATCGAAACGAAGAGGTTGTTGAAGACCTTCGGGAACTTGCTCATGGCCGCCGACAGGCTCGATCCCCGCTCCACGTCATCGCGAATCAGTTTGATTGCTTCAGCCAGCTTGGGGTTCTCCGACTGCTCGGCAAGGATGTTTAGGGCCCGGAGCAGCGATAGTCCCGCGCCGATCATGGTGGCGAATTGCCGGCTGAAGATGGCCAGGTCCTTGAGCTTCACCCGCTGAGGCAGGAGGTGAAGCTCCATCTTCATGGACGCTTTGGATTCCTTGTTGATCTGGATGGGCGTCATGCCCTGCGAGCGCAGCTTGGACGCCACCGCGGCCTCGCCGCCCGCCTCCATCTTGCCCTCTAGGACGCGGCCCTCTTTGGTGCGAACGCGATATGCGAACGAATCTGCCATCGCCTAACCCCTCCCCGCGAGTCGGTTGAACTCAGAGACGTGATGGCAGCGCTCGAGCGCCATCTCGTAGGTGACCGTGCCCTTCTTGACGAGCTGGGCGAGGTGCTGGTCCATGACCTGCATGCCGAACTTTCCTCCGGCCTGCATGGACGTGTAGATCTGGTGGACCTTGCCCTCACGAATCAGGTTCTGGACGGCTGGAGTCACCACGAGCACCTCGGCCGCCAGAGCGCGGCCCTTCCCGTTCGCCGTAGGAAGCAGCTGCTGGGAGACCACACCGGCTAGGGTGCCGGCGAGCATGACCCGGATCTGCTCCTGCTGGTGCGGCGGGAAGACGTCGATGACTCGGTCGATCGACTGCGGTGCGTCCTGGGTGTGAAGCGTCCCGAACACGAGGTGGCCGGTCTCGGCCGCGGTCAGCGCGGTCGAGATGGTCTCGAGATCACGCATCTCGCCCACCAGGATGATGTCGGGGTCCTGACGCAGTACGTGCTTCAGCGCCTTGGCGAAGCTGTGCGTGTCCTCCCCCACCTCGCGCTGGTTGACGATGGCCTTCTTGTGCTGATGGAGGAACTCGATCGGATCCTCAACAGTCATGATGTGCTCGGCGCGATCGCGGTTGATCATGTCGATCAGCCCCGCCAGGGTGGTCGACTTGCCCGAACCGGTGATGCCGGTAACGAGCACCAGACCACGACGAAGGCTCGCGAACTCCTTGATGGCAGACGGGACGCCGAGGTCGTCGAGCGACTTGATCTCGAACGGGATCAGTCGCATGACCGAACCCAGCGCATCGCGCTGCTGGAAGATGTTCACTCGGAACCGGGCCTTGCCGGGAAGCGAGTAAGAGACGTCCAGCTCTAGGTTCTCCTCGAAGGTCTCCCGCTGCTTCTGCGTGAGCATCGCGTAGACGAGCTCCTGCAGGTCCTTGGGCAGCAACTTGCGGTAACCCTTCAGAGGCCTGAGCTCGCCGTTGACTCTGATCGTGGGCGGCAGGCCAGCGGTCAGGTGAAGGTCGGAGCCGGTGCCGTCGACCACCGCCATCAAGAAATCGGCGAGGTTGGGCTCCTTCAACACCTCCTCGACGGTAACGGGCTCATCGGCCGCGACCTCGGCCTCGACCATGGGAAGGTCCGCGGCGTCGAAGGTGCCGCCGTCTTTGGGGGCGGGAGGAGCGGGGGCCAACGAAGGAGCCGACGTCGATCCGTTTACATCGGCCACCGCGCCGTAACCGTTGCCGGCTGCAATGTAGCCGTTGCCCTCGGCCTCGACCGAGGAATCCAGGGGCTCGGCAGCGGCCATCGCCGTTGCCTCGATGGGATCGGCTATCTGCATGGCGTGGAGCGGCTCATCAGTTTCTGTCGCGTCGGGGCCAACGCTTCCAACATGAGGAGTAAAAGGAGGCGGCGGCGGTGATGCGGGGGCGGTGTGCAGCGGCCCGCTCGGGGCACCCTCTGGGGCGGGCGGAGCGCTCGGCGTTACCGGTGCGTGCGCCGCGGCCGGGGCGACCTCAGGAGCCACGGGAAACGTGTCCGGAGCAACCGGCGGAGTCGGCCCGAGCATGCCGGGGCCTGCGGCCACGACTGCTCTCTGAGCCTCGTAGACGTCACGCTCGCTCACGATTCCCTTCGAGATCAACACGAACGCGGGTGGCGTGTTGGTGCGCGCCGACTCCTCAGCCGCGGCAGCAACCTGCTCCTCATTGACGAGGCCTTGCTGCAACAGCACCTCCTCAAGCTTCATGTTCGCCTCCACTCGCCTGTCCACCTCGATCTCGGTCGTTTTCATAGCTTTCGCGTGGTTCGCAGGGCGCGACCCACGTCACTTCTGTTCGCCTCCTCCTTCGGCAGCCGTCGCATTGATCTTGAGAACCACACTCTTTGGCTCAAGCCCGTCAAAACCTCGCCGACATAAGGAGGGAGTAAGTGGGGGTAGACCCCGACAATTCTCGAGACCGCAGACGTAAGGAGAAGTGACGGTGCTTCAAGGAACGCTGGATGAGTTCCCTCTGATCGACGTGCTCGGGATCCTGAAGGCCCGCAACAAGACCGGCCGGCTGGATATCGAACGTCAAGCAGGGCGCGGGCTGATCTAC
>JBOGWV010000083.1:0-20741 GCA_050693975.1 Actinomycetota bacterium
CCGCCTCGGTGCATGAGCTCACGCATGGCGCAGGAGTTCGAGCAGTATTCGAGTCGGTAGGTAAGACGACTTTCGACCAGAGCTTCAAGTGCCTATCCAAGCGCGGCTACATGGTGTTGTTCGGCCAATCCAGTGGTCCGGTTGACCCCGTCGAGATCCGCCGGCTCCAGCAGGGCGGATCTCTGTTTCTGACGCGTCCGACTCTCGTTGATTACACGTCGACGGACGAGGAGCTGTCGTGGCGAGGTCAAGAGATTCTCGACCTCGTTGCGTCTGGCGATCTCACGCCCCACATCTACGAGCGTTATCCTCTGACTGAGGCCCCCGCTGCCCATCAGGCTCTGCAAAGCCGGCAGACTACTGGGAAGTTGTTGCTCATTCCCTGAGGGAGGGCTTTCAGGCCCGTCCTCCCTATCCGGTTTCCCTGCCCTCTTCGTCGCGCGCTCGTCTGGCTGCGTCCACGCTCGCTTGCAGGATCTCCATCAGGTCTGTCGCCGGCGTGACCGCCTCTGGCGCCTCGGCTTGCGGAATGACTGCCTCGCCGGACTTGCTGTGTAGGAGGTCCAGGAGTCGCTCGCGGTGCGCGTCTCGATGCCGGGTCGGTTCCCATTCTCCCGCCAGAGCGTCGATGAATTGGCGTGCGAGTTGTAGCTCGCGCTCGGATGGCTCCTCGATCGAGGGAACCCAGGCCTCCTTTGGGTCGCGGACCTCGTCGGCATAGAACAGGGTCCCGAGCACCAGAACGTGCTCCGCGGCTCGCACGGCCACGAGATACTCCTTCGTCCGCATCACGAAGCGGCCGATCGCCACTTTGCCAGTGGCCTCCATCGCGCGATGCAGCAACCAGTAGGGCCTCTCGGTGGCGGCGCCTCGTTGGGGGACCACGTAGTAGGACTTCTCGAAGAGGATCGGGTCGATGCTCTCGATGTCGACGAACTGCTCGACTTCCAGGGCTCGGCTTCTCTCTGGAGCCACCGACTCGAGCTCGTCGGCGTCGATGGTCACGACCCGCCCCGGCTCAATCTCGTAGCCCTTGACGATCTCCTCCCACTGGATCTCGTCTGCCTCGTTCGAGTCCCCGGACGTTTCCTCGTGACCCTCTCGGTCGGCCGTCTCGTTGAGGTCGGCCACTTCCCGGGAGTCCTCCGGCACAGCTCGGACTCTCGGCCCCCAGGTTTCGATGTCGACCGCATCATCTTCGTCAGAGGACGGGTGCTGGTCGAGAGGAGGAGGGCCCTCAGCTATTCGGCGATACCGGATTCGCCGGCCTGTGCCCGCTTCGTACTGGTGGAAGCGCACGCGCTTCGGTGAGGTTGCGGTGAAGAGCTTGACCGGGATGTTGACCAGCCCGAAGCTCAGGTCGCCGGTCCACACTGCTTGAGCCATGGAGCCAATCTATCGCCCGCGCGCATTAGAGGGGGCGGTCGTTAATCAACCATTCGTCTTCACCGCTTGGTTTTAGGGGCCCCCATCAGGCACGTGTTTGGTCGCGCGCACCTTCGTGGGCGGGACGTTCCTCTTGCGCCCCACTCGGAAGAAGCGTGTGGCTCGAGAGCACGGCCTCGGCGACATTGACGATCTTTCGCTGAGAGCCCCTCGCCTGGTCGCGCAGCAACTTGAAGGCTTTCTCTTCGTCTATCGAATGACGCTCCATCAGGATGCCCTTGGCGCGCTCGGTGATCGCGCGGCGCCCGAAGGCGCCTTCGAGGTTGTGGTACTCCGCAAAGCGACTGAGTGCGATGTCGATCTCGCTCTGGAGTTCATCGGGATCATCGCCGTCGGTGATGTAAGCGAAGATGCCCTGTTTGGCGGCCTCCTTGATGAAAGCGCGATCCTCGGCCTCAAGAATGGCGATGACCGGGCAAGTCGCCTCCCTCACGATTCCCGCGATGAGGTCGAGGGCCGCCTCCGATTCCCCGACGATCACGATGGCGACGTCCGGATGTTCGGCTGCGGTTAGCGGGGCGACGTTGTCGAGATTTCGCTCCTGGGCGATCACGGCATGACCCAGTGAAGCCACCGTGCTGGCAACCTCTTCGAGACGGGCATTTGGCCCGTCCGCGATTAGGACGCGAAGTTTCCCCTGTGTGCGGTCACTCATGTTTTTTCCCGAGGTAGGTATTCCCCCTCCCACTTCCCCGTTCGAACCTATTGCAAAACTACGTGCGTCTAAGCGTTCGTCGGCTAGTTGACGAGATCTACCGGACCTGTCTAAGCTTGCCGCGTCTGTCCCAGCGGCTCGGCAGGCCACCGGCGGCCCAACTCTTCGGCCGTCACATGAGGCGGCCCCAACTCACGGTCGGAAGCTCCAACGCTGGAGAATCGTGATGGCGTCGCATTCATTGACTGACAGTCGAGCTCATTCTTTCCTGCTCGTCAGATGCCGGAGCGGGCAACATCGACCGGTTGCCTTTGCGCTGAGCGGCCTGATGCAACCCGAAAGGGTCGAGCATCTCAGCGGGCCCTTCGACATCATTGTCAAGCTGTCGACGGGAAGTGACGGCGACCTCGATTGGCTCAACGACCTCCCCGGCGTAGAGGCATTTGTACGTCTCGAGGCGACATCTTGATGAGTGGCTGGGCGCGCTCATGAAGAATTGGCGCAGCCACGAGGTCGAGAACGAGATACTTCGCCGCGCCCGCAACGAGTGGATTGAGCAAACCTCGGACAGCTTCGGCGCCGACCACTTAGAGGACACCTATGTCTGCGAGTGCGGTGATCCCAACTGCTTGGAGAGTGTCAGCCTGACGCGCGCCGAATACGAAGTGGTGCGCTCGGATGGAAGTCGCTTCGTGGTCGCTATTGACCACGAAAATCCCGAGATCGAACGACTGACGGTCGAAAACGGGCGCTTTTCGATCGTCCAAAAGATGATGGCAGCCGGGCGGAAGTCACAGGAAACGAACCCCCGGCGATGAGGTGCGCGGCTCAGGACATGCCATCCCAAACTGCGGCGGAATTCAGCAATCACGGGGCGGGGCGGTGATCGAGGCCGGAGGCCGATGGCCATAGAAGGGCACCCGCGAGTTCTTCTACCTGTCTCCGGCCTCCCGCCGTCATCCAACCAACTCGAGGGTGTTCTCGGCGACGGTATCTTCAGCTCGTGGACGGCTTAGGGAGTTCAGTGCTGGAATCGGACCTCCCACTGATCGGAGATGACGTGACGGTCGAGCAGTTGCTCGCCCATCGATCGGGCGTGTGGGCCGCCTTGTTCGCCGGAAGGATCGTGTTGATGGACTGGGTTGCTGAGATGGTGCGGCCTCGCAGCGCCGTGCCCTGGGAGTCCCTGCGCTATGGCCTGGGGTTCTGACGCAGTTCGCCGGGGTCAGACCGGTAGCGGCCTGCCGAGTACCTGTTCGGTGAGCACCCACAGGCGGGCGGCCGTCGCGGGCTCCTTGGCGGAGGCGTAGACGTCGAGCAACTCCGGCGGGCCGCGCAACTGACCGAACCTGGCGGGGCCGACGAAGGCGCCGCTCGGCGTGGTGTGGTCGACCGCCCGGAGCGTGGCTTGTGCGCCGGAGGCGGCCGACGGGAGAATCACCGCGGTGACGGCCTTGCTGACACGGGCGAGCGGTGCGCGACCGGCCCGCTCGAGCTGGCGGGCGAACAGGTTGGTCGCGCTGGCGCCCGGGTGCACGGCAACCGCGCTGACCGGCGAACCCGCCTTCGCACTGCGGCGGTGCAGCTCCTGCGCGAACAGCAGGTTGGCCTGTTTGGTATTCCGGTAGACCTGCTTGCCGTCATACGGCACCGGGTTGAGCAGCTGCTCTTGGGTCGTCTGCGGCGACAGCTGTCCGTCGCGCGCCTCGTTGCTCGACACCAGGACTACGCGCGAGGCGCTCTCGTGTAGCAACGGCCACAGTGCGGCGACCAGAGCGGCGTGACCCAGGTGGTTGGTGGCCATCTGCCGCTCGAAACCCTGCGCGGAGAGTAGGAACGGTCCGCCCATGACTCCGGCGTTGCAGATCAGAGCGGCGATGTTGTCGTGGCGGTCGAGCAGCGTCTTAGCGCAGGCAGCGACTTGGTCGAGGTCGGATAGATCGAGCGCGACGACACTAGTCGAGCCGGACCCCGTGAGGCGCGCCGCAGCCACATCGCCTTTGGCGCTGTCTCGCACCGCCAACACGACGTGGGCGCCGCGGCCGACGAGGTCGCGGGTCGCCTCGAAGCCGATGCCGCTGTTGGCACCGGTCACGACGAAGGTGCGTCCGGTCTGCTGGCCCAGTTGCCGTGGATGCCAGGTCATGACGTCAATCACCTCTTCGTAGCTTTCCCCAAAGCTCTGAGAACCGAAAAGAACAAGGCGCCACTTTCGTCCCAAGTGGTGAAGGAGGCGGCGCGCTCTCTGGCGGAGTGAGACATCTGGTTCCGAAGCTCGGTGTCTGCGCTCAGTTTCGCCATCGCCGCCGCCAAACCGGCAAGATCCCCCGGTTCGAGAAGGAAGCCATCACACCCGTGTTTTGCCAGATGGGCGAGATTGCCAAGATTCCATCCCACCACCGGAAGGCCGGCGGCCATCGCTTCGCCGTAGACGGTCCCATAAGCCTCGCTCATGCTCGGCAGAACGAACATATCCGCGGCCCGGTACATCGCCCCTACTTCATCGGACGGGACGGGACCGTGTCTGACTACCCTCTCGGCAAGGTCGCCGCGCGCCAGCAGTTCCCTAACCCTTGCTGCATATCGAGGATCGACTCCCTCGCCACCCACTAGATGGAGCGTACAGAGCGGTTCCGGGACCTGGGCGAAGGCATGAAGTAATTCCACGATGCCTTTGTGTTCGCTCCAGTTGGCGACACAAAGCGAGGCCGACTCTCGACCCCGCCGGAGATCGAGCGCGGCGGTTTTTGTCTCCGCGACATCTCGACCCGGGGCCACGAGCACGATCCTTTTCAACTCGATTCCGTGCGTCACTACTTCGTCGATCAAGGTTTCGCTCGCCACCATGACTCGATCGCAGCGCCGGTAGGTGATCAGGTCGAGTTTGCGCTGGACAACGCTTCGGATGGAACCATGACCGATACCCCCAGGGCTTTGGTGAATGATCGCCGCGAGAGGTGCAGGGAAGCGGCGCAGCCAGGGAGCGGCGAAACCCGCGACGATGCTGTCGAGAGCCACGACGTGAGGGCGCTGCTCGCGAATCCGGCCGCCAATGGTCGGTCCGGCAAGCGCCGGCAGCGGAAAGCGCCGATCGGGAAACGAGACAAAGGACAGAGCCGCATCGTTCGCGGTCGCCGCCTGAGCCATGCGCCGGTGATAGAGATAGCCGCCGGTGAGTGCCTGTGGGTCGCCGAGGGTTACGAGAGTGACTCGGAGCGGCGTCACCTGCCGGACCCGACTCTTTCCGGTAGAGGCTCTTTGGTGGGGCGCATCGCCCGGTCGCGCTTATGAATCGTTGGGCCGAGCCGAGTAGCCGCCGAACGCGACGGGTGATTCCCAGACCCGGACCGAAAGCATCTCGATGCCATCAGTACCCAGTCGGTTGACCACCTCGGCATGGCTCCAGCGCGCGAGTACTTCGACCGTGACGGCCTCCTCTTCGGGCGGGCGCATTATCTCGAGGTCCTTGCCCTCTACGAGCCTCACCGTGTCGAGCATGGCCCCTTCCAGGTCATCGAGATCGCAAACCATCCCGCGTTCGTTGAGGGCACGACGCTCTGCCACGACCTCCAGCCGGTAGTCATGCTCGTGGAGCTCTCCCTCGGGTCCCTCCATGCCGGGCATAACGTGCCATGCCTTGAAAGTCGTCGACAACCCGACCTCGAACACGTTCACACCTCCTGGTAGTTGATCGCTGCGTGGATAAGGCCGTCGGGTGGAGAATCCACCGCGCGAAAAGCATCCGACACCTGTGACAGTGGAAACTCATGCGTTGTGAGCCGTGCCAAAGGAAGCTCCTTCATGAGATGTAGCGTCCTCTCTAGGCGCCTTTCCTTGGTCCACTCGACGGCGAGTCGCTCCGGAATGGTCGATACCTGCGAGCTTCTGATGGTTAATCGGCGGCGATGGAAGGCTCCCCCGAGCGGGAGAGCTACGGGCTTGGTTCCGAACCATGAGGCGACCAGGACGGTGCCCTCATGAGCCATGAGCTCGAGAACTCCCGATAGGACCTCGGGTTTACCGCTGGCCTCGACGACCAGTGAGATTCCCAGACCTCCGGTTACGTCGGCGACGCGGGTCTTCAGCTCGGTGGGGTCGACGCTCGTTAGTGAGAACGAATCGGCGACCGTCCTGCGCCAGGGGAGGGGATCCGCCGCCAGCACGGTCGCACCCGCCCGGTGCAGCAGGGCACCCGTGAGAATGCCGACCGCCCCCAACCCCATGACGAGCACATGCTGGTTTGCGACCGGGCCCGCGTCGAGCGAGATCTGAAGAGCGGTTTCAACGAGGGGCAGTAACGTAGCCACCCGTGCGTCGATCCCGCTTATCTCGGTCATCTCGTCTTGCTCGGCTAAGAGGTGCGCTTGGTGCGGATGGAAGCAGAACACCGTCGCTCCCGGCTGCAGCGAGCACCGCGATTCCTCGATCTTCCCCACGACGCTGTAGCCGTACTGGAACGGCCAAGAGAAGGTCCCAGAAAGAGCGCCGATGCTCTCGTCAAGCGGCAGGTCGGGATCGATTTCACCGCGGTAGGCGAGCATCTCCGTCCCACTTGAGATTCCGGAATAGAGCGAGCTCACCAAGGCTTGCCCCTCGACTGGAGTGGGCAGCTCGATGTCGATCAGCTCCACAGCCCTAGGTGCGCTGAACTGGACCGCGGTTGTTAGCACCTCACGAAACTAACCGACGATGAACCGCAAACTAGTTTCATGCCGTGTGGTGACGGGAAAGCGAGGCGTGTGATGGTCGCCGAAGTAGCACGAGTGCCCCTTCCGACCCCCTTCGGGCCCTTTGAAGCTCGCGCCTTTGAATGCGCATCCGGAAACGTGTATTTGGCTATGACGAAGGGACGTGTTGATACTGCTGGGCCGGTGCTCGCTCGCGTTCATTCCGAATGCCTGACGGGGGATGTTTTCGGTTCTCTCCGCTGCGATTGCGGGGTCCAGCTCAGAGCAGCACTAAAACGTATTGCTGGTGAAGGAAGGGGTGTGCTCGTCTACGCGACCGGCCACGAGGGACGCGGCATTGGCCTGGTCAATAAGTTGCGCGCTTACATAGCGCAGGACCAGGGCTCGGACACCGTCGACGCCAATCTGCACTTGGGCCTTCCCGTTGATCTCCGGAGCTACGAGGAGGCCGCCGCGGTGCTCGAGTCCTTGGGCGTGGAGAGCGTCAAGCTAATGACGAACAACCCCGAGAAGATAGAGCAGCTGCGGCGCCATGGAATAGGTATTGACGAGGTTCTGCCCCTGACTGTGGCCCCTCACACCCGTAACGCCACCTATCTGAACACCAAGCGGAACCGGCTCGGCCACAACGGCTCCCTCGTTTCCCCGAAGTCACTCGACACGACTCCGGTTGATATCCAGGAGCTTCTGGGACCCATAAGGCCGCGACGCGATCGACCTTACGTCGTCGTCAAGTACGCCCAAAGCTTAGACGGGCGTATAGCAACCTCCGTCGGAGACTCTCGGTGGATCAGTTCGGAGGCGGAGCGAATGATGTCCCATTCGATGCGTGCCCATTGCGATGCCGTTATGGCCGGCATAGGAACGGTCATCAACGATGACCCTCAGTTGACCGTCCGGCTCGTATCCGGCTCGTCCCCCATCAGGATCATCCTCGACTCAGAGCTGCGAATGCCGGCCGGGGCGAAGGTGCTGACCGAGGAGGGCACCACCTTGATTCTCACCACCGAGCGCTCGGAGGCGCAAAGGCGCCGTGAGTTGTCAAGGAGCGGAGCCGAGATCGTCGTCGTCCCCCAGAGAAACGGCAGGGTGGAGCTCGGCGAGGCGCTTCACCTTCTCCGGCGGCGGGGGATCGAATCGATTCTGGTCGAGGGTGGAGCCGGAGTAATCACGTCGCTTCTAGCATCTCGCGGTCTGGCCGATCGGCTCGTGGTATCGATCGCGCCGAGTGTTCTGGGGAGCGGAATCGAAGCGGTTGGTGACCTGGGCATCTCTGATGTGGCTTCGGGGCTCGAGCTAGGGGATCCAACAGTCCACTTGGTGGGTCGGGATCTCGTGTTGGGCGCGGATCTCGAGGCTGAGTCCCAGCGCACTATTCGGCTAGAGGAAGCTGATCAACTGCCCGACGCGTCAACTCCAGCCGAGTAGGGGCTCGAGACCCCGGTTGTCTACGACTCGCAGTTGATGAAGGTGTCGTCGCGCCCACGGCACTGATCGATGCCGCCGCCACCGTCGAGGTCGTCGTGCACCCCGTCGTCGGCGTTGGGTCGCGTCCCGGCGGCCGTGCCTCCATGAAGATCGTCGTCGCCGTCGTCACCGCTGATGAGGTCGGAGCCGTCACCGCCCAGAAGCCGGTCGTCACCTGCGTTCCCGGATAGCCGGTCATCACCCGGTCCGGACCCGATCTCATCGTTTCCGGGGCCACCGATGAGAACGTCGGGAAGCGGAGGATCGGTCTGACACGTCGTCGGCCCTTCACTCGAGCTGGTGCATAACCCGGTTCCAAGTTGGTCGTCGCCTCGGCCCCCCTCGATTCGGTCACCCCCGCTGCCGTCCAAGAGCTCGTCGTCGCCCCCCAGGCCGTAGACCACGTCGTTACCTGGGGCCGTGAAAATGTCGTTGCGCCAACGGTCGCCTCTGATGGCGTCGTCGTGACGTGATCCGACGATGTTCCCGATCGACATGAGGACGTCGGATCCGTCGCCAGCGGCGGTGTCCAAGGCCAGGTCGACATCGACTCCAGTGGGCGAGTCGAAGAACGTGAGCTGATCCCTGCCTCTGCCCCCGTCGAACACATCGTCGCCCGGATCGGCCGAGAACCGGTCCCCGTCCCCCCGGCCCACGAACAGATCGGCGTCGGCATTCCAATCCCGGCCCGGGGACTCGAAGTTGTCAGGTCCCGACCCCCCGAACATGCGGTCACGTCCCGGCCCCGCAACCTGGAGCGACCGGCCCTTGCCGCCATGTACGACATCGTGGCCCGGGCCCGCGTAGATTGACTCGTCGCCCGGTCCGCCCCGAACCCGATCGGGGCCGGGTCCGGTCTCCACATGGTCGTGCTTCCCTTCGCCGGCTCGTACGAAGTCGGTGCCCGGACCCGTGCAGATCGTGTCGCTCCCGCCACGGCCGCGGACCACGTCGTCGCCCCGTCGCGCGACGATCACATCAGCCCCCGGCGTTCCATTGATCACGTCGTTGCCGCTGGTACCGACGAGAGTCGCGCGCAGCCGGTCGCACTTGAAGTCGCTGTCGGCGCGCCCGGCGGGCGCCGGGGCTGGATCTTTCGCAGCGACCGCGGCGGCGATCAATGAGGGCGCGCCTACCAGAAGGACCGCGGCAACGGCCCCAGTAATCAGCATTCTTGACAAGGTGTTCCTCGCCATTACGTCTCCCTCTACTGAGGGTTCCAAGGGTTCGGCCGCCAGGTGCGAGATATGGGCGGCTATTTTCGTACTCGAACACCTCCTGCTGCGAGCTGCATAGGCGCTACCGGCGTGAGCGTGGCCGAACGAGTTCCTTGAGGAACGACGCGCCACCGTCCGACAAGGTGACCATGGCCCCCTTAGCGGTACGGGAACCTTGTTCGGGAGCACGGCGTCTGAGACATTGGAAGCATAGGTCGGCCGGGGGGATGGAAGATCGTGAGCAGTTTTCGGGTTCTGATTGCGGGGGCGCTCTTGACTGCCGCTCTCTCGGTCAATTCGGTGGCCGCGGCTGATTGTTCTGGTCCGACCTTCGAAATGAGTGAGAGCGAGGTCAGGCCGGGCGATCAAGTCCGCATCCGCGGCGTAGCTTGGGGGGACGCCTGCAATGACACCCCGGGACCCGGCTGTAACCCTCCTCCTCTCGGACAGCCGATACAGGACATCACCTTCGTCCTTCGGAATAAGACCACGGGCGACTCATTGGAGATCGCCACGGTGGAGGCGAACGAGAACTATGGGTTCGAACTAACGCTTACGGTCCCCGACATCGCCTCGGGAGAGTACGTCGTCAGGGACGCCCGAAAAGAGGCCCCAGGCAAGCGGCTCAGGGTGCTTGAGTAGGCGCTGGATGGGTGATCTGAGACAGCAGCGGACGAGTCGAACGATCCTGCGGGTATCACTGGCCGCCGCTCTCGTACTGATCCCCGTCGGCGTGCTGGCTGGTCGAGCCCTTCGGGGTACGCGCCCGTCAGCATCGTGCCAACCCGATGTGCCCTGATTAGGCAGATGCTAAGCAACAACTAAGTTGGGAGGGAACCCCGAGGCGATGCCGAACGTCTGGATCACCATGAAGCAACTTATCGGGTTTCTCGTGATAGCGATCGCAATCAGCGCGTGTGGAAGCGAGACGATACGTCCGCAGGGCGGCACCACAGGGTCGGTTTCCTATGGCGGCGTCTGGAAGTTGCAGTCGGGAACAGGTCCCCTAGGCGAGGTGCCGCTCGTGGAGGGTTGGGACATCTCGATCGAGATGGCGAAGGGACGGGCCGAAGGCCGAGCTGCATGCAACTCCTATGGCGGCCGGGTCACGATCTCCGGCTCATCGATCAAAGTGCGAAGGTTCTCTATCAATCAGATGGGTTGTTCGCCGGCTGTATCCAGATCGGAGCAAACCTATGTGGCCGCGTTGCTTGAGGTGGATACGATCGCCCGAAACGGGGAGACGCTCACATTGAGCGGGCCACAAGTGGAACTCAACTTCCGCGAGGTCGCACGACCACCTACCGAGGAACTTCTAGCGGCAACCTGGCACCTCGAGAGTCTCATTGAGGGACGCGGTCCCTCAGGCACGGCGAGCGCTGCCCACCCGGCCAAGCTCAGACTGTTCGAGGATGGCACTTTCACTGGGACAACGGGATGCAGTGGCCTCTCCGGCGAATGGATCGAAAGTCTCGACGAGGTCCTCTTCACGACCGTGTCGTCGAGGGGCAAGTGCTCGGAGGATCTATTGGCACAGGACAACCACGTGGGCGGGGTTCTGGGCGATGGCTTCACGGCAACCATCGAGGGCCAAGAGCTCACGGTTTTCGCCAGCCGCGGCGATCTCGGGTTGATCTATCGAGCTGGGGGAGCGCAGTCTCGATCTTCTAGCGACCACGAATTGCTCATTGCCACGGCGGAGATCGTCTGTCAGCGCGACGGCTCAACGGATCTCTTGACTCCTTCGGTGGACGCCCAGGCCGATGGCGTTCACCTGCAAGTAGACAACCGAACGGGTGAGGGCGTCAGCATGAATGGGCTCGGGTGGGATTTCAGCGAGGGCACTTCAGAGGCGGTCCTGTCGGTAGCGCCGGGCAAAGTCGAGATTGCCTGTTGGCCGTACAGCCAGCATGACGGACAAGAACCATCGAGAACTCCACTTGAAGTGACCGACTCGGGGTCGTACTGGGTACCGCCTGAACTCGAATGTCCGAAGGGCGATCCCGTCGGGAGCGTCACGAGTGACTTCGCCGGGGGCGCGCCTGGACTCGAGGGCGAACCTGTCGAGCTCGTGCGTCAGGAGGTGAGCGGCCTGAGGCCCTCCGACATCCTCGAAGCAGCGGGCTACCCCGAGCAGGAACAGCCGGCGGTGAGGATCGTGCGGGACGGCGACGTCGTTGGGGTCGCAGGTCTCACCCTCACGGGGGAAGGCGGATACCTCTTCGGGAGCTTTGAGTCATGCTCGAGCGCGGGCCTGAGGCAGCGCTAGCTCTCTCGCAAGACAACTTCCCGGGCGCCGCCAGAGAAATCAACCCAATTGAGAAGTCCGAGAAACTGTCGCTAACCCATACCACCGTCATTGGTGCTCGCTCTCGCGCACTCTCTGTACAGTGTCGGTTTCGATCATCGTCCGAGGGAGAAGAGATGCCATCTTCAGAGCGACCAGTTGTCGGTCAATCGACCCCTGCCCCCTCGCCGGAACACGCACCGGAGAAGGGACGAAGGTTTCCGAAGTCTGCTCGCATCAGAATCATCAAGGATCAGCTCAAAGTGGCACATGCGGATGTGGATGAAGGTAACGGCAAGACGTTCGAGTTCTATTGCGACGAACCGCCTTCGCTTGGTGGCGAGAACCAGTTTCCTCAGCCCCTCACCTACATCGCCGCAGGGGTCGGCTTCTGACTGCTTACTCAAGTGACGCGGTACGCGTCAATGCTAAAGAAGACCATCGACAGGGCAGAGTGCTCCGTCGAGTTCGACTGGTACTTAGAGGGATCGGTTCTGCGAGGCACGGTCGAGGCGGGGGCTACCGAGTGTCGGACTCACTTCGTCATTGACTCGCCGGAGTCAGAGCAGGACATCCTTCGGATCATCCAGCTTGCCAAGCGTGGATGTTTCGCAGAGCAGATGGTGCAATCGTCCGTCCCGTTGGTTAGTACGTTCGTGGTTAACGGCGAAGAACTCCAGGTGTCGCTGGAGGAGTGATGCAGACGAACGGAAACAGGAGATGACCGCAGCTCTTCCAATGAGCCCGACGGTCTCCCATGCATGCTCGGAGGGCGGCGTTAGAGCAATACGTCGGCCAAGCGGTCGATCTGATCGAGCTCTGAGATGGTCGGATCCAGAATCAGCTCGTCGACTCCGATGTCCTGGAAGTTCGCCTCCAGCTCCTTGAGCGACTCGGGAGTCCGGGGAGCCGACTCGGCGATTCGGTCGGCCCACTCGCCGAGGAAGCCGTAGTAGTCCTTGAGATACTTCGCGGATCCATCCTCTGCCTGAGGCCCCAACGCGAAGTAGCTGAGGGCCACCAAGCGGGGCTCGCCCTCGCGACCGGACTCACGCCACGACTCCCGCACCTTCTCCGCGATGGGAGCCATCATGTCCGGGCCCCCTCCCCCGGCCGTATAACCAATCCCGTACTTCACGGTGCGCTCCAGCGCATTGTCAGAAGATCCGCCGATCAGGATCGGCACCTCGCGCCCGGGAAGGGGCACGGAAGCCTGCCCTGTGTTTGAGAGTTGCTCGCCTCGCCACACTCTGTTCATGACCTCGATCTGCTGGTCGAGGCGCCGCCCCCGCGTTTCGAAGCCGTCGTCCACGGCTGAAAAGTCATCCCGGCGACCTCCAGCCGCAATACCCAACGTGAGCCGTCCAGCGGAGAGGCGGTCCACAGAGGCCGCCTCCTTCGCTAGGAGCACCTCGTCGCGCAACGGGGCGATCAGGATGTTGGTCATCAGCCCGATGCGTTCGGTCACGGCGGCCGCGGCGGCGAGGGAGATCAACGAGTCGTAACTTGGATAGACGATGCGGTCGATGGTCGCGAGGGAGGAGAAGCCCGACTCCTCGGCGCGCCGAGCCCACTCCACCAGCGTTGCTCCGTCTGTATCTGGTACGGGGTTGGGAAGACCGATGCCGATCCTCATCAACACCACTCCTTTCCTCGTCTCACCGCTCCGACAGTGAACAACGGGGGGACGCGCACGTCGATTCCCGCAAAGACCCGATGGGGGTTGAGTGAGGCAAGGCCAGCCCGAAGCCTGCGCGTTCCTGTGTCAACTGAGGGCCCCTGCCGGCGGACGCTCCGTTGCGCCTTGGCTCCATTGGTGAGTGCGATTTGCGGCTCCGGCCGGCTACTCTGTGTCGGCTCTGCCGTCGTCGATCGCGCTTGCGGGCATGATTACGATGTCATGCAGGCGCCAGTCGATTTGAACCTCGACGCCGTTAGGCTCTGCGTCTCCGAGCTCTACCCACGGGGGAGAGTTCGTTACCCCGGCGTACATTGTGCCACCGCTCACGCGGGCCAGCGTGCTCTCGGGATCCCGAGGAATGCCACATGCGCACAGGGCGAGCGCTAACATGATCATCGCTATGTGAGTTCTCATAGCGCCAGATATTCTTCCGGTCAGGTCAAAGCTTTGGACTGAACGACCCGTTCCACATGCCCGAAGTGTTCCCGCCGACGCCTTCGCCCCACCGGACGATGGGACAAGCGACTGTAACCGCACTCCGGCAGGTGACAAGCGACCGTAGTCAGTTGCCTAGAGCCCGCGCATAACCTCTTTCTCGTAGAAGTCGAAGAATCCGTCCTGGTGCGGACCGATTTGCCCTCGCCCACAAGTTAGCCAGCTCCCCGCACGCTCGGGCCGCTTCGTCTCCTGTCGCCCAACCCATGCTCGTTGAGATTCTCGCCGGACCCGGCACTGATAGGGCGCCGGCGATTGCGCGCTAGATGCCGACTTCGTTTCGCTCCAGGTTTCCTCTTATGGCTCCTCCAGGGAAGGGCGACGTGTGGATGTTCACGTAGTACGCGCCCGGGTGGTTTCCAATGTCGTCGATTAGCTCCGGAGCCACGTCCTCGACGCAGCCGTTTGCCCTGCCCGCTCCGTCCTCGTGACGGAAGTTGTCAGCGTTGGAGAGCAGGTCAACAACAATGGGCCCGTTGACCCCAACCACGCCGGAGTGAATGTGCGCCGCAATCGGTTGGTCGATGTCGGCCCACCGGAGGCTGAAGCAGACTCGTTCGTTGTTTGGCCGTAAGCGGATCTCCGAGAGGCCGTCACCGTTGAGGTCTCCTGCCCCAAACTGACCGGTGGCCGAGTCGACCTCCGCGAACCCGTTCAGGTCTGCCTCCAGATCGTTGTCGCGCTCCCTGGGAGCGATCCTCATCACGACTCCGGTGTCGCCAAACGGCGTGCCCGTCGTGTTGCCGAGCACGTACAGCTCGCCGTCGGCATCCTGGCCGAACCCATCGAGCTTCAAGCCGAGGGAGTCCTGCCCCACCAGTCTGAACTCCTGTATCTGACCGGCCCCCGAAGAACGAACGTGAAACAGCCGCCCGAACTCCGTGAAGCTGCGGGCGAAGTCCCCGAAGACGTAGCGTCCTCGGAGTGGCGGTATGTCATCGCCTCGATAGACGAACCCGCCCACCACGGCAATGCCCTCGTCGTGGTCGTATTCCGCGACCGGATCGATGAGACCCTCGGGCTCCCCGGGGCTTCTTTCGGTGACGAAGCCGGGATCGTCGCCGTTGGGGTCAAACAGGAACGAGCCTTCCTTGATCCTCCAGCCGAAGTTCCCGCCCTTTGTGACCACGTCTACTTCCTCGATGTCGTTCTGCCCGACGTCGCCGGCCCACAGCTTGCCCGTAGCCGAGTCGAACGAGAACCGGAAGGGGTTGCGGAAGCCGAGGGCCCAGATCTCTGGAACGAAGCCCGGCTCGCCGACGAACGGGTTGTCTGCGGGGATTCCGTAGTTGCCGTTGGCCGAGTTGCTGCCCGCCGGGTCGATGCGCAGGATGTCGCCGAGCACGTTGCTCGGGTCCTGGCCGTTCCCTTGGGTGCTGTGGCCGACGCCTTGGTCGTCCGCGTTGCCGCCGTCTCCCAGTGAGATGTACAGGAGGCCGTCGGGTCCAAAGTTGAGCGCGCCCGCGTTGTGATTGAACTGGGGCTTGTCGATCCTGAGAAGCTCTCGCCGCGTGCTCGGGTCCACGACCGACGCTGCCGTCTTTGGGTTTGGCACCTGCCACTCCGCGATCACGCTCTGGTGGTTCGGTGGGGTGCCCGGCGGCATCGTGGAAAAGTCGGCGGGCCCGCTGACTGGCTCCGAGGTGAAGGTGTAGAGCAGGCCGTTGTTCGGGTAGTCGGGATGGAAGGCGAGCCCGAGCAGGCCACGCTCATCGAAGGTGCCCGGACCGAACGCCCCGAGCGGGACCAAACGGGCGGAGACGTCGAGAAATACGGTCTTGGCACCCGAGGCGAGGTCGATGGCCCACAGGATGCCGTCCTGGTCGGTTACGAAGAGGCGGTTGGAGTCGCCAGGCGCGGAGATGCCCCAGTTGGGGGCCGTGAGCCCCGTGGCTACGGGCTCGAGCCGGACCTGAGGGCCGCCCTTGTTGATGGGCCGCGGGATCGGATCCTCCAGCGGCTCCGCGGTCACCGGCAGAACTTGGGTCGTGAGCGCTAAGGCGCACAACGCGACAATAGAGATGAGTCTTCTCATCTGGTGCCCCCCCTTCTATTCGAATCGGACCTGAAGCGCCCGCGGCGTCGCTGACCACCCCCAGCTCCCCTCAAGCCGGCGCGCGGCTACCCGGTATACGGCTGAGGGACGTTTGGGTTCTATCCAAGCCCAAGAAAAAAGTATTCGCCTCTCTTGCGCTGTGCTTACTGCATTTCGCAGGTCGCCGACAAGCAAACAGTGACAATTGGATCGATGGCAGCGGGAGCGCGATGGTCAGGCGGAGCCAAACCTCCTTGAAGCGGAGTGACCGACGACGAGTTCCCTATCCGGGAGCCGTCTAACTCTTCAAGGACCGATGCGATAAGGAGGGCCGTCATGGGCAGGGTCACGTCCGAAATCTCGATGTCTCTTGACGGGTTCATCACCGATCCCAATGCAAGCTTCGGAAGCCCGTTGGAGGGAAACGACCCCGGTCGGCTTCACGATTGGAGATTCGACGCGAAGACGGAGACCGATACCGCGATCGTGGATGAGATCTATGCCTCGACCGGGGCGGTCCTGCTGGGGAAGCGGATGTTCGACGTCGGTTTCGAGCCGTGGGGCGACCCTCCGCCGTTCCGGATGCGGTGTTCGTAGTGACTCACGAAGCGCGCGAGCCCCTGCCCACGCAGGGCGGCGGCGACGCGAACGTTAATGAACGCACTCGTCCGATAATTCATCGCCGAAACGGAGGGTGATCATTGTTGTCTTCGATGACCATGTCCCTCGTTTCTTGCAGCCAAAGCCACGCGCCATCCGGTTGCATGGTTTCTTGGACGACATCGAGTAGCTCGCCCGTAAGGATCTCTAGATCAGCTTCATGTTTCAGGTCCGATGAGAATGCATCCAGTGTTGCCTTCACGTCGTACTTCGCTCGGTAGAAGCGGCGGTCGATGTGCCCCTGAAATCCAGACCGCGCGGGACGAAAGAGCGCGGCGACAAACAGAGTGGCGCCCGCCACCGCGAGGGGAGACTCCTCGGTGATGGGGCGAAGGAGCTGCTGCAGCAGGAACACTCCTGTGACGTAAACCGCGCCCAGCGACACAGTAAGCACGCCGTAAACGAGTGTTCGGTTGATGATGACGTCGATGTCGTAGAGCCGGTACCTGAAGATGGCAATCCCAGCGGTGATGGGAATGAGCGGAGCGACCCACAGGGCCAGGTCGGCATCACCACCAGTAAGCGCAATGCTGGCCACACCGACCGCGACCACGATTGCGACAGCATAAGTAAACCATTTGAGTTGCTGATGCTCATCGCCCCGGGCGCGCCGCTGGCGCAGGAAGACGCAGACGGTGGACGAGACCAAGAGAACTCCCATGACACCCCCGTACAAGTCCAGCATCGCCCGCAGCAGATCGTGGGTTTGGGTTGGAAGTCGTTCTGTGACTGATGGAAACTGGCCTGCCGACGCGGTCGCCAGCAGGATGATCGACACCACATTAAGAATGCCCGCGGCTACAGCCAAGTAAGCGACGACTCGCCAGTTGGGCGACAGCATTCGCCCATGGGGAAACAGCAGCAGGACTAATATGAACAGCGGAACTGAGATCTCACTGCTTGCGTGTGTTACCCAGGCCAGCCATTGTGGCTCGGGTAGGACGGCATGCAAGCCGGGCCCTCCTATGTCTAAGTACTCGGTGCCGGAAAACTCGAGAGCGATGACGAAGCCGAGCGCGCAGAACAGCCAACCGATCGGATTCTTGGGATGCCTCGAGGCGACCAGCGCGCCCACGGTCGCGTAGGTCACGGCCTCGATGAAACCCCGCAAACTGATTCCTACCGGGAGGGCCGGTGGCACCGCGGCAGCAAGTAATAGAGCCGACGCCAACCACAGCAACCAAGGGAGTTGTCCCGCGAAGCCTCGACCGCTCGAGGCGGCGACAGAAGGGCTCGGCCTCAGCCGGGCCACTTGTCGACGGGAAATGCGTCGGTCGGAACGACGACTGAGGAGGCGACCTTGTCGTGCCAGGTCTGCTTTTCTTCGTCCCAGAGCATCCAAAGGTAGCCGAGTAGGAAGATCACCGACACGAAGTAGGCGACTATATTTCGCACCGTAGCTCGGACGAATCCGATCGACTGTCCGTTGTCGAGGTCGACCACTCTGATGTTCAGGAGCTTTTTCCCGACCGTTTGACCGGACGCGCTGCCCTCGAAGAACGAGAAGTAGGCAAGGAGCAACAAAAGGGCTCGAGGGTCGACCGAGACCTTGACCCAAGACGAGAGCGAGGTTGATCCGATCCCCATCAACGCGCCGGTCACCGCGGCGAGCAGGACGAGGTCGATCAACAATGCGTCGAAACGGATCCAGAAGCCCGCGCGGGCGTCGGCGAGGCGCTTGGACGGTCCATCCGCGACGGGAGGAGTGGGTGCCTCGATCCGCACTCCGGACTCTTCGGATCGGCTTGATTCGCTGCGGCGATCCGGCCCTTCATGCTTCGCCCGCTCAGCCATGTCGCGGCTCTAAGTTCGAGGAGTTCAGCTGCATCCCTGGGTTCCTCCCGACAAATGACGTCGGACCCGTTGATCCCCGCAACTTCACCACTACGATCGCCGCCGCGAGCCCGAAAACCAGGAATTCCGCAAGCCAGGCTGCATCTAGGGAAGGAGGAGCGAGCGGCAGGACCTCGGACCAAGCATTGCCCGAGGCGTGCAGCAACACCGTCAACAGGACGCTCCCGCCCGTGCCGTTGTACACCCATCCGAAGAGGATCCTCACCGCGATCAGGGTCAGCAGGAAGGGTAGGAACGAGAAGTGGGACTGCGGCTGTCCAGGAGTAAAGAATAAGGGTAGATGCCAGAAGGCAACCACGAAGCCCATGGCGATCCCCGCCCGCAGGAACCCGAAACGGGCCTGCAATCTGGGAAAGGCAAAGCCACTCCAGCCGTACTCCTCCAATAGTCCTGCCAGTAGGCCGGCCACAATCGCCGGCATCAATGGGTTGAGCTGAGACATATCTCCACTCGACGCTCTCGTCACGAGCCAGCTCGTCCCGAACGCAAGGCCGGGCAGGATCAGGACGATCGCGTACCATCGTGCGCCGGTCCGCCATCGCACTCCAGCGCGCCCCAGTCTTCCGACTCCTTCCCGACCTGACTTGAGTGCGACCAGAACGAATGCGGTTAGCGTCGGAGCACCGATTCCGAGAAGTGGTAGGTAGACGGCACCTGCCGTTGAGTCTGGGTCGGTGATGTCCAATATCAGCGGCAGGAACGCCAACCAGCTAAGCCCGAATGCGCAAACCAGGAAGATGATCACCGGTCTGAGAGATGGATCCACCTCCCGCGCCGTCGTCGTCTCTGATCTCGGTCTCACAGGAGCCTCCTTAGCGCCCTGGAAAGGGTCGAGCTGGGAATCCGGACCTTCAGGTTTCGAGGGAACCTCACGCCAGCTTGACTTGTGAGGGGCAACGGGTCATCGGTCGTGTGACCGATCTTGGGGATTCGCTCCGCCCGACAGTGATGCGTTCAAGACTGTGGTGACAGCCCTCGGTACTCCTCCTTCTGGCTGAGTGCACCGGAGTCACAGTTGGTCCTCTGGGAGTGCGCACCGACTACTCGGGGACGAAGACTGCGGCTAAGAGTCCGCGTAATCTCATCTCAACCTCTTCAACCTGGGGCGTCACCTAGATTCAAGACAAGAAAGGGAGGAGAAACCGGATGGGTACAGCAGCCACTATCGCGAACTCTGACCGTCGATGTCAGAGGCCGTCATTCGGGTGGGACAGTCTCACCGAGGCCGAGCTCAGGGTAGTGGGTTTAACCGCGGAGGGCCTTACTAATCGCGAGATCGCGGAGCGACTGTTTGTCACCAAACGTACGGTCGCCACCCATTTGGAGCATGTGTTCCAAAAGCTCGGCTTTTCGACAAGGGTGAAGGTTGCCGCCGAAGCAGTGCGACGGATTGGCTAGCGCACCCGGCCTATGCCTCGTCGTCGTCTGCACAGCAGATTGTCCAGCTCTCCCAGGACGCGGGGCGGTCGTTCTGAGAAGATGAATAGAGGCTGGCTTAGGGATCGTCCGAGGCCGCCGATGCTTAGGGGCGCCTCATGAACGTGGCTAAGGACCAAGCGCCGTGGCAAAGTGCCGCCGCTCCAAGTCGTCTCACGTCGAAGCGGCAGCCGGTTCTCGAGATAACGCAGTCGGCCGTCTCGCGCGTCGACGCCCGGTCGCGTGTGTTCGATGCCATCCTCGCCCTGTCTGTTTGCGCATTCGACCTCCCCCAGCTGTTCGATCCACGAGGTGGCTCCACCGCCAGCACGGCGATGGGTGCGCTCTTACTCGCTTCCGTCTCAGTGCCGCTTCTGTGGCGTCGACGACGACCGCTTACGGTGCTCGGCATCGTCACGGTAGTCAGCCTTGGTTGGTTCATGATCCCCTACATCGCAGAGCCGCCAATCGAACACTTCAACGCCAGCTTCTTCGCATTCGTCGTGAGCCTCTATAGCGCGGGTCTGTACTCAGCTAGCAAGAAGGCATCTGTGGTCGCCGCTCTGGTGGCGCTCGCCAGCGTGTTGACCGCAGTCGCCTTTCTGGATGAGGAGTTCAAGTCAAACCCTCGAGCGTTCTTCTTTAACGCATCCATTGTGACCGTGTTCTTTTATGTGGGCTACATCGGCCGGGTGCGGCGCGACTATCTCGAAGAGCGAGCGGCCCGTATCGAACGCGAGCGCGAGGAAGAGACGCGCCGGGGGGTGGCAAGAGGACGAGCCCGCATCGCGCGAGAGCTGCATGACGTGATCGCGCACAGCGTCGGACTCATGACCGTAC
>JBOGWV010000084.1:0-3072 GCA_050693975.1 Actinomycetota bacterium
GCGGTTCGGGTATGGAGTGCGGTCGCCAGGACAGTACGACGCGCTGTGGAGGCTGCCAGGCCACGACCTCCGCCCAGGGAAGGACTCTGCCGTCCGTCATGCGCTCCAGGATCGATCCGCCCATCCGTGCCTCGAACATCAGCTCCGAGACCCCGAGGTCCTCGTGTTCGAACTCGCTCACCGCCCGCGAGTAGGACTCGAGCGGCCACCACCTGCCCATCTGGGCGGTGAAGAGCTCGAAAGCGCG
This sequence comes from Actinomycetota bacterium, assembly GCA_050693975.1. Lineage (GTDB taxonomy): Bacteria > Actinomycetota > CADDZG01 > CADDZG01 > WHSQ01 > WHSV01. The sequence goes on from JBOGWV010000084.1 coordinate 248, forward strand.
TTCGGGATCGCTTCGGAAGGTCACCGTCGCGCGGATCGGCTGAGTCCCATCCAATTGCACTCCTTCCGACGGACAGGAGTGTACAGAATGGCGACCGTACGCGTCCCAACGGGATATCAGCGCACAGGAGAAGCGGGACACGGCGTTTACCTGCTCTTGCTGGTGGCCTCAACGGGATTTGAACCCGTGCTACCGCCTTGAAAGGTTTGCGCGGCAGAATTTGCGATCCGCCGTAACGATGCCGTTTCTAGGCGGTGACCTGCGATCTTGACTTGAGCCGGCTCAAGCGGCTCATAGGGGCTTTTACCTACAGCGCGCGCCAGACGCGCGCCATGCGACCTCGAATTCCATCACCGGTGGTGGTGCCCGCTTGCGAAGGGATTCCTGCTATCGCGGAGTCGGTGAGTCATCTCGGACGGGAAGCCACGCGGACAAGCTTGCTCAGTCGGGGCTCGACTGGACGTCTTCGACCTTGCCGAGGAAGTGGCGCAGGTGGCCGGCAACGCTTTGCTTGGCGAGGCCCAGTGGGAACAACGGGGCGAGAAGCCTGCCTCTGCCTTTAAGATGGCGGACGCCGATCACCTCGACCAGGCTGCCGCCATTCGCGGCCTTCGCCCTGATCTCCCAGGTGGAGCCGGGCTCGAAGATGTTCGAGTCGGTGACAGTTCCTTTGACCAAGCCAGGCTCGGACCAGTCGTAACGCAAACGCTCCCATACGAGCCCTATCGGCCATGGGTTACCCTCGGTGACGTCGGCCCAGGTCTCACCCGCCTCGTGGACAGTGAGGTGCTCGACGTGCACGTCGGGCCACATCTCGGCCCGTCGCGCGGAGAAGTCACGCGCCGCATCCAAGACACGCTCCGGAGGCAGAGGCGTCTTGTCGGTGACGTGAACGATCGGCATTTGGCGACCTCCTTCGGTCCTCCTTGGAGGGGAAATCTTATCGAAGCGGCTTGCGGCGTTGCCCTGAGCATCCAGATCCGAGTGGGGTTAGCTGCACCACGCGGTAGTCCTCACGATACGTACTGTCGTAATCGACTGGAAAGCCGAGTTGTTCGGCATAGAAAGTCTTCGCGCGGTCGATGTCGGTCACCGACACGAACTCGACCTCAAGCATTCCCTCCACGCTTTCAGCGAAATCACGGGTACAAAGGGGCCGAACTGTCTTACGTGCTCTTCGTCGAAGATTGACGCGAGAAGCGGTAGGTCATATGAGTCACCCGGTCGGTATGTCTGCCCGCAACCGGTTGCAGCCGGACGTTCGGCGCTCCTTCAAACACCCGCTCTCCCGCGCCCAGCAACAACGGCGCGACGTGCAGGCGAAGCTCATCGATCAGGCCGGCCGCGAGGTACTGATTGAGGGTCGCGGGGCCGCCGGCGATGGCCACGTTGCGGTCGCCGGCCGCGGCGCGCGCCTGCTCTAGCGCCGACTCGATCCCGTCCGTGACGAAGGTGTAGGTGGTGCCCCCCTCCATCACAAGCGGCTCACGCGGGTGATGCGTAAGGACAAAAACCGGCGCGTGATACGGCGGGTCCTCGCCCCACCAGCCCTTCCAGTCGAGATCCCACCCGCCACGGCCGGGGCTGAACATGTTGCGGCCCATGATGAACGCCCCGGCCGCGACGATTGCCTCGACTTCGGACACATTGTCTTCGCGTCCCTCGAACATCCATTCATGGACGCGCTCGACATCGCCGTCACCGAAGGGTTCCTCGAGGGTTTGGTTCGGGCCCGCGGCGAAGCCATCGACCGACACCGATATGTCACATGTAACCTCACTCATAGGATCGCCTTCCTTTCGGTCAGGTCACTACAGGATGACTGGTCCAAGACGAAAAGGTCATCGGTCGGGCCTCCTCGCGTCGTCCCATCTCTTTTCGGGACTGTGTGCATTGCTCTCGCGTTTCCGCAGGTCGTGGAATGGCAAGAATGTCAAGAGCGCGTTCGTGAATCGACGCTTGTCCCCAGAGACGAGACATCCTCCCGAATCGTTCCTGCTGATCCCTTAAGAGTGGAGGGCAAGGTGTGTGAGTTCAGCGGATAGTGGACACGGCTGATCGAGATGTCGCGGGCCATAGTGCCAGATCGCCTCCCAGCCCGCCGGGCAGCACCCGACGGTGAAGAGCAAGCGGCGGCTCGCGGGCACCGAGCCGGTACGCGCCCATGAGAAATCGAGGAGCAGGGGCGCAGATCGCGTCCCGCACAGCCGGTCGTTCCGACCCACACGCATCTGGAGAAGAGCTGGCCGTGGCTCGTCGCCGCGTTCGTGTTCTGTCCTTGTCACATCCCGATTCTGCTTGCGATTCTCGGAACCCGGTGCTGTTCTCGCAGGCATCGACCTAGGAAAGGGTGGCGCCCTCTCGAACGGCGTAGACGGCGGCTTCTGTGCGACTCTTGAGATGCAGTTTCATCAGAACGTTGCTTACGTGATGACCAGCGGTCTTTGTGCTTATGAAAAGGCGTTCGGCGATCTCGGCATTGCTCAGCCCCTCACCTAGCAGATCGAGTACCTCAAGTTCGCGCCTCGTCAGGCCGGAGTATCGCTTGGGTTCCGCGCGTCCCGTGCCTTCAAGCGCTCGGAGCATTGCTGCAGCGCGATCAGCTTCACGGTCCGCCCCGGAACTCTCAAGTGAGCGAAGGGCCGATCGCGCTTCCAAAGCCGCAAGTTCTGGCTGGGACTCCATGACCAGCTCGACCAAAAGGAGTCGGGCGCGTGCCGCTTCCAGGGATAGCCTTAGCCCCTCGAGGCGTGTGATCACCGCGTGGATCAGGTTCAGCGCGTCAGGATCTCCTTGAGCGATCGCGATTCGCGCGTCGGCGAGCT
>JBOGWV010000085.1:0-23704 GCA_050693975.1 Actinomycetota bacterium
TCCAAGTTGTTCGAGGACCGCGGCGTGATCATCGACCACACCTACCAGCTCAACTTCGGCGGCAACATGGACTTCAAGAACATGCTCGAGCGCGAGCGTCTGCAGTCCAAGAAGATCTCCAAGACCCAGAGCGTCACGTCACAGATCACGGGCGGCATCGATCCCGAGGACATCCACATCGGCCCGAGCGACCACGTGCCGTGGCTCAAGGACCGTAAGTGGGCCTACATTCGAATCGAGGGCCGCGAGTTCGGTGACATCCCCATCAGCATGGAGCTCAAGCTCGAGGTGTGGGACTCGCCCAACTCCGCCGGAGTGGTCATCGATGCGGTGCGCTGCATCAAGGTGGCATTGGATCGGGGCGAAGGCGGACCGCTGCTCGCGGCGTCGTCGTACTTCATGAAGTCCCCTCCCGTGCAGTACTCGGATGCCGAGGCGCGCGACCTGGTCGAGGACTTCATCTTCGCCGCCCAACGCAGCTTGCCGGCCAAGCCAGACGAGCACGCGGACGCGGACCTTCTCATCGAAGACGACCACTTGACCACCAACGGGACCGGCAACGGTCACAAGGAGGCGGTCGATCTCAACCAGGTCTTCGGCCCCAATCACTGACCGAAGCTGATCTCGATCACGGCCCCCGGTGCACCGGGGGCCGTTGGTGTTTTCATGGGGGAATGAAGAACTACGACGCGGCCACCTACGGCGACCGGATAGCACCTATCTACGACGAGCTCTACGACGAACTGTTCGACGTCGACGCCACCGTTGCTCTTCTCGCCGAGCTGGCCGCCGGCCGCTCGGCACTGGAGCTCGCGATCGGGACCGGCCGCATCGCGCTCCCTCTGAAGCGGGCCGGCGTCGAGATCACCGGAATCGACATCTCCGAGGCGATGGTGGCCAAGCTGCGCGCGAAGCCTGGTGGGGACGAGATCGAAGTGGTGATGGGGGATTTCGCCGAGCTCGAGGTCGAAGGGGACTTCGGACTCGTATTCGTCGTGTTCAACACCTTCTTCAACCTGGCCAGCCAGCAGGATCAGGTCCGCTGCTTCGCCAACGTCGCCGATCACCTCGGCGACGACGGTGTCTTTCTGATCGAGGCCTTCGTGCCCGATATCACGCGCTTCAATCAGCATCAGTTCTCGGGCGTCGACTCGGTCTCAATGGACGAGGTCATCATGGAGGCGAGCCGGCACGATCCAGTGCGCCAGCGGGTCGACAGCCAGCACGTCTTGATGCGCGCCGGCAAACCCGTCGAGCTCTACCCGGTGTCGATCCGCTACGCGTACCCGAGCGAACTGGATCTGATGGCGCGGCTGGCAGGACTGCGGCTGCGCGACCGATGGGGTGGGTGGCGTCGCGAGCCGTTTACCTCCGAGTCGAAGTTCCACGTTTCGCTCTACTCGCGGTGACGCGTCTCCGCGACTCGATCGGTGTGATCCTCTCGGCGCGCGACTTCATGCTGTTGCTCGGCGCGCAATTCACCGCGCAGATGGCCGACGGACTGGCTCAAGCTGCATTCGCCGACCGCATCGTGCTCGATCCGCAAGGCACTCCCACCAAGACCCTCGCGCTGTTCGCTCTTACCCTGTTGCCCTACTCGGCGCTCGGCCCCTTCACGGGCGTATTAGTCGACCGCTGGCCGCGTCGCTCGATCCTGGTGTGGTCGAACGTCGCCCGAGCAGTGCTCCTCGTGAGCCTGCCGGCCTGGTCGGGGTCGCTGCCGGGTGAAACCGGACTCTACGCAAGCGTTCTCCTCTTGCTGGGGATGGGCCGGCTCTTTCTCACTACCAAGGGCGCGTCACTCCCGGTGCTCCTGCACGAACACGACCTGCTGCGCGGCAACGCGGTGTCCGGCGGGGGTGGCATGATCGCGGCCCTCGTGGGTGGTGTCGTGGGCATCGGAATCGCGGCTTTCGCATCGACCCACGTGGCGTTCATGATCGCGGGGCTCCTATACGCAGGAGCAGCTCTCGTCGCCCGCGCGATCGGCGACCCCATGGCCCACCCGCACGAGCACGCCGAACGGATCCGGGACGCGGCCGGTCGCCTCGCTGCGGAACTCGTGGAGGGTGTTCGCCAGATCTGGATGCGCGAGCGCGCCAGGTTGCCGCTGCTCGGCATCTTCGTGTTGCGCGTCTCGGCGATGTTCGTCGCGCTGGTCGCGATCGAGGTGATCCGCGACGCCTACGGATCGGGCGACGACACCGGCCGGCTAAGCGCCAGCGCGCTCGCACTCGGTTCGGCCGGCGTTGGTGCGTTCATCGGAGCCGTAACCGCTCCGGCGATGGGCCGCCGCTTCACGAAGCCCTCGTTGCTGGTAATTGGCTTCCTCGCCTCGGGCGGCGGGATGCTGCTGGTGGCACCGGTCCTGACCCTCACGACGACGCTAGCGCTCACCCTCATCGCGGGGTTCGGCGCGTTCGTTGCCAAGGTTGCCGTCGACGCCCAGGTGCAGGAGGCGCTGCCCGACGAGTACCGCGGGCGCGCCTTCGCCCTTTACGACATCCTCTACAACCTCGCCAGCGTGCTCGCTGCGCTGTTCATGGTGGCCCTAGTCGGAATCTCGCTGAAGTTGTTGCTGGCCGCAGGGGGAGTGGTGGTGCTCGCTCTTGCATGGGCGCTGGCAAGGAAGATGAGGGGCGCCGGGATGTTCGCGCCCGCCGAAGGACGCCCGGCCTAACACCACTTGCTTCATAAGGGTTTGCGCGCCACCAGTAGGAACTCCGGGGTTTCGGGGTTGGGCTCGTTGGCCGCGAACGCTCCGGGCTCGACCGAATAGACCGCTTCGGGGACGAGGCCCACGCCAACCGCCAGCAGGCGCAGCTCGCGCGGCGTGAACACGCTGGTCCAGAGGTCGACATCCTTGTCCTCGCCGGCCTCGCTGGTGATCGTCGAGCGCTCGTGGACCACCCCCATGTCGGCGTCGAGGTCGGCGTCGGTCTGGTGTCGGACGGAGTAGTAGGCGCTGAACGCGGTCACGAGCACGATGCCTCCGGGCTTGGCCGCCTCGGCCATGCGGCGGAGCACCAGCGGGTCGTCGTCGCCCATCAGGCCAAAGCCGCCCTGGCAAATCGAGACCACCGCGTCGAACTCGTCGTCGAAGGGCATCTGTCGCGCATCGCATTCGAAGAAGGAGGCCTTCACCCCTGCCTCGTGCGCGGCCCGCGCCGCCAACTCGAGGAAGCGCGGCGAGATGTCGACCCCGGTGACCGCGAGTCCGGCCTTGGCGAACGCGACCGCGTGACGCCCCGGCCCGCAACCGACGTCGAGTAGTCGTCGTCCCTTCTTGAGACGCATTAGCTCGAGCAGGAACCTGGCCTCCTGAGTGGTTCCCTTGGTGAAGCTGTAGCGCAGATAGGCCTCGCCGAGGTGCTCGGCCACGGGTCCAAAGAACGGCCTGCCGGGATGCTTCATGACTTGTCCTTCTTTTTGGGCTTCGGCGCCACCCGTTCGCCGGCGGGTTCGATGCCCTGTTCGCGCGCCCACTCGTCGAGCCGTTTGTAGGCCTCGTCGACTCCGATGAGGCCCTCGTCCAGGCGAACGTCGAGCAGGAAGTCGGCGGCGCGCCCGACGATGGGCCCCGGGGGTACGCCGAGATAGGCCATCACCTGAGTGCCGTCGAGCTCGGGCCGGATGCTCTTGAGCTCCTCGGCCTGCGCGAGCTCCGCGATACGAGCCTCGAGCTCGTCCATACGCTGAGCCAGCTTGCGCGCCTTAGCCTGGTTCCGTGTGGTGCAGTCGGCTCGCACCAGCAAGTTGAGCTCGCGCAGGAGTCCACCTGCGTCACGCACGTAGCGCCGCACCGCGGAGTCCGTCCAGCCGAGCCGGTAAGTGTGGAAGCGATGGTGCAAGCGGATGAGCTCGCCGACCGCGTGCACGGTCTCGTTGGGAAAGCGAAGCGCCCGCAGTCGTCGCTCGGCCATGCTCGCCCCGACGATCTCGTGATGATGAAAGGTCACTCCGTCGGGACCGATGTGACGCGTTCTGGGTTTGCCGATGTCGTGCAACAAGGCGGCGAGCCTGAGACGCTCCTCGGGGTCGGTGCGCTCTAGGACCGCAAGAGTGTGCGCAAACACGTCCTTGTGCTGATGGACGGGATCCTGCTCGAGCTTGAGCGCGCTCAATTCCGGGATGAAGAAGTCGGTGAGGCCAGTGGAGTCCGCCAATTCCAGCGCGCGTTTGGGAGCCGCTCCGACGAGAAGCTTCGTGAGCTCGTCTCGGATTCGCTCGGCCGAGACCGACTTTATGAGCTCCTTGAGCTCGCCGATGGCCCCAAGGGCCGACTTGTCGACGTTGAAGTTCAGCTGCGAAGCGAAGCGGAACGCTCGCAACATTCGCAGTGGGTCGTCGGTGAACGAGGCCCTTGGATCGATGGGAGTGCGAAGCCTCCGCGCGGTCAGGTCCTTGAGGCCCCCGAATGGATCCACCGCGCTGGCATCGGGCAACTTGACCGCCATGGCGTTGATGGTGAAATCGCGTCGCGACAAGTCGGTCGTCACGTCGGACTCGAACGTCACGTCCGGATGGCGCGAGTCCGGCTCGTAGCGCTCGGTGCGGAAGGTGGTGATCTCCATGCGTTTGCCGTCGATCTCCGCACCGATGGTCCCGAACCTGACTCCCTGCAGCCACAACGCCGTAGCCAGCGGCTTCACGATCTCGTGTGTCTCCTCCGGAGTGGCGTCCGTTGCAAAGTCGAGATCCCCGTGGGGACGGCGCAGAAAAGCATCACGCACCGGTCCACCTACGAGGTAGAGATCGTGTCCCGCCGCGGAGAAACTATGCGCGAGTCGGACGATGCTCGAGTCGGGTTCGAGCAGCCCTGCCAAGGGTGAGTCGCTGGGGGACATAGACCCCAGACTATGAGACGGGCTGCAGTCCCTCTTGACGCAAGGCGAGCTGGAAGTCGTGCGGGTTGCTCGACGCAGACAGGGCATCGTCCAAAGACACGACCTTCCTGCGATAGAGCTCGAGCAAGGCCTGGTCGAAGGTCTGCATCCCGTAGAACCCGGACTCCATGAGGATGTCCTTGATCATGTGCGTGTTCTCGGAGTCGATGACGAGATCACGGATGCGACCGTTCATGACGAGCACCTCGATCGCCGGCACCAGCCCGTCGGAATTGGCTCGGGGAACCAGCCGCTGGGAGACGACTCCGCAGAGCGAGTTGGCAAGCGACACGCGGATCTGGTGCTGCTGGCTCGGCTCGAAGAAGTCGATGATGCGGTTCACGGTCTCGGTTACGTCGCGCGTGTGGAGGGTGGAGATCACGAGGTGTCCGGTCTCGGCCGCCTGTAGGGCCGCGGTCACAGTCTCCGGGTCGCGAATCTCTCCAAGGAAGATGACGTCGGGGTCTTGACGCATGGCCGCCCGCAGTGCCTGCAGGAAGTCGGGCGCGTCCTGACCGATCTCGCGCTGGTTGACGATTGCGGCCCGGTCCTGATGCAGGATCTCGATGGGGTCCTCGATGGTCAGGATGTGGCAGCGGCGAGTCGAGTTTATGTGGTTGATCATGGCGGCGGTGGTGGTCGTCTTGCCCGACGAGGTCGGCCCCGTGACGAGCAGGAGGCCGCGCATTTCCTCGGCCAGCGAGCGTACGACGGGCGGAAGGCCAAGGCTTTCGAAACCCGGACTCCCGGGCAGCACGCGGCGGGCGGCCAGGGCCACCGAGCCCCGCTGAAGAAAGACGTTAAAGCGGAAGCGTCCCAGACCGGCTAGTGAGAAGGCGAAGTCCACCTGACCCTTGGTCTTGAAGATCCCGGCCTGCTCGTCGTTCATGATCTCGAGGGCCGCTCGCTCGCAGTCGGCCGAGGTCATGGCCGGAAAGTCGGTCGCAAGCAGGACGCCGTTGATCCGGACGAACGGGGGACCGCCGGCCTTCATGTGAAGGTCCGATCCCTTGCGGTCCACCACGTAGCGCATGAAGTCGTGAACGGTCGCCATCTGTAGTTCTCTCGCTTCCTATATCTCGGCGATCGTCGAGACGATCGCGCGCCGCGTTCGCGCCGATGAATGGATCTCAGCCCTTTTTCTTCGGCAGATTCGGGCGTGTGGTTGACCTTTTGGCGTCGAGCGCATCGAGGCGTCCTCGCGACCCGAAACTGGCACCATGTGCTTGTTTTCTTGACCGGGCGCCGGGTAAGGCATTTGTGCGGATTGTTGGGGGTCTTGGACGAGTTTCAAGGAGTTGACATGGCGGAGCAGACGAACCGAAAGATGAGTCGAGCCGAGGCCGGGCGCAAGGGCGGCCGGACCACCAAGCAGCGCTACGGGGAAGACCACTTCGGCAAGATCGGCCGCATCGGGGGCAAAAAGGGCGGCGAGACCACCAAGCAGCGCTACGGCAGCGAGTTCTACCAGCGCATCGGCCGCATCGGCGGCTCGAAGTAAACCTCGAACCACCGGTTCTACTCCCGAGCACCACTGACCCCTCCCTTCCCCCGGAGGGGTCTTTGGCGTGCGGCTTATGCTGACTCCGAAATGTCGTCCTTCTTGCGCGCGCCGCTGGCCGGATCCCTCGCGCGCCACCTGCTCGCCTGTCTCGCTCTGGCGGCCGTCGCCCTAGGGCTACCGGCGTCGCCTGCGGAGGGACGCGCCCAAGATCCGGACGAGACCGTCACGGTCGAGCTCGTCGACCAGCCCGTGTCCTATGACGAAAACGGCGTCCTCGACATCAAGGTCAGGGTCACCAACACCTCGCCCGACGAGCTTGAAGGCTTCACTCTCATCGTCGAACGGGGTGGACTTCTGACCAGCCGCTCCGCCCTCCAGAATTCTTACGACACCGTGGTCGTCGGCCTCGCGATCGCGGCGGAGGAGGTCCAGAAAACCCTGGACCCAGGCTCCAGCCGCATCGTTACCATCGATGCTCCAGTTACCGAGCTTTTTTCCGAAGGCACCGAGAGCGAGGGGGTGTACGCGGCGACGGTCTCGCTCCTCGACGCCAGCGGAGTGGTACCGCTCGATTCCTTCATCACGTCGCTCATGTACTACCCGAACGAGGTGGAGGACACGCTCAACTTCGTTCCCGTCGTGCCGCTCGGCGAGATTCCGGCGCGTGGTCCCGACGGCAACTTCGGACATTCCAGTTTGCTGGGAGACCAAACCCTCGAACAGGCGATCGGCCGGGACGGCTGGCTCATGACGACGCTGAGCCAGATCGCCAAGCGAACCGGCTCGCTGCGCCTCGGAATCGGTCCCACCCCCAGACTCATCGAGGAGATCGCCGATATGAGCGACGGCTACCGTCGTGGCGACGAGGAAGTCTCCGACACCGCTCCGGAAGCCGCCGCCGCTACCGAGTTCCTCGAACGGCTCGGCGACCTCCTCGAGAGCGACAGCGTGCAGCCCCTGCTGGCGCCCTACGCCGACCCCGACCTCCCTTCGCTGGCCGCCAGCGAGGTCGACGCCCACGTCAACGAGCAGGTCGCCCACGGCGAAGCGGTGCTGCAGGAGATCCTGGAGAACGAGCCCGGTCGCTCCTGGATCCTGGCCCCCGCGGGACGAATCGACTCCGCTGCGCTCGAGCAACTGCAGACCGGCGGCGCTCTGGACGGCGGCACCTTCTTCTCGGCCGACTCGCTGGAGGCCCCCGACGATCCCCTGTTAGCAGGCTGCCCCATCGAGTCGTTGAGCCTCACGTGCCCGGTCTCGGTGGAGACGCCGTTGGGAACGACCGGCGGCTACGTCTCCGACGAGGGGTTGCAGGAGCACCTATCGGCGCTGGTTCGCGAGGACAACGACCGGTTGAATCTCCAGCGCTTCTTCGCCGAGACCGCCATGATCCGCCAGGAGCAGCCCTCCCGCGGCGACCGCATCCTCCAGGCGACGCTGCCCGCCGCATGGCGGCCCGAGAACATGCTCATCAAGATCCTCTACCGCGGGCTGGAGAGAGCGCCTTGGCTCACCACCGTCACACCCGCCGAGGGGCTCGACCTTGACATCGAGGCGGTCGACCGTGAGGTGGCGGATTCCGTCTCCGGAGTCTCGAACGCGCTCGACGGATTCGGCTACAGCCAGATCGCCACCGCCGACGCGATGGTCGAGAGCTTCAACTCGATCGACCCTCCACCGGATCTAACCGAGCGTCTGCTCCGCAATGTGTTCGTCGCGGAAAGTCGCCTCTGGTGGCAGACGCCGGAGCTCGCCCAGCTCGGCGAGAGCTACGCAACCAGCTCCTTCGCACAGGCTCGTACGGAGTTGGACCAGATCTCGTTAGAAGTCAACGAGCGCATCACCTTGACGTCGCGCGCGGAGGACATCCCCGTACGCGTGGTCAACGACGCGGGCTATCCGATCAGGGTTCGACTCAGGCTCGACTCGCAGAAACTTGCCTTCGACGGCGACGAGGTGCAGACCTTCGATGTGGGTAGGACGCCACTCGCGATTCCCGTGCGCGCCACCTCGAGTGGGATCTTTCCATTGACCCTCGCGCTCGTTACGCCCGACGGCTCGACAACCATCGCCGAGAGCAGACCGAGTGTCCGATCGACGGAGTTCAACAACATCGCGCTCGTAATCACCGTGGGAGCCTTGCTTTTTCTCGTGGCCTTCTACGCGCTGCGTTGGTATCGAAAACGCAACGCCGCGGCACGCGAGGTCTAGGTGGACCACTAAGCGTGAGCACCAACCTCGCTCGCTCGACAGCCATCATGACCGTGGGCACGGTGCTGTCGCGGGCAACTGGTCTGCTCCGCATCGCCGCGATTGCTGCCGCTCTCGGAGTCCTGGAGACCGGCGGTCTCACCGACGCCTACAACTACGCCAACACCTTCCCCAACATCATCTACGAGCTGGCGCTCGGCGGCGTGCTCACGTCGGTCTTCGTCCCGGTGTTCGTCGAGTTGTTGGAGAAGGAGGGGCGAGAAAAGGCCTGGCGCGTCGCCAGCGCGATCATCAACGTCTCGGTGGTGGTCCTCACCGCAGTCAGCGTCGTCGCGATCCTGCTCGCTCCGTGGATCGCCAGGCTCTACACGCTGAACGTGGACGGAGACACCGCACGAATGCAGGAGGTCATGACCTTCCTGCTTCGCCTGTTCGTCCCCCAGATCATCTTCTACGCGCTGACCGCCATCACCGCCGGGCTGCTCAACGCGCACAAACGCTTCGGCCCACCCATGTACACGCCGGTGCTGAACAACCTTGCGGTCATCGCGGTGTTCCTGAGCTTCCGCGCGGCCTACGGCGCGGTCACGCTGGACGACGTCTCGACCACACAACTGCTCGTCATCGGCGGTGGCACTACGCTGGGAGTCGTCCTGATGGCGCTGGCGCAGCTTCCCTTTCTCCGCGGGCTCGGCCGCTACCGCTGGACCTTCAACATCCGCCACCCGTCGGTCGTCAAGCTCGCCAAGCTGTCGGTCTTCGTCATCGGCTATGTGGTGACGAACCAGATCGGCTACCTCGTCGTGCAGGTGCTGGCGGGAGGCGAGCCCGGCGGCTACACCGCGTACTCGTGGGCCTTCACGTTCTTCCTGCTTCCTCATGGGCTCTTCGCGGTCTCGATCATCACTGCGTTGTTACCGGGCATGAGCGCCCACGCGACCAACGAACGCTGGGACCTCTACCGGGACCAGCTTTCGGTCGGAGTGCGAGCCACGACCCTCTTGATCCTGCCCGCGGCGGTCGGCTACTTCGTTCTGGGGACGCCGATCGTGCGAGTGTTGCTCGAGCACGGGATAATGAGCGCCGAGTCGACCGAGTTGGTCTCGAGCGTGCTCCGCTTCTTCGTGCTGGGATTGGTCCCGTTCGCCATCTTTCAGCTCTTCCTGCGTGCCTTCTATGCGCTTCACGACACCAAGACCCCGTTTCTGATCAACGTGGCCGCGGTGGTGTTGAACACTGCGGTGAACCTTCCGATGTACGCGCTGTGGGGCGTGCGCGGCCTGGCCGTGGGCCTGGCCGTCGCCTACACCTTCGGCGTGATCGTGCAGGGTCGGGCGCTGTCGCGCCGGATCGGGGGTATCGATGAGGCCCATATCGCTCGTAGCAGTGCCAAGATCGGAGCGGCGGCTCTGGGCATGGGATTGCTCGTCTGGGGTGCCTACTCGGCGACCACCACCTTCATCGAGCCAGTCTCGTTTCTCAATGACCTGGTCATCGTCTTGGCCCCTGTAGCGGTGGGAGCGGGGGCCTATCTGGGCCTATGCCTGGCCCTCGGGGTCGAGGAACTGGACTACGCCAAAAGAATCGTAGGCCGACGATTTTCCCGCCAGGGGTAAAGCTCACCCGCTTACGCGTCCGATAGTGAACTCATGAACCTTCTTCGAGACGAGCGCGGCATCGTCGTCAACTGGATGGCCAAACTGGTCATCTTTCTTGCGCTGGTCGGCGTCGCCATCTACGACGTCTCCGCCATTGCCGTGAACGCCTTTCAGCTGGACTCGCTCGTCGACGAGATCGCCGTCACCGTATCGACCTCGGCCGGAGACGGGCGGAGCCTGTTCGAGCTCGAAAAAGAGGCCAAGAAAATCGCTCGCCGTCAGGATGCCAAGCTGGTCGACTTCGAGGTGGACGACCAGGAAGAGGTAGTCCGAGTGACGGTCAGGCGCGAGGCCAGAACCATGGTCGTGAGCCGCTTCTCGCAGCTCGAGGACTGGGGCCGAATGTCGGCAACGGGAAGGTCATCCACCGACTAGCATCGCCCTGTGGCGTCTGAATTGATCACCCTTGCCGAGCGCTACGTGCTCGAATCCGAGATCGCCCGCGGCGGCATGGCGGTCGTTTACCGAGCGCGCGATGACGTTCTGGCGCGCACGGTGGCGGTCAAGGTTCTGCACCCACACCTGGCCGATGACGAGGCCTTTCTGGACCGGTTCCGCTTCGAGGCGCTGGCGGCGGCCCGGCTCGCTCACCCCAACATCGTGTCGATTTATGACACGGGGGCCGAGGAGGGGGGCGCCGCGGATCAGACCCGTCACTTCATTGTGATGGAGTACTGCGGGGGCGGGAGTCTGGCCGAGCACCTCAGACGGGATGGACCGTTTCAGCCCGAGCGCGGGGCGGTCGTGGGGTCCGCGGTCTGTGAGGCACTCGCCTACGCTCACCGCTCGGGTGTCATCCATAGAGACATCAAGCCTGCCAACGTGCTCGTAGCCGGTGATGGAGCCACCCTCAAGGTCGCCGACTTCGGCATCGCCAAAGCCGCCTTCGGCAGTGGCGACGTCACCACGACGGGCTCCATCCTCGGAACGGTGACCTACCTCTCGCCCGAGCAGCTCAAGGGCGAGGAGCCCGATCAACGCAGCGACATCTACTCGTGCGGAGTGATGCTCTACGAGTTGCTGGCCGGACGCGCTCCGTTCGAGGAAGAGACCCAGATGGCGATCGCCATGAAGCACCTGCGCGAGGAGCCGCCTCCGCTACGCGCGGCTCGCGGTGGCATCCCCAAGAGCATCGAGACCATCGTCATGAAGGCGATGGCCAAGGACCCAGCCGTGCGCTATCAGAACGCTCAGGAGATGCGCGCCGCCCTCGAGAGCTCCTCGGTGGGCTCGACCACGGCGGTGTTGCGACGACCCACCCGCAAGACCGAGCGGGTCGAAGCGCCCGCACGCCGGCCGGATGCGCGCCCTCGGCGCTCGCGGCGTTCGCGGTCGGGTCCGTTCATCATGCTGGGTGTGATCGCGCTGGTCGTCGCGGTGATCTCGATCCTGCTCCTCACACTCCTCAACAACGGTAACGACCCCGAGGGCGGTGGCAGCGGGAGTGGGGGTGCCGGTGGGAATTCCGAAGGCGGCGACGATAACGGCTCCCTAGAGGTGCAGTCCGTAGTCGATTTCGACCCGCAGGGCACCGGAGGGGAGCACCCCGACGAAGTCGACCTCGTGGTCGATGGAGACCCGGCGACCTCCTGGACCACCGAGAACTACGACGATCCGCTGGAACTGCTGGGCAAGGACGGGGTTGGGCTGGTGTTCGATCTCGGTGATGCCGAGGTCGGCGGGGTCGAGGTCCAGGGGTGCGCCGGATGCGGCCTCCAGATCGGACATTCGTCCTCCGACCCGTCGGGGGCCGCGGACGCCACCGGCTTCGAGACGGTCGGCGAGACCGAGTCGGCCGCAGAGACCGAGTCCTTCGATTTCGACGCGACCACGGACCGCTACTGGCTGGTGTTCATCACCACGCTGCCCGGGGGCGGCGGCGGATCCGCCGCCATCTCCGAGGTCACCTTTGGCGGGCCCTGAGCGGGCATCTCCTTCAGGCGAGCGGGACGCCGACCTGCTCGTCAAGTTTCTCGACGGTGACCATGACGCCTTCGCCGCGCTCATGGGCCGCCACGAGGACCGCATCTTCGGACTCTGTGTCCGGATGTTGCACAACCGTTCCGACGCGCTCGAGTCGACCCAAGAGATCTTCATCACCGCGTTCAGGCGTGCCTCCTCGTTCCGAGGCGACAGCGCGTTCGGGACGTGGCTGTATCGCATTGCGATCAACCACTGCAAGGACGTGTTGCGGCGCCACAAGGAGGTGCTGCTCGAGGAGGAGCACCTCGAGATCGACCGCGGGTCGAGGACCGAGGCCCTCGAAGACGCCGCCAACCTGCGGCTCGACCTCTCCAGGGCGCTCGCCGAGTTGCCCGATGACTACAAGGAGGCGGTCGTCATGCACGACCTCGGGGGCCTGCCCTACGAGGAGATCGCAGCCGTCACCGGGGTGCCCATAGGCACGGTCAAGTCGCGCATCAGCCGGGGGCGGCGGCGTCTGGCCCGATTGCTGGAACACGAGGTCGCCTCCGACACGTCGAAGGATCAAGCATGAATTCCTCGATCACACACGAGCGCACCTCGGAGCTGCTGAGTGACTACGTCGCCGGCGAGTTGAGCTCCGAAGACCGCTCACTCGTAGACGACCATCTCGCCGGCTGCGCCGACTGCGCCGCCGAGCGAGACGCCCTGGTGGCTCTGGCGGCCCCCGAGGTAGAGCCGCTCTCCGCCGGCGAGCGAGGGGAGCTGCGCGCGGCCGTCCTCGATGCAACCGCCGGCTCGGTCTCCTCGACTCCACTGGCCGACGAACGCGATGCGGTGATCGTGCCGATCGGGGGATGGCGTTCGAAAGCGACCAAGTACGTCGCGGTCGCGGCGATGCTGGCCCTCCTGGCGGTGGGGTTCGTGTACGTCGGAAGCATCGGCACGGGTGGCGACGACGGCGACGGGGCCCAAGGCGGGAGCGCCGAGACGAGCCAGTTGGACTCGGGCGCCGGAGGCGGTGGGGACGACGCCAACAGATCGGCGCCGGCCGCGGGTGAGAGCGCCGGTGAAGCGCTCAAAGACCGCAAGGGTGAGACCCGCTCCCTCAGCGCGAATTACTTCCTATCGTCGGACGCCCCCGTGTTCGAGAGCGACCAGGGAGATCTCTCGCTGGGTGCTCTCGACGAACTGTCGCGACGTCCGGTGTTCCGCAGCTTCTCTGAGACCTACACCGTTCGTCAGGCGCGCCGCAGCATCGGACCCTCGCTGGCGGCTCTGTCAGAGACCGTCCCCAACGAGCTCACGGTGGTGGTCAACAAGTGCGGACGCACCGCGCTCGGCGACCTGGCCGACCCCGGGCTCGCCGCGTACGCCACGACCGCCCGCGTCGACGGCCGCGACAGCTTTATCCTCGGTTTCGTAACCGGCACCAGATCGCTGGATCGCTACCGGTTCGTCACCTTCCGGCTCGGGGACTGCCGTACGATCATTCGCAGCCTCGGTGGGCCCATCCCTTAGGTCTCCGCCGGGGCTAGGAATGGTCGGTTACCAGTTGCTGTTAATAGAGATGTGACGCAAACCATGAGCAACGACGTAAAGGACGTAATCATCATCGGCTCCGGACCCGCGGGTCTGACCGCGGCCGTCTACGCGGGGCGAGCCAATCTGAAGCCGCTGATGATCGAGGGCTTCGAGGCCGGTGGGCAGTTGATGCAGACGACCGACGTCGAGAACTACCCGGGCTTCATCGACGGCATCATGGGCCCCGAGCTGATGGAGCGGATGCGCAAGCAGGCCGCTCGCTTCGACACCGAGTTCGTGACCGACGACGTCACCTCGGTCGACTTCTCCCAGCAACCCTTCACCATCAACACCGCGAACGAGACCTACAGGGCGCGCTCCGTCATCATCTCGACGGGGGCCAAGGCCAAGATGCTCGGCGTCCCCGGCGAGAAGGAGCTGCTCGGTCACGGTCTCTCGACCTGCGCGACCTGTGACGGCTTCTTCTTCAAGGATCAGGAGCTGCTAATCGTGGGCGGCGGTGACACCGCCATGGAAGAGGCGATTTTCCTTACGAAGTTCGCCTCGAAGGTGACGATCGTGCATCGGCGCGACGAGCTGCGCGCCAGCAAGATCATGCAGCAGCGCGCCATGGACAACCCGAAGATCGAATTCATCTGGGACACCGTGATCACCGAGCTGGTCGGCGACGGCAAGGTTACCGGGGCCAAGACCAAGAACGTCAAGACGGGCGAGGAATCGACCGTCGAGGCCGGCGGAGTGTTCGTCGCCATCGGCCACACTCCCAACACCTCACTGTTCAGGGACCAGCTCGAGCTCGACGGCGGCTACATCAAGATCGCGGGCGACACCAGCGAAACCACGGTGCCGGGGGTGTTCGCGGCGGGCGACGTCGTGGACTTCCGCTACCGCCAGGCGGTAACCGCCGCCGGAATGGGATGCGAGGCCGCCATCGACGCCGAGCGCTGGCTCGAGGCTCAGTAGCTACCGGGCTCTTCGCGAACCCTAAACGAATCCCAGTTCCGCCCTTGGCCGGAGGCCATTCCACTCCGGCAGTCGTACTCTCCAACCATGTCCCGCACCTTGCCCGTCGTCTTGTCCTGCCTGTGTCTGGCCGCGGCGGCGGCCGCTCACGCTCAGGAGGTCGCACCCGCCCGATACCAGCCTCCGAAGGCGGGGGCGGAGTTCGTGTTCCCCGTCGCACGATCGGACTGGTACTCGGTCATCAACTTCTCGAACGACTGGCACGCGCCCCGGATGCGGAAGATGAACGGGGGGTGGGAGCAGGTTGGGATTCACGAGGGCAACGACGTCTTCGCCGAGCCCGGCACTCCCGTACGGGCCATCACCGATGGGGTGATCGAACGAATCGGCTGGCTCTTCTACTCGGGCTGGCGCATTGGCATAACCGACAATGAGGGCCGCTACTGGTTCTACGCCCACCTCTCGGAGTACGCCCCGGGCCTCTCCGAGGGGGCGCGCGTCGAAGCCGGCGATCGCATCGGAGCAGTGGGCAACACCGGCTACGGGGTGCGTCCCGGTCACCGCGACGAGTTCGTGGCCCACCTTCATGTCGGGATACAGGAATCGAGCGGCGAATGGGTAAACCCATACCCGCTCATGAAACGTCTCTACAGGAACGCCAGACGATGACGGACCTGATCCGCAGCGGGGATCGCTCGGAGGAGGTCGCCGACGTCCAGTCGAGACTGCGCGCGCTCTCCTTCGTGGTGGACGACGAGGCGGGGGCGTTCGCGTCGTCGACCCTGCTTGCGGTGAAGACCTTTCAGCAGCAGCGCGGGCTGATCGCCGACGGGATCGTCGGCCCCGACACCTGGAGCCAACTCGTCGAGGCGGGCTGGCGCCTGGGGGACCGCATTCTCTACCTGAGATACCCGGCTTTTCGCGGTGACGACGTGCTGACGCTCCAGGCCCGGCTCAACGCCCTGGGGTTCGATGCCGGCATGGAGGACGGAATCCTCGGCATCGACACCGACCAAGCGGTTAAGTCCTTCCAACGGGAGTACGGGGTCGCCGAGGACGGCATCGTCGGACCGCATACGACCGCGGCGTTGACGGGTCTGCGGATCGACCGCCCCGAGACCGCCGCCGCGCTGCGCGAGGAACTGCGACGCTCCGAGCACGAGGGCGTCCATCAGGCCCTGGTGGCCATTGACCCCGGACACGGTGGTGATGACCGCGGAGGTGGAGATGGTGGGGCGGTCGCGGAGCACGGTTGGGGCGGCATCGGCGTCATGACGGAAGCCGATCTCTGCTGGGATCTCGCGACCCGTCTGGCCGAAAGGCTCGCGCGCCAGGGGGCGCGAGTGCGCTTCACTCGACTCGAGGCCGAGAACCCGGACTCGAGTACCAGAGCCGAGCGGGCCAACGAGATCTCCGCGGACATCTTCATCTCGCTGCACTTCAACGCGCACACCGAGCCCACGGCCGAGGGGTCGTCGACCTACTTCTGGCGCACGTCGCGCGCGGGTGCTCAGCTTGCGGAGTTGATCCAGGACGAACTAAGTCACCTGGGCTTGAAGGACTGTCGTAGCCACTCGGGCTCGTTTTCGATCCTCAGGGAAACGGGCATGCCCGCGGTGCTCGTCGAGCCCGCCTACCTCACCAACCCCGACGACGCCAAACGGTTGGAGGATCCCGACTTCCGGACCGCGGTGGCGGACTCCCTTGCGGTGGCGGTACGCCGCTACTTCGAGTCCCAGTAGCTTTACGCGGGCCCGGCGCTGGATGACGCGGCCCCAGGCTCGTTGCCGGAGATGACTCGTAGTAGGCGTTCGAGCTCCTCGACCGAGGCGAAGTCGATCACGACGCGGCCCTTGCGCTTACCGACGTCGACGCGCACCTTGGTCTGAAGGTAGTCCTGGAGTCGTCGCTGTGCTTCGCTTGCAATGGGTGGGCGAGCTCGATGACCGTCCTTGCTCGCAGGGGTCGACATCGTCTGATACTTCCGCACCAGCTCTTCGGTTTCGCGCACCGAGATTCCCTCGAGCGCGACCCGCCGCGCCAGCCGCTCCTGGAATGGATTGCCCTGAAGACCCAGGAGCGCGCGGCCGTGGGCCGACGCTATCCGACCTTCGACAAGCAGCTTCTGTACCGCCGACGGCAACGACAAAAGCCTCTGAGAGTTGGTGATGGTTACCCGGCTACGTCCGAGACGCCGCCCCAGCTCCTCTTGAGTCAACCCCGCCTCTTCGATGAGCTGGCGGTAGCCCTCGGCCTCCTCGATGGGATTGAGATCCTCGCGGTGCAGGTTCTCGACCAGCGCGCGCTCGAGCGACCCCCGGTCGTCGGTGTCGACAGTCATCGCCGGCACGCGCTCGAGCCCGACCAGTCGCGACGCTCTTAGCCGTCGCTCCCCCGCGACCAGTTCGTAGCGGCCGTCGCCCAGAGCGCGCACCAGCAGGGGCTGCAGGATGCCGAGCTCTTTGATCGACTCCGCCAGGGACGCGATGGCCTCGTCGTCGAAGCTCTGCCGGGGCTGACGGGGATTCGGAGCGATGGCTTCCAACTCGATCTCATCGAGCCCGCCGCGTCCTCGCTCCTGCTCCTGTTCGGGAAGGAGCGCGTCGAGTCCCCGGCCCAGACCCGAGCGGCGCCTCACGTCGTGCTCCATGGACCCCGCGGGGGCCAGGAGGCATCCAGGTCGGGGGGCTCACTCGTCGCCACGCCGTAGCCGCTTTGCCCGGGGCCGGGTGCAGCCATCTGGGCCACCGGCTCCCTCAGGTCGACGTGCGTCTGTTCCGACCGATCGACGACGCCGGTGGGTGGTGGTGGCGGGACGTGGGTGTCGAGCCCGTAGCGGGCCTCGAACTCGGCGGCGAGCAACCGGTGAGAGATGGCCCCGCGCGACGATGGGTCAAGGGTCAGCACCGGTTCGCCGAACGACGGTGCCTCGGAGATCCTCACGCTGCGTGGCACGATCGTGTCGAACACGAAACTGCCGAAGTGACTCCGGACCTCGTCGGCGACCTGGCTCGACAGTCTCGTGCGCGCGTCGTACATGGTCATCACGAAGCCGGCGATGCGAAGGGTGGGGTTGACGGTCCTGTGCACGCGCTCCGCGGTGCCCAGCAACTGTCCCAGCCCCTCGAGCGCGTAGTACTCACACTGCACGGGAACGATTAGGTCGTGGGCGGCCGCCAGCGCGTTGACGGTTAGCAGACCCAGCGAAGGGGGGCAGTCCAAGAAGATCACCTCGTACCGCCCGTAGGCCCGCTTCAGGGCCTCCGCCAGCTTTCCCTCCCTGGCCATCTCGCCGACGAGCTCGACCTCGGCGCCCGCTAGATCGGGCGACGAGGGAACGCAGTCCAGACCCTTGATGCTCGTGGTGCGAACCACCGAATCGAATGCGGCTCCGTCGACCATGAGCTCGTAGGTCGAGCGCGGGAGATTGCGGTGATCGAGTCCGAGGCCGGTCGTGGCGTTGCTCTGAGGATCGACGTCGACCACCAGCACCCGGTGACCTCTCAGCGCCAGACCGGTGGCGAGGTTGACCGACGTCGTCGTCTTGCCGACTCCGCCCTTTTGGTTGGCAAAACAGATGATTCGTCCCTCTTTGGCGTTAATGGGACGAACTTCCAGCAAAGGATGAGCGGGCGCGCCGCCGGGGTGGGCCTCGCTGGAACGAACCAATCGAGCGTCGGTGATTGTGGACCTCCGCAGCCGGACTTAAGAGATGGGGTCGCGGCGCATGATAGCAAGGCCGGGCACGAGTTCTTCGGCTCCTGAAGGAATTCGCGCTCGTTCCCCCACCCAGACCAGGGAGCTTCCTCCCGGTCCGAGCAGCGGAGCCAGGAGGTCAAAGGCGGTGGCGGGATCGGCCAGGGCGCGTGCGGTGGCGATCACGTGGGCGCCCGCCAGTGCCGGATCCGAGGCGGCCTGTTGAGCAGTCATTCGAACCACCTCGGCGTTCAGATCGAGCTCCCGCACGACTTGGTCGAGGAACCCGGCGCGCTTGGCCCGGGGCTCCAGCAGGCGCCACCGGCGCTCGGGCGCCGCAATCGCCAGCGGGACGCCCGGGAACCCGGCCCCCGATCCCACGTCAACCGCGGGCCCGGGCGGCACCTCGCGCACCAGCTTCAAAGCCTTCAGGGAGTCATCGAGGTGCCGTTCTTCGAGGCGATCGAGGTCGCCGGGAGCGATCAGATCGAGGCGCGGCGCCCACCGTCGAATGAGCTCGGCGTAGGCGGCCAGGCGCGGCTCGGGATCGGGCCCGTCAATCATGGAACATCCCCTGACCAGGGGTTTTGCTTAGTCGCCGCGTACGATGACCTTGCGGTTGGGCTCCTCGCCCTCGGAGTAGCTGGACGCTCCCTCGATGTCGGCGACCGCGTCGTGCACCAGCTTGCGCTCGTAGGCGTTCATCGGCTCGAGCTCGATCTCGGTGCCGCGCTCCATCGCCCGCTCCGCCATCGATCGGGCGTACTCGGTAAGCGATTCGCGGCGGCGCGAGCGGTAGCCCTCGACGTCCACCAGCAACCGCACGCGGCTGCGGAGACGCCGTTGTACCGCCGTGCGGGTGACCTCCTGCAGGGCGTCGAGCGTCTGGCCCCTCCTCCCGATGAGGACGCCGAGATCGTCGCCGGCCACGTCTATGACGGCGCGCTCGTCCTCGAGCCTCGTGCTGACCTCGCCCTGAAGCCCCATTGCGGCAAGGAGTCCGGCTACGAACTCCTTGCCGGTGTCGGCGATCTGCTCGGGCGTAACTTCCTGGTCGTGCTCGCTGCCGCCACCGGTGGAGGGGTTCGTTTGCGATTCGACCGCATCGACGGCGGCCTGTTCCGTCCCGTTCGGCCCCTCGGCCTTCTCTGTGTGCGTCATCGTCTCCGCTTCTTCCTTCCGGCTCCGGTACCGGCCGACGGCTGGCTCGTGCCGTTGCCGGACTGTGGACCGCTCGCCTTCTGGCCGTCCGGCGTCTTGCCCGACTTGGCGTTCGATTGACCGTCGGACGGAGTCCGGCCCGCCGTGGACTTCTTGCCTCCGGTCTTGCCGGCGTTCTTGGCCGTCGTCTTCGGGTTCTTGGCCGTCGTCTTCGGGTTCTTGGCCGCCGGCTTGGCGGCTTCCTTGCCGGACTTCTTGGGAGCGGCCCCGCTTCCCGGCATCGGCCCGAACCTCGCCAGGATGATGCGCTGCTGAACGATCGTCCAGACGTTCGTGGCGATCCAGTAGACCAGCACACCGGCGGGGAACTGGAGGCCGAAGACCACCAGGATGAAGGGCATGATCCGGCCCACCATCTGCATCTGCTGGGCTTGCTGGTCGTTGGGCCCGCGGTTGGCCATCATCTGGCGTTGCTGGTAATAGGTGGTAAAGCCCATGAAGGCGATCATCAGCACGTAGGGAAGCACCGCAACCACCGGGCTTCCCGATCCACAAACCTGCGCGACCGTCTCGCTCGGCCGCCCCGACCAGGCCTGCGTCAACGAGCAGTCGAGCCGGATTACGCCGAGGAAGGTGTTGACCCCCTCGCGCGTGCCGGGGTGAAGCAGGTCCTGCGCTAGCTTGCTCCCCTGAAGCGTCGCCAGCAGCCCGCCCGTGGCGACGGCCGTGAACCCGACGGCGTTGTCGGCGACCTTGTAGCCCATGTACTTCAAGTTGAAGCGCACGACTTGATAGAGCCCGATGAACACCGGCATCTGCATCACTAGAGGGAGACATCCGCCGAAGGGATTGACCCCGTGCTCCTTGTAGAGCTTCATCATCTCTTCGTTGCGCTTCTGGGGGTCCGACTTGTGCTTGGTCTGAATCTTCTTGACCTCAGGCTGGATGACCTGCATCTCGCGCATCGACTTGGTCTGCTTGATCGACAACGGCAGGAGCAGCACGCGCGTGGTGATCGTCAGGAGGATGATGGCGAGCCCGTAGCTCGGAATCACCGCGTAAAACGCCGCCAGCGCCCCCGCGAAAACCTCAAAAAAACCCATCTACATCCCTCTCCTCGCCGGAACCTGATCCACCCCACCGGGTGACCATGGGTGACACCGGCCGATCCTCTTGGCTGCCAACAGAGATCCCCTGAGGGCCCCGTGGACTCTAATTGCCTCTAGCGCATATGCGGAGCAAGTTGGATGGAACCGACAATGCGGTCCCATAAGCGGCGATACGAATCTTCGATAGAGCCCGATCAGGCCGCTGAGGACCCGCGCCGGAAGGCTCACTCGCTCTCACCTCTGTGCGCTTTTGTCACCGCAGCCCCCAGGTCTTCGACGAGACTCGCGAACTCGCCGGCGCGGACCCGATCGTCGGCCCGCACCACTATGTCGTACCCCATCGGCGCATCGATCCTCTCGTAGGCCCCACGCAGGCGTCGCTTGATCCGATTCCGCACCACGGCACCGCCCGACGACCGCACCGCCAAGCCCACCCGGGCAGGCTCCCCGACCTTTTCATTCGGCGCGACTACAGCCACGATCCCGCCGCTGCGGGCTCGGCGTCCTTGCGCTAGCACACGCTGGAAATCCCGGCTACTTCTCAACGATCGAGGGGTCCTCACGGGAGCCCGGCGCGGAGCGCCTAAGCCGAAAGCCGCGCTCGACCCTTGCCGCGGCGATGCTTCAGGATCGACCGCCCGGCGCGCGTCTTCATGCGGGCGCGGAACCCATGCTTGCGCTTGCGACGGCGATTGTTGGGTTGAAAGGTTCGCTTCACGCTGCCTCACCAAATCTCTCGCGTTTGCCCCACTGTGGCCGCCACCGGAGCAGGTCGCGAATCTTCGGGGATGTTCGGGGTGTCGCAGGAGTATAGCGGCATCGCGTTTGTCCACGTCAACGCCAACTTCAGAGGTCGCGAAGGAGTTTTCCACATCGCTCTTGACGGGTCTCCGGACGCCCTGCGTAGGATACGTTCCGGCTTCGTACCTCGGTAGCAAGCTAGGGACTCGCGGGACTTCCCCCCGGCGCTTTTCCGGTGGAGTGCAGCTTCGTACCGTCGGCAATGGTTGTCCACACTTGTGGATATCCCTGTTGATTATCGGTGAGGTTGGGCTCCCTCCGTTCCCCCTGCGGTTGTTGCACGACCTCGTTGCCGATTCGTTCCGGTGAGACGAGGGCGACCACCGGGTTCCGGGCTGTGGAAAACCAGATGACTTGCTTCAAAGGGGGAGTCACGTGATGACCTATCCAAATACTCGCGACCAATCCGTCGCCTCCGAGCTCGACATTTCCGGGGATTCTGACGATGCGGAGCAGCTTTGGGACCATGCATCCAAACTGCTCCGAGACCGCCTCTCAGAGGGAACCTTCTCGGCATGGTTCGGCAGGGCCAAGCCGCTTGGAATCGACGGAAGCACTTTTGTGCTCGGCGTCCCCAACCCCTTCGCCAGAGAATGGATCGAAGGTCGCTACCTAGGGCAACTGACGGAGAGCGTTACCAACGCCGGCGGCCGCAACCTCGATGTCGCGCTGCTCGCGGGGGACTCCTTCGCCGGCGAGGAAGAGCCGGAGCCCCAGCTTCCGGTTGCGCCGGCAACCACCGACGAAGCTACGGTGGTCGCTCCCCGGCTCGAGCCGGCCGGGCTTCACCCCAAGTACACCTTCGACTCCTTCGTGATCGGGTCCTCGAATCGCTTCGCCCATGCCGCCGCGCTTGCGGTTGCGGAGTGTCCCGCCGAGGCCTACAACCCACTCTTCATCTACGGTGGCGCGGGCCTCGGCAAGACCCACCTACTCCACGCGATCGGCCGCTACGTCCGCGAATGCCACCCCGGACTTCAGGCCCTGTACGTTTCCTCCGAGCAGTTCATGAACGAATTCATCCTGGCTCTTCAGCGACGCACCATCCCCGAGTTCCATCGCCGCTACCGCGCCGTGGACCTCCTTATGGTCGACGACATCCAGTTCCTCGAAGGCAAGGAGCGCACCCAAGAGGAGTTCTTCCATACCTTCAACGCGCTGCATCCCAAGAGTCAGATCATCCTTACCTCGGATCGGCCCCCCAAAAAGATCTCCACGCTCGAGGAGCGCCTCCGCACTCGCTTCGAGTGGGGCCTCATCACCGACATCCAGCCCCCCGACCTCGAGACCCGGATAGCGATCCTCCAGATGAAGGCGGAGACCGAGAAGCTGCTGGTGCCCCCCGATGTTATGGACTTCATCGCCAGCCGCATCCAGACGAACATCCGTGAGCTCGAGGGTGCTCTTATCCGCGTCGCGGCCTACGCTTCGCTCACGAGCTCGGAGCCATCGCTCGAGCTCGCACAAGGGGTACTACAGTCCCTGCTCCCGAACGCTGCCGAGGCTCGCGTCACCCCGGACCTGGTCGTCGCGGTCGCGGCCGAGTACTTCGACATCACCCCCGACGAGATCCGTTCCTCCAACCGCTCTCGCCCATTGGTGAACGCCCGTCAGATGGCTATGTACCTGTGCCGCGAGCTCACCGACCTGTCGCTTCCTGAGATCGGGCGGCGCTTTGGTGGCCGCGACCACTCCACCGTGCTCCACGCCAACAACAAGATCCGGCGCCAGATGCAGGAACGACAGAGCTGCTTCGAGCAGGTTCGTGAGCTCACCACCAGGATCCGGCAGCGCGCCGCGCGTGGATAAACCTACCGGCCCAATGCGCGTAACTCCTCCCGCGCGTGGAGAACTCTTCGCGCCCGGAGCGCTCTCACCAGTTCGCGCCTTTTACACACACCCGCGTCGCGCGCGAAATCCCAAGCCCAGTGGACCCCCCACCTGCGCACCCCTCCCTTATCCACCAAGTGCACAGGCCCTACTAGTACATCTACAAGATCTATATATCTCTAGAACCGAGGACCCGAAAGAACAAAACCTGTCGCACCCCGGACGTAGGCTTTGTGTGAAGCAAGGCCGCGCAGCCAGTGGCACGATTGGGTCGAGCCACGTTCATAGAACCGGAGGCGTTGAATGAAGTTCCGCTGCGAGCGCGATGACCTGCTCGAAGCCGTGCAGTTTGCATCGCGTGCCATTTCCAACCGGGCGACGCTCCCGGTGCTGTCCGGCCTGAGAATCGAGGCCACC
>JBOGWV010000086.1:0-7563 GCA_050693975.1 Actinomycetota bacterium
CGCTAACCAAGAACGTCACCTTTGCGCAGCACAACCTGGTGTCCGACCGTTCCTTCAACGAGTTCCACATGATCCTGTGCCGCAACGTGATGATCTACTTCGACAGCTCTCTCCAGGATCGCGTGCATGAACTGTTTCATTCGAGTCTCGGCATGTTCGGAGTCCTGGCTCTGGGCAAGAAAGAGTCGATCAAGTTCACGCGCCACGCCGACGCCTACGAGGAGATCGACCAGATCGAGAAGCTTTACAAACGAGTCAGGTGATGGGTGGCGAGACCTCCCCAACACGGAAGGCATTCGATCTCGTGGTGGTCGGCGCTTCGTGGGGCGGGCTTCACGCACTGAGGGTGGTCCTCCGAGGGCTTCCGGCCGATTTCGAAGTCCCCCTGGTCATCGCTCAGCATCGAGGCCCTGAGTCGTCCGAGGTCATGGTTCGCCTGTTGCAGAACCACACCCCGCTTACGGTCGTGGAGGCCTCCGACAAGGATCCAGTCGAGGAGGGTCACGTCTACATCGCTGCCCCCGACTACCACCTGCTCTTGGAACCGGGCAGCTTTGCCTTGTCGACCGAGGGCGAGGTCAAGCACAGCCGCCCCTCGATTGACGTTCTCTTCGAGTCCGCCTCCGACGCGTACGCCGAACGCCTAGTGGGGGTAATACTTACTGGCGCCAACGACGACGGATCCGCGGGGCTCAGGAGGATCAGAAGCGCGGGCGGAGTGACCGTGGTGCAGGATCCGGCCACGGCGGAGCGGCGGGAGATGCCAGAGGCAGCCATCGCGGCCGTTCCCGACGCAAAGGTCCTGCCGCTCGAGGCGATTTCAGGGTTTCTGGTTGGCGTATGCGGGCGATGATTCATCCCAGGAAGGCCAGGAAGGGGCGAAGGCGCAGGTGAACTCAACCGAACAGGTCAACATCCTCCTGGTCGATGACCGACCTGAGAACCTGCTTGCCCTAGAGGCCGTCCTCGCTCCTCTCAATCAGAACCTCGTTACCGCGGGATCCGGGGAAGAAGCCCTGAAGCACCTACTCGACACGGAGTTCGCTCTGATCCTGCTCGACGTTCAGATGCCGGGCATGGATGGGTTCGAGACGGCGGTCCAGATCAAGGAACGGTCGAAAACGAAGGACATCCCCATCATCTTCATCACGGCAATCAGCCAGGAGCCGCATCACGCCCTGCGCGGCTATTCCGCGGGTGCGGTCGACTATCTCTTCAAACCGTTCGACCCCTGGGCACTCCGCACCAAGGTCGGAGTTTTCACCGAGCTCTATCGCAAAACCAAGATGCTGGACCGGCACGCCGAGCTTGGCAGAAGGATCGAGCGCGCCGTCGCGAGCCTCAAGGACGCGCTCAACGGTGATTCAGGGGACTCCGCGCGCGCGGCCGCGGCGGAGCTCGACGAGTTGTCCAAGCAGTTCCCCAGCTGAGCACCATGAGTGGCTTGGAGCAGGTCGCGGAGTTCCTCCAACCGAGGACCTTGAAGCAGCTCATCCGCGCCGGCGCTCTCGGACCGAAAACCCCGCTCGCCGTGGGCAAGAGCCTTCCCTGGCTGCTGGGGCGCGGGGCATCGCTGGGGATCCTGAGCGCGATGAACGCCGTGACCGTCGGAGGAAAACCGGCGATCCACGATCGTCGCGGGACGGTGACCTGGCGCGAGCTCGATAAACGCGTGAACCGCATGTCCCACAGCCTCGAAGCCGTGGGCGTGAGTCCGGGCGATCACGTCGCCATGCTGCTGAGGAACGGGCGGGAGTGGGCCGAGGTCGCGCTGGCCGCTCAACGGATCGGAGTCGTGGCCTGCCCGCTGAACACCTGGGCGAAACCGAAGGAGCTTGCCGCGACGGTTCGGAACTCGCGCCCTGCGGTGTTGTTCTACGACACGGCTCATGCCGCCCAGGTCGAGGAGTGCGCTCCCGACAACGTCCCCCTTGTGTCGGTTGGCGATCCGGACGATGCCCTCGCCGGGTCGATCGCCTACGAGGACCTCATCGCGGAGCACGGCGAGCATCCTCCCGCGCCCTTCGTCCGCCACCGCGGCACTCCTAAGGTGATCATCCAGACCTCGGGCACCACGGGAACTCCCAAGGCTGCCTCACGCGATGCGGCCGCGGCGGGGATGGGGGTGCTGGCCAACCTCATGAGCGTGGTGCCCTACCGTCGTGACGACATCGTCTACTGCCCGGCTCCGCTCTTTCACTCCTTCGGACTCGCGACCTTCACGTTCGCCACCGCCCTCGGCGCGACTCTGGTGCTGCCGGAGAGGTTCGATCCCGAGGGCTCCCTCGAGCTCATCGACGAACATAGAGCCACCGCCGCGTCGTTTGTTCCGGTGATGGTTCGCCGGATCCTCTCCTTGGACGAGGACGTCAAGTCTCGCTACAACCTCTCGAGCCTGCGCGTCGTGATGGCGAGCGGCTCCGTGCTCAGCAACGACGTAAGGCGAGGCGCGACCGAGCTCTTCGGACCGGTTCTCTTCGATCTCTACGGTTCGACCGAGGCCGGCTGGGTGGCGATCGCAACGCCCGACGACATGCTCAAGCCGATCCACACGGTGGGGCGGCCCGTGCCCGGCATCGAGGTCAAGGCCACGGGCGCCACTGGCGAGACCCTCCCAACCGGCGACACCGGCGAGCTCTTCGTTCGCAGCAAGGTCATGTTCGAGGGCTACATCTCGGGCGAGGACGCCGAGACGGGCGCCGATGGCTGGATGTCGATCGGCGACCTCGGCCACGTGGACGCCGACGGTTACCTCTACGTCGAGGGCCGGGCCGACGACATGGTGGTCGTGGGCGGTGAGAACATCTACCCGGTCGAGGTCGAACAGGTCATCGAGGACATGCCCGGCGTGAACGAGGTCGCGGTCCTCGGTCTCCCCGACGAGGAGTACGGACAGATTCTCGCCGCCTTCATCGCAGGCAAAGTGACCGAGGACGAAGTGGTCAAGGCCTGCAAGCAGGAGCTCGCCTCATACAAGGTGCCGCGCAGGATCGAGATCATGGACGAGCTTCCCCGCAACGCCAGCGGCAAGATCCTGAAGCGCGAACTGCTCGCCAAAAGTACCGACTGAATCTCCTCGGTAAGCGCTGAAGGATTGTGCTCGCCCGAGTGGTGGGTAATGTATTCGGCCATGGCGCATTTCTCCTACGACGGGTTCTCGATCGCCTACGAGCAGCGGGGCCGCCAGAAGGGGGCCGCCCGCCGACCGATCCTGTTGATGCACGGATTGCTGTTCTCGCGCACTCATCATTACTACCTCGCGGATGTGCTGGCGGCGCGCGGCAACCGCGTGATCCTGATGGACTTCCTTGGTCACGGCGAAAGCGACATGCCGGCTCATTCGCGCTACTACACGATGGAGCTGTTCGCCCGGCAGGCCGTGGCCCTGATGGATCATCTCGACCTATCGGAGGCGGTGGTTGCCGGGACCTCGTTGGGCGCCAACGTGTCGCTCGAGGTCGTGAGCCACGCCCCCGAACGAGTGAAAGCCATCTTCGTGGAGATGCCCGTCCTCGAGCGAGCAACGCCGGCGGCGGCCGCATTTTTCGTCCCCCTCACCATCGCTTACGCGCAGGCGGCGGCGCCGATGGCTTGGCTTGCGCGGCTGGGTTCCTGGATACCGGAGGGCCTTGGGCTGTACACCGATGCACTGCGCGAGCTTCTCAGTCGCGATCCACATCCCTCCGCCGCCGTCCTCCACGGACTGCTCACGGGCCGGGTTGCACCGCATCCAAGCGACCGCGAGAGGATGGACATGCCGGCCCTGGTCATCGGGCACAGTCGTGACATCCTTCATCCGTTGTCCGACGCCGAGGCACTGGCCCGCGAGCTGCCCAACGCTCGCCTGGTACAAGCTCGCAATTTCCTCGAGCTCCGTTTCCCTCCCAACCATCTGTCCGACGAGATCGCCGATTTTCTCGACGAGGTGTGGTCCGGATGAGCTTTGCGGTGCGCGTTCTCCCGTCTGCGTCATACGCGGCAGATGCCGCGCCACTGGTCGCCGAGCGCCTTCCCGCGGGCGGCTCGCTCGTAGTAACGGGAGGTACCGCCGCCAGGGCCGTCTACGGCGCGCTGGATGTCGACCTTTCGGAAATCGAGGTGTTCTTCTCGGACGAGCGCTGCGTGCCTCCCGACCACGAGGCCAGCAACTTCAAGATGGCCCAAGAGGCTCTTCTCGAGCGGTCAGGAGCAACCACCGTCCACCGCATGCGCGGCGAAGATGCGCCGCACCAAGCCGCTCTGAGCTACCACGAGCTCCTCGTTCCCGCCGTGAGAAAAGGCTTCGATCTCATGCTCCTTGGGATGGGCGACGACAACCATGTCGCCGCACTGTTCCCCAACTCACCCGCTCTGCTCGGGACCGACACGATGTGCGTAGCTGTGGATCGGCCCGACGGACTCAAGGGTCTGACCTTGGCGCAGCAATCAATCGTCGCGACGAAGACAGTGTTGCTGCTCGTAAACGGCGAGTCCAAGGCCGAGGCCGTGGCGCGAGCGATCGAAAGCGATGAGGACGTCATGAGCTGTCCCGTGCGGCTCCTCGTCGACCATCCGGACGTCACCTTCGTGCTGGACGACGCGGCGGCCTCCCAGCTCGAATCGACCTAGGGGTTGGTCAGCCACGTGGTCAGACGCAAACCAAGCCAAGGCCTGCGACCGTAGGCCACGATCTTGCCGGTCAGCGAGGGCAGGAGCGGCGAGATGCGTCCGTAGCTCACCAACATGAACGCCGCCGGCGCCGCCGAGATCCGACAATCGACCCCATCGCTCAGATCCTCGATGGCGAGGGTCCCCCGATCCACCACCAACACGAACTGATTGCGCTCCCGGGAGGGTCCCCGCAGTCGAAGCAGGACGCGCGCCTGTACGTTCTCGGTCGCCGCCTTATCGACGTAGTGAGGCAGCAGGGGCACGACTCCCATCATCGCCATGCGCGCACTCTCGGCATCTACGGACCAGGTTTGCCCCGACGCCTTGGCCACGTCATAACCATGGATGAGCACTTCGCCCAAGACGATGGCCACCATGGTCGTTGCGGGTAGAACGATCTTTGCGTGCCAGGTCGGCTCGGCCCCCGGTGGCAGCCGGCTCATGCAGTCCTGGAACTGTGCGTGACCATCGTCGATGCGGTCGGCCAGCACCCGAGGGTCGCGCTCGCCATCGGCGTTCAGGTGGGCCTCGTTCATGCCGGCGATGCCCGCGATCGAGGTAACCGCCGATCCCTCGCCTCGGGCGATGGCGAGATACACCTCGGTGAAGCCGTGGCTCAGATGGGCGGCCACATCGCCGACGGTCCACTCGCCGATGGCGCGGGTAGAGCCGTCCTCGACGCGCCGAAGCATGGCAGAGAACCCGCCCGCGGCCTCTCGTAGCGCCTCGAGCAGGGCATTTCGATCGGGAAGAGCGACACTCACGAGGTCGTCACTCGGCGATGGTATCGACGAAGTGAAGCAGAGGGTCCTTCAGCCTGGTGGCCAGGGCGGGATCGCCCCTCTCGAGCTCCGAGATAAAAGCACGCGTGGCCACCTGAAGGGCTTGGAGGAGGCGTTGTGGCTCCAACGATCCGATGAGTGTCTCCTCGAGCGGTTCTCGTTCGGCCGGCGGCGGCCATGACTGCTCCTCTGTGCTTCGGCTCCTCACATTGTTACTGGCGAGAAACTGTCCTGAAACAGTTCTGAAACACCGCGCCCTCAGCCTGTCGTCAGTCCACCACCAGGTCGAGCAGCGCCGCCGGCCCAAGTACGAGATCGAAAGAGGAAGGAGCTGGCGCATGGATACTGGCGATACCGCTTTCGTCCTGATGTCCTCTGCCCTGGTCATGTTCATGACTCCGGGACTCGCGTTGTTCTACGGGGGCATGGTCAGGGCGAAGAACGTTCTGGGAACAGTGATGCAGAGCATGTTCGCCCTCGGGATGGTCTCAATTCTGTGGGTCGTGGCCGGCTACACGCTGGCGTTCGGACCGGACAAGGGCGGGCTGATCGGAGGCCTGGACTTCCTCGGGTTCGCCGGGGTCGGTCAGACTCCCAATGCCGAGCTCGCGGGAACCATCCCGCACATCGTCTTCGCCGTGTTTCAGATGATGTTCGCCGTCATCACCCCGGCGCTGATCACCGGCGCGTTCGCCGAGCGCATGAAGTTCTCAGGCTACGTTGCCTTCAGCGCCCTGTGGTTGCTGCTGGTTTACTCCCCCATCGCGCATTGGGTCTGGGCTCCGGGTGGCTGGATCCGCGAGCTGGGCGCGCTCGACTTCGCGGGCGGCACCGTCGTGCATATCAACGCCGGCATCGCAGCACTGGCCGCGGCGATCATCGTTGGCAAGCGGCGAGGCTTCGGCAAGGAGGCGATGGTCCCCCACAACCTGACGATGACCATGCTCGGCACCGGCATCCTTTGGTTCGGCTGGTTTGGCTTCAACGCCGGCAGTGCCCTGGGCGCCAACGGCCTCGCCGCGGCCGCGTTTCTCGCCACCAACCTCGGTGCGGCCGCGGGAGCCATCGGATGGGCGTTCATCGAGACGAGACGCGACCGGCGCGCAACGACTTTGGGCGTCGCCTCGGGTGCCGTTGCAGGCCTGGTTGCGATCACTCCGGCCGCGGGCTTCGTCGGCCCGCTGTCGGCCATCGCGATCGGCCTCGTCGCGGGAGTGGTTTGCTCCCTCGCGGTGGGTCTGAAGTTCCGCTTTGGTTACGACGACTCGCTCGACGTCGTCGGCGTGCACCTCGTGGGTGGAGTGCTGGGAGCGCTGATGACGGGAATCTTCGCCGACACCGCCATCAACGCCGCGGGTGCCGACGGATTGCTATTCGGCGGCGGAGCCGCGCTTCTCGGCAAGCAACTGGTCGCGATCGTCGTCACGCTCGTGTTCTCGCTGGTCGTGAGCCTCGTTCTCCTGAAGATCGTTCAGGCCACCATCGGTTTGCGGGTCTCGGAATCCGAAGAGCTGACGGGCCTCGACCTCGGCCAGCACTCAGAGGTTGGCTACTCGCTCGGCGAGGGCGGTGGCTCGATCACCGTCCCCCAACACGCCGGCACCAGCCACGCAACCAATGCGGCGCGCGTGCCACAGGGAGGTGAGGCCTGATGAAGCTGGTGGTCGCGGTCGTCAAGCCCTTCAAGCTCGAGGAGGTCAAGGACGCTCTGGCGGACGTCGGCATCTCCGGCATGACCGTCACCGAGGTACGCGGGCATGGCCGCCAGAAGGGGCACACCGAGGTGTACCGCGGCGCCGAATACACCGTTGACTTCGTTCCCAAGACTCGAATCGAGGTCCTCGTCACCGACGATCATGCCGATCAGGTGGTAAAGGCGATCGTCGCCGGAGCTCATACGGACTCCATCGGCGACGGCAAGGTCTGGGTAACTCCCGTCGAGCAGGTTGTGAGGATCCGCACTGGGGACAAAGGCAGCGACGCTCTCTGAGCTGAGGGTCGCTCGCCCCAAGCCTCTGGAAGACGGTGGCAGAGCAGCCCTCAGGCGCGCGGTCGACGTCGACCGCGCGCTGAGCGCGCTCGCAGACGTCACGATCACGACCGGATCATCGGTCGCGGTGGTAGCGGTCGG
>JBOGWV010000087.1:0-11489 GCA_050693975.1 Actinomycetota bacterium
TGTCCGGGACACCAGTCACGCGGGCGAGGGGACTCGGTTTCCCCTCGCCTCCCATCAACAGCCACCATCCGGTTGCGAGCAGAGTCAAGCCGGCGGTGTAGATGAGTGCGTGAAACCAGCGGGTAGCTCGGTTGTGGCGCTCGATGGCCCCGACCGGCGCGCTCGCCCGTGCGGGACTTTCGGGCGAGCTAGTAGTCATAGCCGGGATCGGTGCCGGACTCGTCCTCGCCGTCGTCGCCGGTGGCTTCTCCCGTCACGGTGACGGTGATTTCATGGCTCGCCCCGGCCGAGGAGTGGTCCGCGTGCTGCAGCGTGGCATTGATCGTGTGTTCTCCAGGCGAGAGGTCATCGAGCATCGCCTCGCTCGAGGGTTCAACCGTGTACTCGAGCTCCTCTCCGTCCACGAACAGGTGCCAGTGATCCTTGCCCGACTCCTCGGGCCCGATGTCCACGCTGGTGGAGACCTCGACCCTCAGCGGCAGCGTGACCTCGTCTCCATCCGCGGGTGACTCGATCGAAATCGCAGGCTCACCGTCCCCGCTCGCCGCGCCGGCTGTGGAATCGTCCCCACACGCCGCGGCGAGCAGCACGGTGACCGCGACCAGGCTCAATAGTCTGAACGACATCCGCACGATGATTCCTCCTTGAGTTTTCGGCCTTCGCGAGTACTACGGAGCGCGAAGCCCAGCGGGATTCGCGGTCGCGAACTGAAGATCGGTGAAACCCTCCGGCCCGTGCGAGCGGTAGTGGATATGTGTGGTCACTTTCTGACGACTCGTTACTTGCGGGCATGGCATCGGGCGATGATGAGGCGGCGGCCGCGTTTGTGCGCCGGTTCCAGTCGAAGGTTTACGGACTGGCGCTCGGGATAGTCCGTTCGCCAACTCTCGCCGAGGACGTCGCGCAGGAGGCCTTTGTGAAGGCATGGCGCTACGCGGGCGCGTACGACTCGCGCAAGGGCCGCGTGGCCGGATGGATGATGACCATCACTCGGAACCTGGCGATTGATGCCGTCCGCTCGTCACGCCAGCAACCAACTGATGCCGACGAGCTGATGAGACTGATTCTTGCTCGCGATCGGGGCGACGACACGGTAGCCGGTTTCGAGGACACCGATCGGCTGCGTCGCGCCCTGCGCGAGCTTCCGTCAGAGCAAATCCAGGCGGTACTGCTGTCGGTGTTTTACGGACTGACCGCCAAGGAGATCGGGACCCTTGAGGGCATTCCAGTCGGGACCGTAAAGAGCAGGGTCCGCCGGGGGCTCATGAGACTTCGAGACAGACTAGAGGTGCACGATGAATGACTTGCTGCGCTGTTCAGAGGTCCGCGACTTGATTCCAGAGCTCGCGGCGGGTGTGGCCTCGGGCGAGGAACGAGCGGAGGCGCTCGCACATCTGTCTTGCTGCCCGGCGTGTCGAAAGGAGTTGGACGAGACCGCCGCGGTAGTGGACGACTTGCTGCTCCTCGGGCCCTCGAGGGAGCCACCCCCGGGGTTCGAGCCGTCTGTGCTCGGCCGCCTTAGATTGCCCCGCGCCCGAGCGCGACGTCGGGGTCGCGTGCTGCAGTTCGCCGCCGTGCTTGTGGTTGCGACCGTGCTCGGCAGTGGGACGATGATGTGGGCCACCGCGCCCGAGCGTCGGCTCGCCGCGGCCTATGAGGGAACACTTGCCGTGGCGAACGGCAAGTACTTCACGGCCAGAGAACTGACTCAGGGATCAGGTCCCGAAGTCGGCCACCTCTTTGCGTACGAGGGCTCTCCCTCGTGGATCTTCGTCACCATTGCGAACGCGTCAACCTCGGAAGGTAGCTACGAGATCCAACTCGTCACCACGGACGGTGACTCGGGGACCCTCGGCGACTGTGTTCTGACTTCCGGCGAGAGAAGCTGCGGGGGCGAAATCGATGTCCCCCTACGCGACATCCTCCTAATCCGCCTGACCAAGCCCGGGGAGCCGAGCCTGATCGCTCGTTTCTGAGAGCCCTTTACGTCTAGGAGTTTGAGAGCGTTCATCTGCTTGTTAAATGGCCCGCAGGGATCGTCCAATGAAGGAGGGCCGCAGTGATGGTCGACGTGTCGGCGCAGGAACACAAGGCAGCGGCATTTCGGGCGTTGCACGAGGGCGATGCGTTCATCATCCCGAACCCCTGGGATGCCGGCTCGGCGAAGGTCATGGAGGCGCTCGGATTCAAGGCCCTCGCGACCACAAGCTCCGGATTTGCGTTCACGCTGGGACGCCTGGATGGAGCCACCACCCTCGACGAGGTAATCGAGCACGTCGGGAAGCTCGATCGATCGACGAGCCTGCCGGTTTCCGTCGACCTCGAGAACGGCTACGGGCCGACCCCGGAATATGCCGCCGCGGCCATCGCCCGCGCCGCCGAGGCCGGAGCCGTCGGCGGCTCCATCGAAGACTGGGATGCGGAGGATGGAATCTATGAGCTCGCCCACGCGGTGGAGCGGATCGTGGCAGCTTCCGAGGCAGCGAGAAGGCTGAGCTTTCCCTTCATGCTCACGGCGCGAGCCGAGAACCACATCCGAGGGAACCCGGATCTCGACGACACCATCACCCGGCTTCAAGCCTACGACCGAGCCGGTGCCGACGTTCTGTACGCGCCGGGACTCCGGAGTGGCGCCGAGATCAGAGCGGTGTGTGAGGCCACGACCAAGCCGGTCAACGTGCTGGCTCACAAGGGACTTTCAATGAGCGAGATAGTCGATGCCGGTGCTAAACGTGTGAGCGTCGGAGGCGCGCTGTCCTGGGTGGCGGCCGGAGCGATGGCGACCGCGGCCGAGAAGATCCGCGACGAAGGCGATTTCTCGGTGCTGGATGCACCAGTTCAGATCAAAGACTGGCTCGGCTAGGCCTCAGCCACCTGACCCTGACTCAAGGGGCAGAGCCAGTGCGGCCGCCAGCGAGACCGCTCCCCGCATTCCACGGGGATGAAAGTAACGCGTGTAGTACAGCAGGGGAGGGAGAAACATCAACAGGACCAACTCGGGCGGGAGCTCGACGTCCGCCAGTCCGGTCACGAACCCGATCACCAATCCTCCAACGACAAGCAGGATCGGGTAGGGGACCCCGATGGTGCGGGCCAAGATACTCAGCCCGGCCACCGCCAGGACCAGCGTCAACAGCAACAACTCTGTTCCGTGCATTCTGACCCGCCTCGTCCATGCCGGCGATCGGGATCCTGATCGCGCCCTTGAGATTGACGCTCGACGGGTTCGCAATGACCATTCATGTACCTTGAACCGCGTCTGATGCGTGTCAAGTCCGATCGACTTTGCCGGGTTCTCGTATCTAAGACGTAGCGGAAGTCCCGCCTCCCCGGCGCGTTGAGGCTTGAGAAGGAGGAAGCGTGAGCGTTATCAGTTACCGTCCCGAGCCGAGTGAGTTTGCCTGGACGTTCGGAGGCGTCAAGCCGGTGCGGAAGGTCCACCCTGGTGACGTGCTGGAGTTGTGGACCGAGGACTGTTTCGCCGGCCGGGTGAGGACGCCCGACGATCTCATTAGTCGTGTCATCGAGTTTCCTTTCGTCAACCCCCAGACCGGACCCTTCTACGTCGAGGGCGCGGAGGCGGGAGACACGCTGGCGATCCACTTCATCTCGATCGAGCCGGCGCGCGACTGGGCCGCGTCCACGACCGTCCCGCTCTTCGGCGCGCTGACCTCGACTTCGCACACGGCGACACTGCAGGATCCCCTGCCAGAGATCGTCTGGATTTACGAGGTGGACGCGGAGAAGAGAACCGTGACCATGCACGGCGCCCGCGGCGACTACTCCGTCGAGCTACCCCTCGATCCGATGCACGGCACTGTCGGGGTCGCGCCCGCGGCTTTGGAAGCCCGTTCATGCCTCGTGCCGGACGCTCACGGCGGCAACATGGACACGCCAGAGATGCGGGCCGGAATCACCTGTTATCTCGGCGTGAACGTTGAGGGCGCGCTGTTCTCGTTGGGCGACGGGCACTGTCGCCAGGGCGAGGGCGAGAGTTGCGGCGTCGCCGTCGAGAGCGCGATGAACTCGGTCATCGCCATAGACTTGATCAAGGGCCAGTTCACCGACTGGCCCCGGCTCGAGAACGACGATTACATCATCTCGACGGGCTCCGCTCGCCCGCTCGAGGACGCCTTCCGGATTGCGCACGTGGACCTCGTGAACTGGGTCTCCGAAAGCTCCGGCTTGGATCGTATGGACGCCTATCAGCTCGTTGCACAGCTTGCCGAGAGCCCGGTCGCCAACGTGTGTGACCCCAACTACACGTTCACGGCGAAGGCGGCGAAGCGATATCTGCCCAAGGGGGACGCGTACCGAGGGACGAGGGAGCGTCTCAAGGAGCTCGCCGCCTCCTACTCGAGCGAGCACTCTTAGCTTTCTTCGATCTCGGAACAATGCCGGCGACCGATGAGTTAGGCCCCTAGAAGTGGTCATAACACTTGGCCGTCCATCGATTCAAAAGGGAGTCCTCGATGCAGGTCAGACTCGGCACCACCATCTCGATCCAGGAGTTACGCGCCGCCGTGAACGGGCGGGTAATAGCACCAGACGACGCCGACTACGACAAGGCGCGCACCGTCTTCTACGGCGGAATCGACCGCCGGCCAACGGTCATCGTCCGAGCCGCGGACGCGAGCGACGTCTCGCACGTCGTTTCGCTCGCCCGCGAGACCAGCCAGGAGCTCGCCGTTCGCAGCGGCGGTCACAGTCTCTCTGGGCTCAGCGTCTCAGACGGCGGAATCGTGCTCGACCTCTCGGAAATGAAGGAGTTGCAGATAGACGTCGAAAGACGCACCGCGTGGGCCGAAACGGGCTTGACCACGGGCGAATACACGAACGCGGTGGGGGCCCACGGGCTCGCCACAGGGTTCGGCGACACCGGCTCGGTTGGGATCGGTGGGATCACGCTGGGCGGTGGCGTCGGGTTCTTGGTCCGCAAGTATGGGCTCACGATCGACGATCTGCTGGCGGCCGACATCGTGACCGCCGACGGCCAACTGCACCGGGTGGACGCCGAGACGAATCCGGATCTCTTCTGGGCGATCCGCGGTGGCGGTGGCAACTTCGGCGTCGCTACCCGGTTCCAGTTCCGCCTGCACGAGGTCGACACCGTCGTGGGCGGCATGCTGATCCTTCCGGCCACGCCCGACGTGATCCATTCCTTCATCGCCGAGGCGGAGGCAGCTCCCGAGGAGCTCTCGACTATCGCCAACGTAATGCCCGCACCACCGATGCCGTTCGTGCCGGAGGAGCAACACGGGAAGCTCATAGTGATGGCTCTCATGGCCTACGCAGGTGACACGGATGAAGGCCAGCGCGCAATCGCACGCTTCCGGGCGCTCGCCACACCAATCGTCGACATGGTCGGGCCGAAGCCCTATCCAGAGATCTTCTTTCCGGAAG
Source organism: Actinomycetota bacterium (assembly GCA_050693975.1). Lineage (GTDB taxonomy): Bacteria > Actinomycetota > CADDZG01 > CADDZG01 > WHSQ01 > WHSV01. Next base: position 5,404 of record JBOGWV010000087.1, read on the forward strand.
AAGAGGGCTTCCACCCGGTCGGGGCGACGCGATCGATGTTTGTCGACGCCATCGACCGGCACACCGCGGAGACGGTCGTCGACCACCTCCAGGCCTCGAGCGCCATGATGGCCGTAGCCCAGCTGCGTGTGCTCGGTGGGGCGATGGCCCGCGTTCCCAACGACGCCACCGCGTTCGCACACCGGGGGCGACGGATCATGGTGAACGTCGCGGCACTCTACGAGCGTCTCGAGGACAAAGGAGTGCACGAAGCCTGGGCCGCCGACTTCGCAGCGGCCGTGCGCCAGGATGGGGCCGGCGTCTATGTCAACTTCCTAGGCGACGAAGGAGAGGCTCGCGACCGCGAGGCCTACCCGGGGAAGACCTGGGACCGGCTCGCAGCGATCAAGCAGCGCTACGATCCAACCAATCTATTTCGGCTCAACCACAACGTCCCGCCGGCGATCGAGGACTCCACGCACTAGGGCGGTTTGGGGGAAAGAGGCTGCGAGCGGCCTTGCTCCTCTACCGATGACTGCCGGGCCGGCTTCGGTGAGCTTGAGCCGCCCGGTCGTTCAGGGAGGAGATCTTGGATGAGAGTGCTCGTTACAGGTGCAAACGGAAAAGTGGGAGGGGCAACCGTCTCGGCCCTGACCCGGCGAGGACACGAGGTGCGCGCCACCGATGTGCAGCGGGGGGTGTTCGAGCGTGCGGAACGGGGCGCGCCCGAGTATATCCAGGCCGACCTAACCAACGCGGGGGACGCGTATGCCGTTTCTCGAGAGATGGAGGCTGTCGTGCACGCAGCCGCCATCCCCGAGCCCACTCACAACACCCCGCACGACGTCTTCCACAACAACTTGATGGCGACCTTCAACATCATCGAGGCCGCCATCCGGCTTGGGGCCACGCGTTTCGTCAACGTCTCGAGCGAAACCGTTCCCGGCTTCTTCTTTCCCGAGCGCGACTTCCTTCCCGATTATCTGCCGGTAGACGAAAAGCATCCGATTAGGCCCCAGGATCCTTACGCACTATCCAAGTATTTCGGTGAGCTACTGATGGATGCGGCGATTCGTCGTTCCGATATTCGTGTTATCTCAATACGCCCGTCGTGGGTGCAGCATGAGGGCAATTACGAACGCAATTTGGGTCCGCACGTCCGGGACGAATCTCTGCCGAGTCCGGGCTTCTGGAGCTACATCGATCTCTACGATCTGGCCGACGCGCTATGTCTTGCAGTCGAATCGGAACTCGGAGGGCACGAGGTGTTCTACGTTGCGTCGCCGGACAGCATAGGGGGACGCGACCTCGCTGAGATGGTCAAGAAACACCACGGGGACGGCGTCGAGATTCGCGCGTTGGCGCGTCCTGACGCAAGTGGTATCTCATGCGCTAAAGCCGAGCGGATGCTTGGTTACTCACCGACCCGATCGTGGCGTGACTACCTCGACGACGACGGCCGGCTCAAACCCAACGTTAGTGGTGGAAACGACCGAGGAGGAGGAGACTCATGACGAAGGTGGCCGCACAAATCACAACCTCGCTTGACGGGTACATCGTGGGACCGAACGACGGACCGGGCCGCGGCTTGGGCGAGGGCGGCGAGCGATTGCACTACTGGGTTTTCGGCGGCCCGTGGAGCTACGACGAGGAGCCGAGCGGCGAGGCGACGGGCGCGGACAAGCAATTTCTTGACGACGGGATGGCCCGCGCCGGCGCGGTGGTCGTCGGTCGCAACATGTACGAGGCCGCGGAGGCGTGGGGCGGCCACAATCCGTTCGGTGTGCCGTGCTTCGTCGTGACACACCGTCCGTCCGACGAACCTGCAGACGCCGGGTTCACGTTCGTTAACGGTTTAGACGAGGCGATCACTCGGGCGCGCGAGGCGGCGGGCGACAAGGACGTGGGCATCGGGGGCGGAGCGGATGTCATCCGCCAGGCTTTGCGCGCAGGACAGGTGGAAGAGCTGACGATCTCGATCGCGCCGGTCGTACTCGGCGGGGGGAAACGTCTGTTCGATGGCTTCGACGAGACGGTGAGCCTCGAGCACTTGAGTCTTCTCCAGTCACCGTTCGCGACGCACCTCTCCTATCGCGTCGTGCGCTGACCCACTTCCCGCTTACTCAGAGCTTCTTCACGTACCGAAGACAAGGCACCGCAATTGTTCCCTGTTCACCGGCTGCGGCGTAGTCGAACGGGCCTTCGTTGGACCAGCCTCGGCGTTCGTAGAATCGGCGGGCTCTGGTGTTCCCTGCCACGACCGCGAGCCAGGCCCTCGGGTGGCCGCCGTCCTTGATCGCTCGTTCTCCCCCCGCTATGAGCAAGTCCGCTACGCCCTGACCGCGGTGAGATGCCGAGACGTAGAGCTGTTCGATTTCGTCGGCGACGACCATCACAAAGCCGCAGACCCGGCCGTCGACGACGGCGACCACGGTGTCGTCGGTTCGCCGGGCGGCCCTGGTGTGGAAGGAGGCTTCGGGACGCGCGGCGATCAACTCCGAGGGCACCGACCCGAGATGGCCGTCGCGCCAACCGAGATACCAGATCTCTGCGATCGCCGAGGCGTCTTCCGGTTGAGCCGGGCGCAGTGTCACTCGTGAGTGCGCGCCCATCGGGACGTCAGCCACGCCGAGGCACGCTCGCACTGGTCATCGACTTAAACATAGTCATCCAGGACATGCTTTGTTCCCCGGGACGCTTTGGCGGTTGAATGGGGCTCTGACCGTCGTTCTGGAGGTGGGAATGCCCGAGCCGGCATCGAGGCGCACGGAGAGGGAGCCACTCCGCGTGCGGCTGTTGGGACCCTTCTCGGTCACGCGCCACGAGCGGTCCCTGACGCCGGAACTCGGGAGTCGTAAGGGGCGCACCCTTTTGAAGCTGTTGATCGTCGAGCGACCTCGAACCGTCTCCGCGGATCGCATTGCCGAGGTGCTCTGGGGAGATCCGCCGGAGCGCCACCAGCGAGTGGTCGCACAACTCGTGAGCAGACTTCGTGCCGCGCTGGGCAAGGAGGCCCTGGGAGGGGGACCCGAGGGCTATCGAATCTCGCCTGGGTGGTTCGAAGTCGATCTCGACGAAGCGGCTCGGTTCATCGAAGAAGCGGAGGGACGTGCTACGAAGGAGCCTGTCCTCGCCGCCACCGCTGCGCGCGCCGCTCTCGAGATCCTCCAGCGGGGAGCCGTCCTGGAAGATGAACCCGACGCGGACTGGTTCGAACCAGCACGATCCGAAACGCGGAGCTTGTTGAGACGAGCGATGCGTTCTGGATGGATCGCGGCGCTCGAGTCCGGTGATCACCAGAGCGCTGTCAGCTTCGCCCGGTCTGCTGCCGAAGACGACGAGCTTGACGAGGAAGCCTGGCGTGCGCTTATGACCGCCTATTACAAGAGCGGTCGCACGGCTACGGCGATCGATGTCTACGAGCGCCTGCGGACTCACCTTGCTGATGAGATGGGCGTCGACCCGGCGCCCGAGACTCAGGCTCTTCATTTGCGGATGTTGCGAAACCAGCCTCTACCCGATCTTGTCGCGCCCGCGGCGGCGATCGCAAAGTCCTTCGACCCAAGTTTCGTGGGCCGTGCCGAAGAGCTCGAATGGCTTGTATCGCGCTGGGAGAATGCCGCGCGCGCGGTCCCGCTCTTCACCTTGATCGTGGGTGAGGCGGGGATAGGAAAGACACGTCTCGCGTCCGAGGTAGCAGAGGTCGTGCGCACGACCGGGGGCCGAGTTGTGCAAGCACGGTGTTACGAGGCGGAGCGCTCTCTTTTCCTTCAGCCGCTCGCCGATGTTGTCCGTTCGCTGGCACTCGCCGGGGATCCAGATACGCTTCGAGAGCTTGCGGGCGAATGGGCTCCCAATCTCTCTGCGCTCGTCCCAGAGATCGACTTGGTGCTGCGGCCGCATTCCTATCAGCCCTCTACTCCCGAGATCGAGCGTAGGCGAACCTTCGAGGCCATCGCGTCGCTCCTTTACAGGGCGAGCTTACGGACTCCGCTACTGGTGCTTCTTGATGACTTGCACAATGCCGGGTCTTCGACTCTGGAGTGGTTGCACTTCGGCTTTCGAAGACTCCGCGGAGCCCGAGTCATGTTCCTGGCAACGTTGCGGGCAGATGAGGCGAACGAGGCAGAGTCCCACCTCCAAGACGTTGCAGAGAGACTTGATCTGGGTCCTCTTTCGAATGACGCGGTGACTCAGCTTGCCGCGGCTGCGGGAGCGCCCGATCTAACTCAGCGCATCCTCGCTCGCACTTCGGGTCACACCCTCTTCGTGGTTGAGACACTGCGCGCGCTGATCGAGGGAGCGGATCAGAGCGAGGTGCCTGAAACACTGCTTGCGGCGGTGCTCGGGCGAGTCGAAAGAACCGGAGAACCGTGCGAAGAGCTGCTCCGGGTTGGCGCGGTATTCGGCTCTGCTTTCGAACTGCCGCTGGTAGCGCAAATGCTCGAGGTCGCCTCGGAAGAGGCGGCACGTAGGGCGCGCCGCGCCTTGGATGCCAGACTGCTAACCGAAAGCGGGGGCATGTTCGAGTTCGCCAACGACCTCATTCGAGACGCCCTGTATCGCACGACGCCGGGACCGATCCTGATTGCGCGCCACCGTCGCGCCGCTGCCCTTCTCGAAGGACGTCCTGAGTCGGTAGCGACTCATGCCCGCGCTGCCGGGGAGTTCGCCCTAGCGGCGAAGGCATGGTTCGAGGCTGCCGAGCGCGCGGTCAACCGCCATGCCAACCGCGACGCTCAACGCATGGTTAAGGGAGCCCTCGAAGCCGCAGCGCTGGCGCGCGATTCCACAACCGAAGCGCGTGCGCTCTTGCTGAGCGGACAGGTACGAGAGGCCTTGACCGACTTCCAGGGCGCGTTCGAGGATCACCGCGCGGCACTGGCGCTGACTCAAGAAATGGGTGACCGCGCCCTAGAGATGTCGGTCTTGCGAGAGCTGGGCGGTGACATTCTCGTCGGACTCGGGCGGCCTTCAGCTGAGTGCATCCCCTTTCTCGAGGATGCACTCGCGCTTGCGGGGGAGACCCGTGATACGTCCGCCGAGGCCAGCGTCCTCAGCAGGCTTGCGGTCATCGCCACCAACAAGCTCAAGTTCACCGACGCCTACCGGTACGCGCGCCGAGCCGTCGAGCACGCCCGCAAGCTGAACGACGAGCGCGGCCTGGCGTTTGCTTTGGACGGACTCAAAACCGCGGCGGCTTACTCGGGAAACATCGAGGTATTGCAGCCGGTGCTTAACGAACTGGAACCGATACTCCGCCGGCAAGGACTCCTGTGGTACCTGCAATGGACGGTATTCGAGTCGTCGTTCATCCCGTTTGCTCGCGCGCAGTGGCAGCGAGCGAACGACCGGATCGAAGTCGCCCTCGAGATCAACGCCCGCACCGGCTACGAGGCGAACCAGGGGCCGTTTAGGGCGCAACTTGGCTGGATCAATCGGTCACGGGGCGATTGGGACGATGCACTGCGCGAGGGAGAGCGTGCCGCCCAGCTCGCGGGGGCCGTCGGTCATCCTTGGTGGGTGGCTTTGGCTGAGGTGATGCTCGGGTGGACTCTTACGGAAGTAGGCGACTCGCGCCGAGCGATCGAACACCTTCGTACGGCTCTTGATGTCGCAGAACGCGACGGATCGGAGGCCTACTTGGTGCGCTCGTTGAGTCATCTCGGTCTCGCGTTATGGCTCGAGCGGAAGAGCGACGAAGCGGAAACGTGCATGCTCAGGGCCGAGGATCTCCTCGACGGGGTGGACCTCCCACCCGGCGAAGCGTTCTTGCATGGAGCACACAGCTACTTCGCCTTGGCTCGGCTGCGCCTGGCCCGCGATGAACTCGGCGCGGCCGAGGCCCTCGTTCGGGTAGTCCGTGACCCCTCCGAGAAGATGGGCTGGGTGGAGGTGACCGCCGAGGCCGATCTTCTCTTGGGCCTAGCGCGCCAGGATGACGGGTTAGTCAAGAACGTCGTCGACCGGGCTCGCGCGCGCGGTCTCTCTCGCCTACATCAACTCGGCGAGCAAGGTGGCGGCCTTGGCGGCCCCGTCTGAGGCCACGTCGCGATAGTCGACCTCACGCTCGATCTCCTCGGCGATGGCATGCGCAATCGCTTCGG
>JBOGWV010000088.1:0-8749 GCA_050693975.1 Actinomycetota bacterium
CCTCCTCCGGAACCCGTGACCGCGTCGGCCACCACATCAGGTGGCGAATGCTCGGGGCCGGGCACGAGCTTCTCGTGCACGCTGAACATCGAGCCGGGCTCGAGCACCGATGTTGTCGTCACCTACATGCGTCCAGAGTCGACGGTGCTCGCCTCTAGATTCGACCTAGCCCTCACGCTAGCGTTCGCGACGTAGACCAGCGATGTCCTCGACGCGACGGGGCTACAGAGTCAGAATGAGCCTCGACCGCCGCCGATGAGGAGCCCGCGATGCCCGAATTCAGCGTCAATCCGCACCGGTTCGACCCCTATAAGAACTTCAAGTTTCGGGTGAAGTGGGACGGCCGCTACGTCGCGGGCATCAGTCGGATGAGCGGCTTGCGGCGAACCACCGCAGTCGTCGAGCAGCGTGACGGCGGCGATCCCAATCATGTGCGCCGGTCTCCCGGCATTACCAAGTACGAACCCATCACCCTGGAGCGAGGTGTCACCCACGACACCGATTTCGAGGAGTGGGCGCGAAAGGTCCTGACGCTGGGGGCGGGCTTGGGACACGAGGTCTCGCTCAAGGAATATCGCAAGGACGTGGGGATCGAGCTGCTCAACGAGGCCGGCCAGCTCGTCCTCGCCTACAGGGTCTACCGCTGCTGGGTCTCCGAATACCAGGCGTTGCCCGACCTCGATGCCAACGGCAGCATGGTCGCGATCGAGATGATCAAGCTCGAGAACGAAGGCTGGGAGCGCGACCTCGAAGTGAACGAACCGGTCGAGCCGTCGTTCTAGCGCTCCCAGTCAATGAGAGGTCGATGTCTTTACGCGATCTCTCGTTTCCTGAAGGTGACCAGCGCGATGGTGGCCACAACCGCCCCGTAGACGAGCAGCAGGGCGGCCGCCATCAACTGCGAACGGTCGAGATGGTTCACCTCTTGGGGGCCAATCAAGAACAGCGCGAAATTGTCGCCGATCAGCCACTCCGACCATGATGGCTTCAATCCCCGGATCAGACCTTCGACTGCGATGAGGTAGGCCATCCCCGCACCGAATGCCGCGGCCGTGTTGCGTCCGATGGTGGCGAGCGAAAGCCCCAGGCCCGCGGCGAGGGCCGCGCCCGCGCCCACACGCAGGAAGGTCCAGGTCTGGTCGGCGAGCCAGGTGCGGTCAACCCCCTCCATCGTCCCCCGGATAGCGCCAGCGGGCAGCATCGCCAAGGAGAACACCAACTGCAATAACAAGATCCACGCGAATCCAACAGAGCAAACCGCGACCAGCTTGGCGAACAGCACCCGGTTGCGGCGCGGCTCCCATGTGAGCGTCGTAGTGATACCTCTGCTGTGCCATTCCGCACCGATGGCACTCGCACCCACCAACCAGGCGAGCATGCTGAGGGGGAAGGCAAGCGAGAAGACTATCCAGATCATCTCCTCGTACCGAAAGGGTGGGTCCGACGCGAAGAACGCTATCGTGCCGGCGATGATGCAGCCCAGCACCGCCAGCGCGGACAACCAGTGCAGGAGCTTGCGCGCGAGCAGCCGCTTGATCTCGACCAAGACGAGGGTGCTCATGCGGCCGCCTCCCTCTGGCCACCCGTCAGCTCCAGGAAGACGGTTTCGAGATCGATGGTCTCGGGTCGCAGCTCATAGGGATAGATGCCCTCTTGCGCTAGAAGCATCGCTATGTGAGGAGCGGCCTCGGGCGCGGCTTCGACCAACAGAGCGCCATCATCTACCGAGCAAGTCATGCCGGCGCTCATAAGAGCTTCGCGAGCGGCGCCGACACGGTCAACGGTTACGTAGATTCGTCTGGAACCGCCGTTCGCCAAGACCTCGTCGACCGGACCGGTGACAACACATCGCCCGCGCGACAAGATCGCCACGCGATCGCAGGTCTGCTGCACCTCGGCGAGAATGTGGCTCGAAACGAGGATCGTCTTGCCCTCACCTCCGAGGCGGCGAAGCAGATGCCGAACCTCTTTGATGCCTGCCGGATCGAGCCCGTTGGCGGGCTCGTCGAGGATCAAGATTTTCGGATCCTTCAGCACGGCGGCTGCGATCGCAAGCCGCTGGCGCATCCCGAGTGAGTAGGAGCGGACCTGGTCGCGAGCTCGGTCGGCGAGACCAACCAGCTCCAGGACCTCGTCGACACGGGCCCGGGGCAGTTTGCCCATGGCGGCGAGCAGGTCCAAGTTGCGGCGAGCAGAGAAGTTGGGAAACAGCGCGGGGCCTTCGACCAAGGAGCCAATGGAGCCGATTACCTTCGCGAGTTCGGTCGCGGGGTCCCGGCCGAGGATTGTGCAGGTTCCGGCCGTTGGCCTCGAGAGGCCCAGGAGGCATCTAATCGTCGTGGTTTTCCCCGAGCCGTTAGGCCCGAGGAAGCCGAACACCCCGCCCTCATCGACGCTGAGGTCGAGCCCGTCCAGCGCCAGGACGGACCCGCCTCGCAGCCGGCGGTACTCCTTACGGAGCCCGCGCGTCTCGATCACGTTCATCGCTCGTTTGAAATCACGAGACCGCAGCCGAAGCGAGCGCCGGCGTCACCGGTTGCACGCGTCAACGAGTCTGGTCCGAAGACGTTCTCCAAGTGGGAGTGGTAGCGCTCGCCGCCTGTGGACGTTGCTGCTGGAATGTGGCCGAGGTTGTCGGGTCCAGCGTGGAGAACGACCGCGCTACCGTCGGCGTCGACCAGTTCATCAAGCTCGAATCGATCGGTCTTGAATCGCAGCTTCGCAGTGCCGTCCTGCAGCACGAGAAGGGGTGGCATGTCTCCGGCGTGATTGCCGTGGGCGAAAGCGTCTGGGTTGTAGTGGCCGCCCGCCGAGAAGAAGGGCACCGTGGCGCCGGTCGCATCCTTCGCCAAGGGGTCGCAGACACCGATTGAATGGATGTGGAAGCCGTGAAACCCGGGTGCGAGGCCCCGGAAGGTTGCCTTTACGAGGATGGCCCCATCTTCTTCTGAGAAGGTCATGTTTCCGACCGTGGCGCCGCCCGTGTTTCTAACGGTCGCACGCAAGTGCTCGCCGTGCGCGCCGGCGTTGGGCGCTGCCGAAAGGGTCGCCGCCCCCACTGTCAGCGCCGCCACCACCAGCAGGATGCGAGTGCGGGTCGAGCGCAGGCTCATGGATTGCTCCTTTCGTCGAGTACGTAGCGCTCAGCGTGTCGCGCTGCGAACCGAAGCGAAACGGTGGAGCCACCACATGCGGCGGGGTGGCAGCATCCCCAACCGGAGTCAGCCTTGTTCGGAGAGGAAGAACAGCACCGCCTTGACTCGCGAGTGCACGTCTCTTTCGCCCGACAAGTCCAACTTCGAGAACATCGAGTTGATGTGTTTCTCGACCGCACGCTGGGTGAGAAACAGCGTCTCGGCGATGGCCGCGTTGGTCTTACCTTGAGCCATCTCCGACAGCACTTCCCGTTCGCGTGGGGTCAAACGATCCAACGGTGAGCGCTCCGACCGGGAGCGCGCGGCGACGAGGGACTCCACGACCTTGGGATCGATGACCGATCCTCCGCGCGCGACTTCCTTGATGGCGGCGACGAGCTGGGTGAGATCCGACAAGCGTTCCTTGAGCAGATAGGCGCGTCCCTCCGACCCATCCTCGAGCAACGCCAGCGCGTAGGCTGCCTCATCGTGCTGGCTCAGTACCACTACTCCCGTGTCGGGTGCCGTGGAACGAAAAGCGGCAGCGGCCCGGATGCCTTCGTCGGTGAAGCTGGGAGGCATGCGGATGTCTGTCAGCACGACATCTGGTTTCAGCCCCTCCACGGCGCTCATCAAGGAATCGAGATCGTCGCAAGCGCTCATCAGTTCGAGGTCAGGGTGCATCTCGACGAGCCGCACCACCCCCTGGCGGACAAGATAGTTGTCCTCGGCGATGACCAACCGAATCGTCATGCAAGGAGCATAGGACGGTGACCCTTGGGCCAACGGGGGTGCTATCACCACCTTTGGAGTGGGGTCGATCCCCCTTTCGTCCCCCCACCACCTCCTTCAGACTCAATCAGTGAGCCTTTCTAAGAGAGACCGTCTCTTCTTCATCTTCTTCGGATTGGCTTTCGCGAGTGCGGTCGGCTGGTTGCTGCTGGGGCTCCTTCCAACCATCGCAGCGGCCGACCCCGAGGTTCACCGAGCGTTGCACCGCTGGGGAGCCACGAACGGTGTGCTCGCGCAGCTTGCCGGGAACGCGGCTCAGGCCTCGCACGGAACGGGGGCGATGTGGCAAGCGGTGCTGGATTTTGGTTTCAGCGCGGTGAATCTCGTTCTTTCCATTTTTGTGCTGCGCCTGCGTCCAAGGGACTTCACGGCTCGGTTGCTCGCACTTGGGATGGTCGGCGTTGCAGTCACCTTCAACCTCAGAGGGCACGATGCGCTGCAAGTTGTTCCCGTTTCATGGCTCGGCGAGATCGATGTCTGGCATGTGCTCGTCCACATCCTCTCGGGCCTGGCCTACCTCTTCGCACTGTTGCTGTTTCCAGACGGTCGTTTCGTGTCTCAGAGCCCAACCATTCGCGCCGTCCGGGTCCCAGTGATGATGATCGTCACGCTCATCTTCACCATGCTGTCGCTGTTCACTACCGACGACCACACTCTGGGGCTGGTGCTTGTGTTTGGCATCCTGGTTCCGGTCGCAGCGGTGGTGGCCCAGTTCGGCAGGCTGCGGGCGGCGAGCGATCCAGAGACGCGCCAGCAATCGCGCGTTCTGATGTGGGCCCTCGTGGTTGCTCTGGGCACCGCTCTGCCACTGATGTTCCTGACGACGTCCAGGGATCAAAATCCAGGCGAGCAGCGGACCAACGAGATCCCGCCCTTGGGCCCGGGGGAGTACTTCTTCCGCTGCGACCCTCACCCGCAGAAGATGGTGGGATCGCTACTCGTCACCGAGGAGCCAGGCGCTCCGATCAGCATAGGCGTGACCGCACTCAAGAACCGGTTCGATACCCGTCGCATCGTGCTTGCCTCGGATAGGCGCACGACTATCGAGTTGACGAACCTCGATGCGGATCTGCACAACATGGCGGTCTACCGTGATGAGGCGGCACTCGATCCCGTGTTCATAGGGGCGAAGTTCTCGGGCGTGAGTTCGGCGGCGTTCTCGTTCCGCCTCTTTCGTCTGGTCTTCGCTGTCATCCCGATCGCCTTGATCGTGGGGTTGGTGCGATTCCGGTTGTGGGACATCGATCGGATTGTCAACCGAACGCTCGTGTACGGAATTGTGGTGGGAGTGATCACGCTCGCGTATCTTGCGCTGGTCGTCGGACTGGGAACACTCGTGGGAGCAGGGACGCAGATCGACGTCGCCCTTTCGGTCGTGCTGACCGCACTCATAGCGGTGATCTTTCAGCCGCTGCGCGAGCGCGCCCGAACTCTCGCCAATCGGCTGATCTACGGCCGGCGTGCCACTCCATACGAGGTATTGAGCAGGTTCTCGGATCGCGTCAGCGAGACGTACGCCGTCGACGACGTGCTTCCGACCATGGCGCGCACGATTGGTGAGGCGACGAGCGCTGCACGAGTCGAGGTGTGGTTGCGGGTGGGAGACAAGCTCGTCTGCTCCGCCGCCTTTCCGGAGGTCGAAACGCGCTCGTCAGCCAAGCTGCTCGACGGTAACGAGCTTCCCTCGTTCGGGGATTCAGGTCGAGCGGTCGCCGTGACGCACAGTGGCGAGCTGCTGGGAGCGATCAGCGTGACCAAGCCACCCGGTGAGGAACTGACCCCGATCGAGGAACGGCTACTTGGCGGCATTGCATCGCAGGCGGGGTTGATGTTGCGAAACGTTCAGCTGGGGGCCGAGCTCAATGCCCGCATCGGCGAGTTGCGAGCTTCTCGCAAGCGAATCGTTTCCGCGCAGGATGCGGAGCGCCGCCGAATCGAGCGAGATATCCACGACGGTGCCCAACAGAACCTCGTCGCGCTGGGGATGAAGCTTCGGATGGCACATGATCTTGCGAGCCGTGATCCTGCTGGGTCTCAACATCTGATGGAGGAGATTCAGAGGGACACCTCAGACGCCTTGCAGACGCTCCGCGACCTCGCGCGCGGTATCTATCCACCGATACTCTCCGACAAGGGGATCGTGCCCGCGCTGAAGGCCTACGCACGACGCTGTCCGGTCACCGTCGCGGTCCAAGGCGCAAGCGTGGGGCGGTATTCGCGCGAGGTTGAGAACGCCGTGTACTTCTGCTGTCTCGAGGCGATTCAAAACGCGGTTAAGCACGCTGATGGCCCGATCGGTGTGACCGTGTGGCAACAGGACACACATTTGCGGTTCGAGGTCGCGGACGGCGGTCCTGGGTTCACGGCTACAGGGCATGCGGAGGGGTCGGGGCTGCAGAACATGACCGACCGAGTTGCCGCGCTCGGCGGTAACCTCGAGATCGTCTCGCGCCCGGGAGCAACGACGCTGGTGCGTGGGAGTGTGCCGGCCTCGCCCGCTCCTAGCAAGATCGAGGTGTGAGGCCGATAGAGTTGGGTTCCATGAACGCCGCGGAGCTGCTCGCCGCCTCAGTACGTGAGTTCGACCGGCGCGTGCAGCTCGTCGGCGACGAGCAGTGGAGCAACGGCACGCCGAGCGGCGAGTGGGACGTCCGCACGCTGGTCGACCACCTTGTTCGCGAGGACTTATGGGCGCCACCTCTGTTCGGAGGCTCGACGATCCAACAGGTCGGCGATCGTTTCGACGGCGACTGCCTGGGCGACGACCCGAAGTCGTCGTGGACCAAGGCCAAGGACGAGGCCGTCGCGGCCGCCGCCGAACAAGGAGCCCTCGAGCGCATCGTTCATCTCTCGTTCGGTGACATGCCCGGTCGCGAGTACGCGATGCAGTTGTTCGCCGATCACCTCATCCACGCCTGGGACCTGGCGCGCGGCATTGGTGCGGACGACCACCTCGACCCCGAGCTCGTGTTGGCCTGCAAGACCTGGTTCGAGCCGATCGAGGAGCTCTACCGCGGAGGCGGCGCGACCGGAGAGCGACCGGATATCCTCGAGGGGGCCAACGAGCAGACCGTGCTTCTGGCGATGTTCGGCCGCCGCGCCTGAATTCAGTCGAGTCATGGCGCGAATGCGACTTTTCGGGGCTTGATCCCCTACCAGCTTTTGGGCGACGCGGCTATGCTGCCACGGTCTTGTCTGGACAGGGAAACGGGGGGTTTCAATGACGGTGACCGATCGCCGTACGTTCATTCGGCGCGCTGGGCTGACCGCGGCCGGGCTCGCAACCATGGCGGGGCCGCTGCAGGCGGTCTTCGCTCGAGCCGCGTTGGCGACGGGCTCGACGGGGGTGGCGCCCAACAACGGCGGCTACGGTCCGATCGGGCCGGTGCCTGACAAGCTCGACGGCGCGGTGCGACTGCACCTGCCCGAGGGCTTCAACTACCGCAGCTTCTCCTACACCGGCACCGTCTCGACCGACGGCATCATCACGCGCGGTCGCCACGACGGCATGGCCGCCTTCTCCTTCGGCAGGGGGCGCTATCGCCTGGTCCGCAACCACGAGATCAACGGACCCGGTCCCGCCTTCGGTGACCCGAGCAAGGCTTACGACAAGATGGCTCAGGGCGGCACCATGTCGCTCGACGTGAGCCCGACCGCCAACCGGTTCGAGTCCTGGGTCAGTTGCAACGGCACCCAGATGAACTGTGCGGGAGGAGCCACCCCGTGGGGAAGCTGGCTAACCTGCGAAGAGACAATTAATGGCCCCGATGTCGGGCCCGACTTCACCGGCGGCGACAACACCCTGCTCGAGCAACAGCACGGCTACGTCTTCGAGGTGCCCTCTTCCTGGGGGCCGGGGGAGAACCGCAAGCCGGTGCCGATCAGGAACGCCGGCCGCTTCGCCCACGAGGCCGTCGACGTCGACCCCGCGACCGGGATCGTCTATGAGACTGAGGACAACTTCAACTTCCCTTCGGGCTTCTACCGCTACACCGCGCCACGCAACCCGATGAACACCGGCAGGCTCATCGACGGTGGCAAGCTCGAGATGCTCAAGATCAAGGGCGTGGACAACGCCGTGCTCGACAAGGGTCAGACCCCGGGCGTCACCTACGATGTCGAGTGGGTCGAGATCGACGAGCCCGACACCACGCATCCTCCGGGCACGACCAACGACCAGGCGATCAACTTCGTCTTTAATCAGGGTGCCGCTAAGGGAGGAGCAACCTTCAGCCGCCTCGAGGGCATCTTCTACGACTCCGGCAAGATCTACATCGTGTCGACGCAGGGCGGCGATACTCCCGCAGGCGAGACCCCGCCGGCCGGCTACGGCGACGGCTTCGGCCAGATCTGGGTGTACGACACGAGCGCGGCGACGCTGACGCTGTTGTTCGAGTCACCGAGCCGGACCGTGCTGGAGCTGCCCGACAACATGACCATCAGCCCGCAGAAGTCTGCTCTGCTGTGTGAGGACGGGCCGGTCGAGAACTTCCTGCGCGGCATCACACCGGACGGTGGCATCTTCGACTTCGCACTGAACGCCATCCCGCAGCGCATGGGCGAGGAGTTTGCCGGTTCGACCTTTAGCCCCGACGGCAGGGTGCTGTTCGTGAACATCCAGGCCTCGTCGGCGAATTCATTCGCGATCTGGGGGCCGTTCAAGAAGGGCGCGCTGTAACGCGACGACGTAGTTGAGTATGCGAGGGGCGGCTTCCGGGCCGCCCTCCGCTTGCTGTTTGTGAGCGAACCCCTTATATAGGCAGCCATCGTGCGGTGGATCAGCGCAGAAGTCCGTGACCCTTCTTACTACCTCGCGGCCCGCG
>JBOGWV010000089.1:0-4426 GCA_050693975.1 Actinomycetota bacterium
AAAACCGGGTGAAGACCAACCTCATGTCTCGAATCCAGTCGATGAACGTCGACGACAAGATCTTCGAGGTCATCATCCCCATGGAAGACGTCATGGAGATCAAGCAGGGCCGCAAGCAGGTCGTGCAGAAGAAGGTGTTCCCCGGCTACCTGCTCGTCCGCATGTATCTCGACGACGACTCCTGGTACGTGGTGCGAAACACCCCGGGCGTTACCGGGTTCGTGGGCTCAGGGGCCAAGCCGACCCCGCTTTCCGACCGCGAGATCGACAAGATCCTGCAGGTCAAGCCCGAAGACAAGAAGAAGCTCAAGCCGCGGCTCGAGTTCGAAGAGCAGGAGAGCGTTCGAGTCATCTCCGGTCCCTTCGCCAACTTCACCGGGACCATCAGCGAGATCAACGTCGACCAGTCGAAGCTCAAGGTACTGGTCAACATCTTCGGACGTGAGACCCCGGTCGAGCTGGGCTTCGACCAGGTCGCCAAGCTGTAGACCCCGGCACAGAAGAAAGTTAAGGAGAACGACAATGAGTGAGCGGCGCAAGAAGGTCGCGCAGGTACTGAAGCTTCAGATTCCCGCCGGGCAGGCGACGCCGGCTCCGCCCGTGGGCCCGGCCCTCGGTCAGGCCGGTATCAACATCATGGACTTCTGCAAGCAGTACAACGCCGCAACGCAGCAGTCGACGGGAACCATCGTCCCGGTCGAGATCACGGTTTACGAGGATCGTTCGTTCTCGTTCATCACCAAGACTCCACCCGCGGCCGTGCTACTTCGTCAGAAGGCCGCGGTCCTCAAGGGTTCGAGCGAGCCGAACCGGGACAAGGTCGGCAGCGTGACGCGCGACCAGGTGCGCGAGATCGCAGAGATCAAACTCCCCGACCTCAACGCCAACGACATCGATGCCGCGATGAAGATCGTCGAGGGCACGGCCCGCTCCATGGGCATCACCGTCAAGTAAGAATCACGATCGCGCCGGAGCAGATTGTCCCTAGTTAGTGGGAGGCGGAGGCTCGACTCCGTCGCTGACCACGAGGAGGTAGCGAACATGCCGAAGACCGGCAAGCGTCTCAAGGAATCTCTGAACCAGGTCGATCGCGACCAGCTCTACTCCGCAGGCGACGCCCTGAAGCTTCTAAAGTCCATCCCCGCGGCAAAATTCGACGAGACCGTCGAGCTCGCACTGCGACTCGGAGTCGATCCCCGCAAGGCGGACCAGATGGTTCGTGGCGCGGTGTCGCTCCCCAAGGGGACCGGCAAGACCATCCGGGTCGCCGTGTTCGCGAAGGGCGAACAGGCCAAGGCCGCCGAGGCCGCGGGTGCCGATGTCGTGGGTGATGACGATCTCGCCGAGCGAATCGAGGGCGGGTGGCTCGACTTCGACGCCGCGGTGGCCACGCCCGACCTCATGCCCGTCGTGGGAAAGCTGGGCCGCGTGCTCGGTCCGCGCGGATTGATGCCCAACCCCAAGTCCGGCACCGTGACCACCGACGTTGCAAAGGCCGTTGGCGACCTCAAGGGCGGACTCGTCGAGTACCGCACCGACCGCCACGGCAACCTCCACTTGATCATCGGTAAGAAGTCCTTCGAGGAGGGCGACCTCGCCGTCAACTACGCGACCGTTATGGACGAGGTAGTGCGGGCCAAGCCCGCCGCCGCCAAGGGCCGCTACCTGAAGAGCATCACCCTTTCGACGACGATGGGTCCCGGGGTTCGGGTCGACCCTCTGAAGTACAAGGATCTCGAGGAGAAGCACCTCGACGAGGTCGAGGGCTAGGTAGGCCACTAGACCGGGAGCAAACAGCCGACGGGTGGTGTCATAAGGTCGCGGGCATGACGCTTCTCACCGTGACCCGGGAGGTCGAACTCGATCGGCCCGTGATGATCTCGGCGCTCGGAGGATGGGTCGATGCGGCTTCGGTCGCCACCGACGCGGCTCAACGCATTGCCGGTGATGCCGACGTGGTGGCGTTCTTCGACGCCGACGAGTTGTTCGATTATCGGTCCAGCCGGCCCATCCTCGACATCGTCGACGGGGCGATGACCGAGGTGACGTGGCCCGAGATCACGGTGCGGCAGGCGGAGCTGGGGAGCAAGGGTGTACTGGTCATGCTGGGCACCGAGCCTGACCTCCGCTGGCGCGCGTTCTCGTCCTCGGTCGTCGAATTCGCTCAACAGCACGACGTGGGTCTGCACGTGACTCTGGGGGCTGTGCCGGCCGCGGTGCCACACACGCTTCCGCCGCCGGTTCTCACTACCGCGTCGCGCGAGGGCCTGCTCGGCGAGAAGGGGCCGATGCCTCCCACACTACGAGTCCCGAGCGCGGCGATCAGCATCGTCGATCGGGCGCTCGCTCACGCGGGAGTCGACACCGTTGGGTTCTTCGCTCAGATTCCCCACTACGTGAACGGCCCGTATCACGATGCCATCGCGACGCTAATCGGGCGGCTTGCAGGGCAGCTCGGTGTCGCGGTGGAGCTCGATGATCTTCGTGCGCTCGCCGCGGAACAGCGCGCACAACTCGACGAGACAGTGGCGGCGCGCCCCGACGCCAAGGAGTACGTGGCCCGGCTCGAGGCCGCCGCAGTCGAAGACTCGGTTCCCTCGGGTGACGAGCTGGCCGAGGAGTTTCAGCGCTACTTCAGCCAGCAGGATCCCGGTCCGAACGATCCCTTCGAGGGTTGATCAGGCGCCCCAGCGCTCACGATGAACAGTCTGTGTTGCGGGCTTGCGGCCGCGCGCGGCCGAGCCCGTGGTGGCCCTCGACGCGGCATGACCGATGGTGATGATTCCGATCGGCACCACGTCGGCCGGAATGTCGAGAAGCTCCTTGAGTCCCTGCATCCTGTGCGAGCCGAACACCCCTGCACTCAGGCCCTCGTTCACCGCCCCAAGTAGTACGAGCATCATCGTCGCCCCCGCGTCGACCCACCAGTAGGGGACCGGCCACTCCATCTCGGCCCCGTCGGATCCAACCTTGTCGGGCTCCCGGTAGCGCTCGTGATAGTCATCTTCCCGCACGCACACCACCACGTGCACCGGCGCGGTCGACATCCACGGCGGCATGCCTCGGGTCACGTAATGCTGCTCGTTGCCCAACTCCGCGATTCTGGTTCGAGTCTCTTGCTCGGTAATGACCACGAGGTACTGGCCCTGGCTGTTGCCCGCACTGGGGGCCCTTCGAGCCGCATCGATGATGCGCTCGAGTGAGCCGGGATCGACGGGCTCGGCTCGGTAGTTGCGAATCATCTTGCGTCGACGAACGACGTCGCCGAACTCCAATTGGCTCTCCTCTCGACTGGGCCTACCTCGATCCGTCAAACGGTCCTCAAGCGGCCCCTCCGGCGGGCCGATGGAAGAATTTACAAGGAGCCGCCGGCCGCTCCTGACTTTTCGGATGGGACGAGCATGAACGATGAGCTTCAGAGGACCGATCTCAAGCTCTATGCACCACACGCGCTCCTGACGACCCTCGTCGTCTTCGTTCTACCCCTTGGTATTGCCTCATGGCTCGCGCGCCTCGACTTTCACCTCCCCTTTCTCCTGACCACGGTCGCCTGTGCGACCCTCTCGGTCGTCTTCGGAAGGGTGGGAGCCAAGCTCTGGCAGGGCCGGCCGGGGTCGCGCGACGTGGTATTCGACGACCTCCTCTTGTGGGGCTACCTCCGGCGGCTTTGGCTGCAGCGCTGCATCCTCAAGCACGTCGAGCGGCTTGCACTTACGAGAGACGACCCGCACAAGCTGAGCCACCAAGAGCACCTCGAGGTTTTGAAGAAGCTCGCAAGGTCGATCGAGACCGGCGACCCCTTCACCCACGGGCATTGCGATCGCGTGGCTCGCCACGCCTACATGATCGCCCGGGCCATGAAGCTGCCGAAATCGACATGCGAGAAGATCAGGCTGGCGGCGGCGCTGCACGATGTCGGGAAGATCCGAACGCCGCGCCACATCATTACCAAGCCGGGCCGGCTCGACGATGAAGAGTACGAAATCATCAAACGGCACCCCGTTGATGGCGCCACGATGATCGCGGAGCTCGGAGACCCCGAGCTCGAGGCCATAGTTCGCCACCACCACGAGCGCATGGACGGAACCGGCTACCCTCACCGGCTGAGTGGTAACCAGATCCCGCTGGGCGCCGCCATCATTGCAGTCGCGGACACCTTCGACGCGATCACCTCGCTCCGGCCCTACCGGGCGGCCCGCAGACACAAGGACGCCATTGCCATCCTCCATAAGGAGGCGGGGACCCAGCTGCATCCCGACGTCGTTCGCGCCTTCGTCACCTACTACACGGGACGAAGGGGGATCAGGCTCTGGGTGTCGATCTCACCGATGTTGCCGGGCGCGCTCGAGCACTCGCTCGCGGGATTCCAGCGACTGGCGGCCAGCACCGCGGTCGTCGCGAGCACTGCCGCCGCGGTGGCCGGCGG
>JBOGWV010000090.1:0-2693 GCA_050693975.1 Actinomycetota bacterium
TGGCCCTTCCCGCGCCCCGCCGCCCCAACCGATCTTCCCTTCCGTCCGGGACCTGATTGCCGCGTGAGGGCCGTGGTCAAGCCCGACATCTCTGCACTCGCAGAGGAGATCGGTTGGAAACTGTAGCGACGGCCAAGCGTCGATTAGCCAGCGCGGCGCACAGCGACTTCTCGGGCAAGGCGACCACCCAGGCGATCTCGTTCAACATCTAGATCGAATTGCGCCTGCAGGTTAAGCCAGAACCTCTCGGAAGTCCCGAAATATCGAGACAAACGAAGGGCGGTGTCTGCCGAGATCGCACGCTTGCCGTGCACGATCTCGTTGATTCGGCGAGGGGGGACGTTGATGTCCTTGGCGAGTCGGTACTGACTGATTCCCAGGGGAAGGAGAAATTCCTCCAGCAAAATCTCCCCCGCGTGGACGGGTGCCAGTTTCTTTGGTGTCATCACATCCTCCTAGTGGTAATCGACGATCTCCACATCGTAGGCATCCCCTCCACGCCAGCGAAAGCAGATGCGCCACTGGTCATTTATCCGGATGCTGTGCTGGCCGGCGCGGTCGCCCCGCAGTCGCTCCAAGCGGTTGCCGGGCGGCACTCGGAGATCGGCCAGGCTCATAGCCGCATCCAAGATGCGAAGTTTTCGGAGGGCCACCCTACGCACCTCTGTCCCGACCTTCCGGACCTGCTGTCGCTCGAAGAGCCGTTCGGTGTCTTTGTCCCGAAAGCTCTTGATCACGGCTAACCATAACGTGTAGCGTTAATAACGTCAAGCGTTAAGGGACGCTCAGCGAGCAGTGAACTAACGACGAAGCTGTCTAAGCGATCTTGTACTGCCGCCACGGCCATGCGAGCGACGCTTGGCCGTCGCCCTTCCGTTCGAATCCTGCCCAGGATCCGCATCTGCGCACTCTCCTGCCTCCCTGACTTGTCAACGCTTTGTCAACGAACGCACTAGGAAGGATCGGGACTGGCTAGCACCGGTCAGGAAGTTGCCTTGCCGCTGACCTGAACAAATAGCATCAGGCAGAAGTAGGCAGGGCCAGTCAGGACGCCCGGCCACACACTTGAAAACCGTTGTCCGTCAGGACTTGTGGGTTCGAGTCCCACGCCCTCCGCCCCCGAAAACGGACAGCGTCATAAACAGCGCGCGTGAGAGAAGGCTAAAATCCCTGGTCTAAGGCCCTTTCCATAGTACGTATCCGATAAACGACGGATAGGGTCTGAGGATGGGAAAAAACGGCGAGTTCGTTGTCCCGCGTGCGACAGCTTGAGCACGATCCGCCGAGGGCGGACGCGCTCTGTGCCCATCGGCCTTCGCGGGCCTGTTACGCCGCTGCAGCGGTTCTCCTGTAAGTCCTGCGGCGCAACTATCACTCCTCAACGTAAAAGCGCGGGGGTCGGTGCGCGCTTCAGCGACGCGGTCATCGAGGAGAGTGTCCGTCTATACATCCAAGGCCTCTCCTCGTATCGCGTGCTCGCGGTGATGCTCGAGCAACGGTTCGGTCGCTCGCTGTCGCGCGTCACGCTCAACGGCTGGGTGCAAGAGCTCGGAGAACGCGCTAAGACGCCGCTCGAGGTCTCCATCGAGCTGCAACCGAAGTGGGGAGGTTTTCTCGGCATCGACGGCAAGGTGATCCGCGTCAAGGGCGACAAGCGCTGTCTGCTCATCGGGGTCGATCATCCAACCCAGGACCTGGTGCACGCGCTCATGCTCGATTCCGAGACCGCAGATGGCTTCGCCCGCCTTGCCACCGAAGCGCGCCTCGATGCCGGCCATCCTCTCACCGGAGTGGTCTCAGACCTCGGGGCGGGCTTCGCCCAGGCGCACCGGGACTTCGGATCGGTCCCCTTCCAGGCCTGCCGGGTCCACTTCGATAGGCTCCTTGACCAGGAGATTCCCAAGTCACTGTGGTCCGCCAAGGCACCTCTAGTAAGGGCTATACCCGAACTCTTACTTGCGCTAGTAAAGGATAATCGCTAACCTTTACTTAAGCCCGCCCGCTAGTAAAGGATGTGCCGGTGAGGGGACGTTATGAGAGGAGGGCCTGGTCTGCGCGACCCGAGCTTACCAAGGCACCTCCTCGCTACCGACGTGCATGCGAGTACGAGGTCTTCCTGCCCGAGCCTCTCGATGGGGATGCCTACGACCTTCCCGGAGAGCTAGCCACCGTCGTATCCGACGCTGAAGTAGCCATCTCACAGCTCAACCACTCCGCGCCTCAGCTCGCCCCCCTAGCTCGACTTCTTTTGAGAACCGAATCGATTGCTTCCTCGAAGGTGGAGGGTTTGCAGGTTGACGCCAAGCAATTAGCTCGCGCAGAGGTGCGCGACGACATCGGCCGCAAGGCGAGCGTCGAGGCCCTTGAGATTCTGGCAAACGTCGATGCGATGCAGTTCGCGATCGAAGAGACGGCGAATGCGGGACGAGTCACTCCATACGAGATCGTGGCCGTGCACCGCGAACTGATGGAGCGGTCTCACCCCAGGATCGCTGGGCGGCCAAGAGATAAGCAGAACTGGATCGGCGGGAACGACTACAACCCCTGCGGTGCTGACTTCGTGCCCCCGCCACCTGAAATGGTGGATTCCTTGTTGGGGGAGCTATGTCGTTTCTGTGAGCGTGACGATCTGCCCGCACTTGTCCAGGCGTCGCTGGTGCATGCGCAGTTCGAGACGATCCATCCATTCGACG
>JBOGWV010000091.1:0-3584 GCA_050693975.1 Actinomycetota bacterium
CTCAGAGATCTCGGACCGCACCGCCTCAAGGACATCATCCATCCCGAGCACCTCTATGACCTCGCGATCGATGGTCTCCCGTCCGACTTCCCGCCGCCCAGGAGTCTCGACGCCCGGCCGAACAATCTCCCTCTTCAGCTCACATCGTTCGTGGGCCGGGAAGGAGAAATCGCCAAGGTGCGACACCTCCTCGACCACACCCGACTCCTCACCCTCACCGGACCGGGAGGGACCGGAAAGACCCGGCTCGCCCTGCAAGTGGCGACCGACGTTCTCACCGAGTACCGGGACGGAGCCTTCTTCGTCGATCTCTCTGCGGTGACCGATCCCGCCCTGGTCCCTTCGGCCGTAGCACGGGTCCTGGGGGTCGAGGAGATGGCCGAGCACCCGATCCTCGAAGCGGTGAAGATCCACCTCAGTTCCAAGGAGCTACTCCTGGTTCTCGATAACTTCGAGCAGGTTGTGGAAGCATGCGCCGCCGTCGAAGCGCTGCTCACCGCGGCTTCCGAGCTCAAGGTTCTGGTCACGTCTCGAATCGTGTTGTCGCTACGTGGCGAGCAGGAGTACGCGGTGCCGCCCCTCGAGCCTCCCGACGTCGACGGCATACTCGACCTCCAGGCCTTGCGGAGCATCGAATCGGTGCGTCTGTTCACCGATCGTGCCGTTGCGGTGAGTCCCCGGTTCCAGGTGACGGAGAAGAACGCCGCTGCGGTGGCGGCGATCACCGCGCGCCTCGACGGCCTGCCGCTTGCCATCGAGCTCGCCGCGACCCGCGCCAAGGTCCTCACTCCCGAGCAGATGCTGCCCCGGCTCCAGGAATGTCTCGCCGTCCTCACCAGCGGTCCCAAGAACCTCCCGGAGCGTCAACGGACCCTGCGCGGTGCCATCACCTGGAGCCACGAGCTCCTCGACCCCGCCGAGCGAGAGTTGTTCGCGCGGCTGTCGGTATTCACAGGGGGCTGGACGCTCGAGTCGGCGGAAGCGGTTTGCGATCCCGACGGACTCGGTCTCGACATCCTCGATGGACTGTCGTCCCTGGTCGACCAATCGCTGATCCGCAGGTCGGAGCCCGACGAGGGCGATCCCCGCTTCTCGATGCTCGAGACGATCCGGGAGTTCGGGCAAGAGCAGCTTGAGGTAAGGGGCGAACGCGACTTCCTGCGCCGACATCATGCCGAGCACTTCCTGGATCTGGCCGTGGAGGCCGAACCCCACCTCGTCGCCGAGGGTCAGGGCGAGTGGCTCGATATTTGCGACCGGGAACATGCCAACATTCGGGCCGCACTGCGGTGGGCGATCGAAGCCGGTGAGGCGGATCGGGCCCAGGAACCGGCCGGCGCTCTCTGGCGGTTCTGGCAGCAGCGGGGCCACCAGGAGGAGGGCCGCCGTTGGCTCGACGAGACCCTGGCCATGCCGGGCCGGACGAGCCCGGCCCGGGCCAAGGCGATGATCGGAGCAGGTGGCTTGGCCTGGTGGCAGCAGGACCGCGAGGCCGCCCGAGCGTCCTACGAGGGCGCCCTGGCCATCGAACGAGAGCTCGGTGACCCCGCTCGCACCGCGGAGGCTCTCTACAACCTTTCGTTCGTGGTCGCCGGGGAAGACATCGATGCCGCGGCCGAAATGCTCGAGGAGGGCCTCGACCTGTTCCGCCGGGCAGGGGACGAGGCGGGTGTAGCGCAGGTTCAGTCGATGCTAGTGATTCGGGACGCGGAGGCTCGGAACTGGGGTCCGGTGATAACGAGGCTCGAGGACACCACGACCATCTGGCGGCGCCGGGGGGACCGGCTTCACCTCGCCTTCGACCTGGTCTGGCTGGCCTTCGCGTTCGGGCGCGTGGGCCGGGCGGCGGACGCTCGGGCGGCCGGGCTCGAGGCCCTGGACTTGTTTTGCGAGGTGGACAACCCCACGGGGATCGCCATCACCATCGTGGACCTGTCTTGGCTTGCAACCTGGGAAGGGCGCCATGAACACGCCATGCGTCTGGCCGGCGCCTACGAATCGCTCACCCAGAGCGCCGGCGGCCCGCCCGGCGGGTTCGCAGGACTGCTGGAGGGGGACCCGACCGATGAAGCCCGGCCCCACCTCGACGAGGACGT
Organism: Actinomycetota bacterium; assembly: GCA_050693975.1. Classification (GTDB taxonomy): domain Bacteria; phylum Actinomycetota; class CADDZG01; order CADDZG01; family WHSQ01; genus WHSV01. The sequence continues at coordinate 2,097 of JBOGWV010000091.1, forward strand.
CGCACAGCGGGCCTGGGAGGAAGGGCTAGCGATGGGGCTGGATGAGGCGGTCACCCTTGCTCGAGGCTGAAACCGTCACGGCCGAGATCGATCGAGCGATGATTTCTCAGCCGCGGGACAGTCATAGAGACATAAGAGTCCTTTGTCACCTGGGAAAGGAATGCGGATGAGCAGTGTGAGGGTCCTCGTTGGGACTCGCAAGGGCGCTTTCGTCCTGGAGTCGGATGCCACGCGTGCGGATTGGGACGTCCGCGGCCCCCACTTCGGGGGCTGGGAGATATATCACGTGGCCGGTTCTCAGGCCAATCCCAACCGCCTCTATGCGGCCCAGTCGACGGGCTGGTTCGGGCAGATCATCCAGCGCTCCGACGACGGAGGCAAGACGTGGGAGCCCGTGGGCAACGAGTTCGCCTACGCCACCGAGGCCGGTAGCCATAAGTGGTACGACGGCACACCGCATCCCTGGGAGTTCGCGCGCGTGTGGCATCTCGAGCCGAGCCCCACCGATCCTGACACGGTCTATGCGGGCGTTGAGGATGCGGCGCTGTTCCGCTCCGTGGACGGCGGCCACGTGTGGGAAGAGCTTCCGGGACTGCGCACCCACGATTCGGGTTCCGGCTGGCAGCCGGGGGCAGGGGGTCTGTGCCTTCACTCGATCGTGCTTCACCCCACCGATCCCGAGCGAATGCTGGTAGCCATCTCGGCGGCCGGCGTCTTCCGCACCGACGACGCGGGCAAGACGTGGCAGCCCGCCAACCGGGGGCTGCGCTCGGAGGGGCTTCCCGACGAGGATGCGGAAGTGGGGCACTGCGTGCACCGCATCGCCATGCATCCGGCTCGTCCGGACGTGCTGTTCATGCAGAAGCACTGGGACGTGATGCGCAGCGACGACGGCGCCGAGTCGTGGCAGGAGGTCAGCGGCAATCTGCCGTCCGACTTCGGATTCCCGATCGCCATCCATGCTCACGAGCCGGACACCATCTACGTCGTTCCGATCAAAAGCGACTCCGAGCACTATCCACCCGACGGGCGGCTGCGTGTTTACCGCAGCCGGACCGGCGGCAACGAGTGGGAGCCGCTCACGCGAGGCCTGCCGCAGGAGGACTGCTACGTCAACGTGTTGCGCGACGCGATGGCAGTTGACTCGCTGGATTCGTGCGGCGTCTACTTCGGGACGACCGGAGGTCAGGTGTACGCGTCGGTCGATGCAGGTGACTCGTGGACTCCGATCGTGCGAGATCTTCCATCGGTGCTGTCCGTCGAGGTCCAGACGTTGTCGTGATTCGCGTCGTGCTTCCGTACCATTTGCGGACGCTCGCCGGGGTTGACGGTGAGGTTTCACTCGACGTCGAAGGGGGAGTCACGCAACGGGCAGTGATCGACGCTCTCGAGGCGCGCTACCCGGCTCTGCGGGGGACGATTCGCGATCGCGTGACCAATCAGCGCCGACCGTTCCTGAGGTTCCATGCGTGTGAGCAGGACCTGTCC
>JBOGWV010000092.1:0-2355 GCA_050693975.1 Actinomycetota bacterium
GCGTTCGAGGAGGCCGGCGCGAAGGCGACCGGCGAGATCGTCGAGGGGCCGGACATCACATTCTCGGCATCGGACGAGGCCATCGCGATCGCGAAGGTGGCGCAGACCACCACCGTCGACGACACCGAACGCACGGTGGGCTTTACGGTTCGCATCACCATGGTCATGCAGGACGAGGAGTGGAAGGCCGACCGCTTCGAGCTCCTGGGCGAGCTCTAGCGATCGCGTTAGACCTAGGTGTTGGTACCGAAGGTCTCGACCAGGGCCTGGTAGTTCTCGAACAGTCGATCGGAGCGAACTCCGTACCATGGGCCCCCCACCGAGATTCGGTCCGCGACGCCCTCGTAGGACTTGACCTTGTCCTTTACCTCGTCGGCGGTACCCACGAACGCGATGGCGTCGCAGAGATCGTCGGGGATGAGCCCGACCATGCGGTCCTTGTCTCGCTTGTCAAACGCATCTCTGAGACCGGGAATCAGATGCTCGTACCCGTGAAGCTCGAGGATGGCCCGGTAGGTGCGGGTGGTTGCGTAGAACGCGATCTGCAACTTCACCTCGCGGCGGGCAACCCCGGCGTCATCCGAGATCGAGATCATCGGACTGGCCGTGAGGTTGCACTCACCCGGCTTCCGCCCCGTCCTCTCGGCGCCCTCTGCGATCGCCGGCGCGACCACCTCCTCGAGGTACTTCCTCGACGCAAGTGGATGGGCCAGGAGCCCATCGGCTACCTCGCCGCACACGCGCGACATCACCTTCCCGACGGCCGCGAAGTACACGGGCACGAGACGGCGGTCGGGCTGCGGCGGGGGATTGCCGAACGACGGCATCGTCACCGTGTAGAAACGGCCCTCGTGGGTGAGTCCCTTCTCGCCCTGGCTGCTGCGCCACACCGTGCGCATCACCTCGGCGTACTCCTTGAGCTTCGGCGCGGGGTGCTCGAACTTCACGGAGAAGCGGCGTTCGTTGATGCCCTTGACCTGGCTTCCCATCCCGAGGATGAAGCGGCCTCCGCTCAACTCGTCGAGATCCCATGCCGTCATCGCGGTGATCGTGGGAGAGCGCGGGAAGGCAAGCGCGATGGCGGTCCCGACGTTGATCTTGGTCGTGGCCTGTATCGCCACCGAAGCCGCTATGAAGGAGGTGTTGGTCGTCTCGGCCGCCCAGCACGACTCGAACCCGGCGTCCTCGACCATCTTCGCCATGGGCCCGATCATGCTCAGCGGGCCGCCTATCCCGATGCCGTAGTCCATCAGTGCTCCGCTCCGATCCAGTCGTTGGGCGGGGCGAGCATAGCGGTCAATCCTGCTTCGCTCGCGTGACTTCGCTCGTGCGGTATGTTCCGCCGCAGGGAATGCCGAGCGATCAAATTACGCAGCGATTGGAGGACCGTGGCAGAACTGCTTGAGGAAGAGGAAATCGAACAACGAGCCGATGAGCTCGGTGATTGGGAGCGTGAGGGAAGCGCCATCCAAAAGGTCTTCGAGCTCGAGGACTTCACCGCCGCTATCGCCTTCGTGAACGAGGTCGCCAAGCTGGCCGACCGCTACGACCACCATCCCGATATCGACATTCGGTGGAACAAAGTCAAACTCGTGCTTTCGACGCACTCCGAGGGCGGGCTTACCGGGCGCGACTTCGACGTCGCCGGAGAGATCGAGCAGTCGATCCAGTACTGAGAGAGCCGGCTCAGTCCGGCTCGGGCGTCGCCCCCACCTGATCGCGCAACCAGGGCGGAAGCGAGAAGGTGACGTCCTCGGAAGTAACCTCTCTCGTCTCGACCGTCCCGTAGTCGTGCTCCGCCAGCTTCTCGAGCAGGCCCTCCACCAGCACCTCAGGAGCGCTGGCTCCCGAGCTCACCCCCACGGTCTCGACCCCCTCCAACCACTCATCCTTCAGGTAACTCTCGTCGGGCACGAGGTATGCGGGCGTCCCGGCCTTGATGGCGACCTCGACCATGCGGTTGGAGTTCGATGAGTTCACCGCACCGACGATGAGCACGAGGTCGGCCTCCGGCGCGATGGCCTTCACCGCAACCTGCCGGTTCTGGGTTGCGTAGCAGATGTCATTGCGATGCGGTCCGCTGATGTCGGAGAAGCGGCCGCGCAGCGCCTCGACCACCTCGCGGGTGTCGTCGACCGATAGCGTCGTCTGCGTCAGATAGGAGACCGGTTCATTCGTGGCGAGGGGAAGCTTCTCGATCTGGCCGACGTCCTCGATCACGTAGGTGTCGCCGGATGCCTCGCCCGCCGTCCCCTCGATCTCCTCGTGGCCCTCGTGACCGACGAGCACGATCTTGCGGCCGCCGCGCGCGAACTTCTTGGCCTCGAGGTGGACTTTGGTGACCAGCGGGCAGGT
>JBOGWV010000093.1:0-10223 GCA_050693975.1 Actinomycetota bacterium
GTGGCCCAGGACGAGTCCTTCCACGTGCTGCGAGAAAAGGCCCGCAAGGTCAAGCTGGAGGCCGAGCAGCACAAGGGCCTGGCGGAGCGCCAGCACAAAGCCCGCAAGGCCCGCAGCCACTCAGACGAGCTCGGCATGGTGCACATCCACATGGAGCTCGAGCCGCACGTTGGGTCGCCGATCGTGGCGCGCGCCGAGGCCGAGGCGCAGCGGCTCGCTCGCAGGGCCAAGGCAGCGGGCACGAAGGAACCCTTCGAGTGTCACCTCGCCGACGCCTACGCCATGATGCTTTCGGGTGGTGGCAAGGGGCGAGCCAAGCGGCCCGAGCTGGTGGTGCTGGTGAGCCACGAAGTGGCCAAGCGGGGCTGGACCGACGTACGCGCGGGCGAGATCTGCAAGATCCCGGGCGTGGGACCGGTGTCACCGCAGGTCGCCAGAGAGATCGCCCAGGATGCGTTTCTCAACGGCGTGTTGTTCGACGGAGTCGACCTGCGCAACTTCAAGCGCTGGTCGCGCGATCCCTCGGTCGAGGTGCGCACGGCTCTGGAGTTGGGTGAGCCGCCCGAGTTCGACGGCGTCTGTTGCGCGGATTGTGGCAACCGCCTCAGGCCCGAGTTCGATCACGTCGAGCCGCGCGTCGCTCTCGGTCCCACGTCGCATGGCAACCTCAAGCCGCGTTGCTATCGCTGCCACCAGGCCAAGACCCAGTGGGATCGCAAGGCCGGCAAGCTCAAGCCGCCCGAACCCTGAGGCCGCTACCTAGTGGGTCTTTCCCTCGCCCAGCATCTGAACGACGTACTCCCTGCGGTGCCGTTGACGAGCATAGGACCGGTACCCGCTTCGCCCCGAACGCTTCCACAACGTCGAACGGCAACGCGACGAAGGTCCCCGGACCTCGCCGTCAACTCTGTGGTGAATCGCTGGGCACCCTTGCCTACCATTCGACCAGCTTCCAGATCTCTGGCTGCATGGTCGACTCCTTCGAACCGATCTCGGCGAAGATCGCGACCGCTTGCTTGAGGTGTTCCATTGAGCGCTCGCGATCGCCGTTGCGGTGAAAGAAATCCGCCAGGTTGTTATGGAGTGCAGCCTCGCGATGGCGGTCCTGCTGTTCGGTGCAGAGTTTCAGCGCCTCGTTCAGGATTTCGATGGCCGCGTCGCGTTCACCGGCCTCTCCCCGGGCCAGTGCGAGGTTGTTGAGCGCCGCAATGCGAGCGGTCGGGTCGCTGAGATCGCCGGCCAGGCCGGCGCTCTGCTGCAGGTGTTCCAGTGCGGTGTCCATGTCACCCCTGCTCTTGGCGAGGATTCCGAGGATGTTGTGTGCCTGTGCCAGCGCGCTGATGTCCTCGGTCTTGGTCGCAAGGCCCAGAGCTTCGTTCGCCAGAAGCTCCGCGGCGGCCGACTCGCCGGAGCGGTGAGCCGTGAGGCTGAGATCGGAGCACACGCGCGATCGCTGCGCGTGATCGTCGTCGTCGAGAAGCTCCAGGGCAACTTCGAAGTGGCTGCGAGCGGAGTCGAGATCACCTCTCCGATGGTGCACGGTCCCGATCTTGTGCTCGATGGTTACCAGATCGTGCTGGTCGCTCAACGCCGCGGCGGTCTCATATTCAATCAGTGCACCCGAGTAGTCGCCGGAGAAAGTCTGGATGTCGGCAATGGCCTCGTGAATGTGGGCGGGCTCGGGATGTCCGAGCGCCAGCGCGGTGCGAAAGTGGGCCATTGCCTCGGCGTGAGCGAACAACGAACTCGCTTTGCGTCCCGACAGCTCGTAGTACCTCGCTGCTGCGGCGTCGTCGCCGGCGAGTTCGTAGTGATGGGCGACTGCCCCCGGCTCCACTCCCGGGCGCCGTCGCGAGCGCGCCAGCGAGTCCGCCACGCGCCCGTGTAGCAGCCTTCGGCGGGCGCTGCTTGCGTCGTCGTAGACGAGTCGGCGGATCCGCTCGTGACTGAAGTCGAAGGTGGGGGACCCGTTCCCGGCCGACGCCACCTCTTTGATCAAGCCCGCGGCTGTGAGGTCGTCGAGAGAGGTGACGGTCTCGTCATCCGAGCGACCACCCGCCTCGCGCACTGTGTCGAAGTCGAAGCTCCGCCCGATAACCGCAGCGGTGGTGAGCACCTGTCGCGCCGTCTCGTTCATCTGCTCGACGCGCGACGACAGGAGCTCGCGCACACCCGACGGAGGTGACCATTGCGGCGACTCGGGATCGGCACCCTCGTCGAGCGCCGCAAGGTACTCGACGAGGAAGAACGGAAGCCCCTCGGTTTCCTCATAGAGTCGGTCGCTCAGGGTTGCGTCGCCGGGACGGGCCGCGGCGACCAGCTCGGACACCTCGTCGCGAGTCAAACGCCCGAGCTTTATGTTGTCTATCGAATACTTGCCGGCCGCGGTCGCCAGCCGCCGTACGCGCGCCGATGCTCCGACCTCCTCGGAACGAAAGGTCCCGAGCAAGAGCAGGGGCCGTCCCTTGAGGCGGCCGGCGAGGTAGAGGAGCGCGTCCAGCGAGGATTCGTCGGTCCAGTGCAGGTCGTCAATGAGCAGCACTCCCCGCCGGGGCCCGTCACTCGCTGCCGTCAAGAAACTGGCTATGCCCTCGAAGAAACGAGCCTGGGCGCCGGGGTCGTCCAGTCGTGTGGGAGGAGGGACGTCCAAGCCCAGGCTCAGCAGCTCCGGCAGTAGCCGCGCGCACTCGCTGAGCCAGTGCACGGGCACGACCTCGAGCCACTCGCTCCCCCTCTCCTCGAGTGTCTGGCGAAGGAGTCCGGTGACGACCCCAAATGCGAGGTGCGTCTCCTCTGGATGGCAGAGAACGGCCGCCGTCATCGAACCGCGCTCGTGCATGCGTGCGAGGAACTCGTCGGCGAGCCGGCTTTTGCCGATGCCGGCCTCGCCCTCGATCAGCGCGATTCTCCCGTTTGCTCCCATCGCCTCGTAGGCATCGAGCAGGAGCGCGAGCTCGGTCGTTCGCCCCACCAGCGGTGCAGGTGAGGGCACCTGCACGCCGGCGCGCTCGACCGAGCCCAGCTCTTGCGGCAGCGCGAGAAGCTCGGGCTCGGGGAGTCGATTGTCGGTGATCTGCCGGTAGAGCTCGGTGGTCTCCTCGAGTGGGGGGACACCCAGCTCTCGATCGAGGAGTCCGACGCATTCTCGGTACTGCTTGAGAGCGCTGGCGCGCTGGTCGCTCCAGGCAAACAACAGCATGAGCTTGCGGTGCGCCGGTTCATGCAAGGGGTCAAGCGAGAGCCAGCGGCGAGCGCGATCGATTGCCTCCGCGAAGCGACCGCGCATCGTGAGGCACTCCACGGCTCGTTCCAGGCCGCTCGTCATGAGCCGGCGATGGGATTCGGACTGAAAATACTGCCAGTCCTCGAAGTCCACGCTGTCACGCAGCGAGAACCCCGCCATGAAATCGCCGCGGTACAACTCGATGGCGTGCTCGACCAGGGCCAGGCAGGCGTCGGGGTCGCCTTCCGAGAAGGGGACCTGGCTCTGTTCGATCAGCCGTCGGAACTCCGTCGCGTCCGTCTGCACGGCCCCGTTGGTGAGGCCGACGGTGGCTCGGTCGGCCTCGACGCCCTCGCCACCCATGCCCTTCTTGAGGGTCGACAGGGTGCGCCGCAGCGCGCCGCGCGCCTGATCCCCGCCGTGCTCCGGCCACAGGAGTCCGGCCAGCGAATCTCTGCGAAAGGCCTGTCCCTCTATCGCCAGGTAGGCGACGAGCGCGATGGCCTTGCGCGTGTCGAGGTCGACGGGGCTTCCGTCGCGCTCGATGCGAGGTGCACCGAGCAGAAATAGCCGTATCTCGGACAAAACCGTCCCCTCACAAAGTGGATGTACCTGCTCATATTGGAACCGCGCGCACGAAAACGGCGCAAGGGCCTTTCTCGTAACGATTCACAGACGTTAGCTGTTCAGAGTGGGTGAAGAAGAGCGGAGTTATCACGGGGGCAAGCGTGATCAAGACAACCGATAGCGCCGGGCGGGCGCGATGAGCAGGCCGGAGGGGCGCCGATGAGGGCGCGCTTGATTCCGGGTGCCCTGGCCGTGGTCGCCTTGATCGCGGCCCTCATTCTGCACGCTGAGGTGGGCGAACTCGACGCGAACGGGCTCATGTTCCACATGGCGGCGGTGCTTCCCAACGTGGTGGTGGGAGGGATCATTTTGGTCCGGCGCGGCGGGCACCTCGTGGGGTGGATTTTCACTCTGGCGGGGCTGAGCTGGGGGCTGGGGATCGCGGTCGAGGCCTACGCACGCTATGAGCTCGCGTCCGGCTCGGGGTCGCTGCCGTCACCGGGGCTCTTTGCAAGCGTGATCGAGTGGTGTTGGCTCGCTTACCTGGCCAGCTTGCTCTTCCTGCTTCCGCAGGTCTTTCCGAGGGGCACACCACTTCCCGGACGCTTTGCATGGATATGGCGCGCCACCATCGTCTGGACGGGAAGCTTCGTGCTGCTCGGGGCGCTGGAGTCCGAGATCGAGCTTCCCGGAAGCAGGACCGTGCTCATCAACCCCATCGGTATCTCCGGGCTGCGCGACGTAGAGGAGGGCGCGATCGGCATCGTGCTGTTTGCCGGAGCCCTGGCGCTCGTGGTGTCGTCGCTGACTGCCCTGCTGACCAGGTTCCGGCGTTCGAGGGGTGAGGAGCGCCAGCAGCTCAAATGGTTCACCTTCGCGGGAGTCCTGATGTTGGTGGGGTTCGTCGGGCAGGGAATCCTCGATGAGGTCGCGGGCGGACGCCTACCGTTCGTCGATCCGATCCTGTTGTCGGCTCCTCCGATCTGCGCGGGCGTGGCGATTCCGCGTGCAAACGAACCTCGACGACCTATCGAACGATTTAGTCGCCGTCGTGCGCAGCACGGTGAACCCCGCGCACGCATCGCTTTGGCTTCGCTCGACGGAGCAGGCTCGATGAAGGCGACGGCGCTGGCGCGACCGGGCACGGCGTGGCCGAGCGTCGTGCGGGCGCTCGCCTCCGGCTTGGTCGCGGTCGTGGATCGCACGATGGCACGCACCCACGTCTCGCTGTGGATCAGCCCGGAGCGACCGACATGACCACCGAGAGCCTGACGCGGCGCCAGCGTCGCCTTCGAGTCGCAGCCTGGGTCGTGCTCGCGTTCTCCACCGGCCTGCTGGTTACGAGCGAGATTCTCGACCGCGTGAGCAGCACGGCACCGGATGGTGGATGGCTTGAGGACCTGCTGCTCATGGCAGCCTTCACCGCGTTTCCGGCGATGGGCGCACTGATCGTGCGACGCCGCCCCGACAATCTCATCGCGTGGCTGATGTTGTGGGTGGGCTTCCAGACCGGGATCCTGGTATGGGGGACGAGTTACGCGCAATACGGGCTGGTTTACCGAGATGAAGCCACCCCCGGGGCGACGCTGGCTGCTTGGATCGAGGCATGGGCCTGGTTCCCCTTGATCATGGTCATCCCTACATTCCTGCTGCTGCTGTTTCCAAACGGACGACTTCCCTCCCCGCGCTGGCGCCCGGTGGCATGGCTGTCGGGAGCGCTCGTGGTATTCGCTGCCGTTATCTCAATGGTGGAGGAACGCTTGGTGGGCGAGGGTTACTCGATCCCCAACCCGATCGGGATCTCCGGCCTCGGCGATACCGAAGACACCGTGTTCACCGCGCTGGGGCCGGTGCTTCTACTCGCCATAGTCCTGAGTGCGGCGTCGCTGGTGGTCAGATATCGGGGCGCCGCGGCACAGGAGCGCCAGCAGCTCAAATGGGTCGCTCTCGCGGGAAGCGCTTTCGCGGTATTGGTTCCGCTCGGTGAATTGGTGAAGTTGCCGGGGTTTTTGTTCCCGCTTCTGGTGATGGGCATACCGGTGTCCATTGCGATGGCGGTGCTGCGCTACCGCCTCTACGATGTGGACCGGATCATCAGCAGATCGGTCGCGTATGCGCTTCTCACCTCGATGCTGGTCGGCGCGTACTTCCTGTCCGTGCTGGTGCTCCAGTCAGTTCTCCCTCTGCCCGAGAAGTCGCCGCTGATCGTGGCCGCGTCGACTTTACTGGTGGTTGCGGCTTTCGGTCCTTTACGCACTCGCATCCAGCGAATCGTCGACCGTCGCTTCAACCGCAGCCGTTACGACGCCGCGCTGACCCTCGAGTCGTTCGGCCGGCGCCTGCGCGAGGAGGTCGATCTCGAGGCCCTGACGACGGACCTGGTGAACGTAGTGGACGACACCGTTCGGCCGGCGCACCTCTCGCTGTGGATCAAACCCGGGCTCAACCGATGATCGTCCGCAGATCCGCGGTTATCGCGTGGTCACTGTGTGCACTCAGCTTGATCGGCACACCCGTGGCAGTCGTCCTCGACCTCATGCAGGGTGGTTCATTCGGTCAGATCGTCAACACGATTACGTTCGTCATGTTCGTCGGCGGCTGTGCGGTGGTTGGGGCGCTCGTGGCATCGCGTAATCCCTTCAACGCAATCGGATGGATCCTTTGTCTAATCGGCTTCCTAGGCATGCTGGCTACTCTTTCAACGCTTTACGTCGACCGCGCTCCGCTCACCTCCGCGGGCGATGGACGCTTCATCGAATGGGTGCTCGCCTTCATCTGGTTGTTGGCTTTTGCGCCGGCAATTCTCGTGCTTCAGCTTTTTCCCAACGGTCGACCTCTTACTAGGCGATGGAACGCCCTGGTTTGGACGACCGGCCTCGGCATCGTCCTTGCTGTACTTTCCTATGCCTTTACTCCGGGGCCACTCGCTAACTCGAACCCGAGAACCACCAACCCCTATGGCATCGATGTCCTCGAGGTACCGCTGAAGATCACGTCTGCCGCGGGCGGCCTGCTGATAACGACGAGCGTCGTGTTGTCCCTTATTTCGTTGGTCATTCGCTTCCGGAGATCAATAGGCGTAGAGCGCCAGCAGCTCAAGTGGTTCTCTTATGCCGGAGTGCTGGTTGTCGGCAGCCTGATGCTGCAGATGGTGGTCTTCTCCTTCGCCGACGAGAGCAGCTCTGCGGTGGACGTCGTTGAAGGTCTCTTCTCAGTAGCGGTCACGTCAATTCCGATCACCATCGGCGTTGCCATGCTGCGGTACCGGCTTTACGACATCGACCGTCTGATCAGTCGCACACTCGCGTACGGTCTGCTGACCGCGATCCTGGCCGGGGGCTACTTGCTGGCGGTGCTCGCGCTTCAGTCGATGATTCCCGTCCGAGACGACTCCCCCCTGATCGTGGCGGCGTCGACGCTTGCAGCAGTCGCCGCCTTCCGTCCCTTGCGGAACCGCGTTCAGTCAGCAGTGGATCACCGCTTCAATCGAAGCCGCTACGACGCCGCGCTGACGATCGAATCGTTCGGCCAGCGCTTGCGCCAAGAGGTCGATCTGGACGCGCTCAGCAGCGATCTGCTCAACGTGGTGGACGACTCGGTGAGGCCGTCCCACCTGTCGCTTTGGATCAAACCTGGAACGAGCGCATGAAGGGCCGAGCAAAGGCCACTCTCGCGTGGGGACTGGCCGCCATCATCTTGGTGGGAATGCTGGCCGTCGTCGTATTCTCTCTCACGCGCGATCGGTCGCCGGATCTCATCAACGTCATCCCGTTTGGCATATTCGTCATCGGCTGTGGAGTGGTTGGTGGGCTCGTTGCGTCACGCCGGTCCGACAACCCCATCGGCTGGATTCTCTGCATGCTCGGAGTCTTTGGAGTGATGGCGGCGTTCTTGACGACACATGGAGAGATGACTCCGGCTACCCCTCGAGGTGCAGAGGGCGACTTCGTCGACTGGGCGGGGAGCTTCATCTGGTCGCTCGCCCTTGCTCCTTTGCTCTTCGTGCTCCAGCTGTTTCCCACCGGCCGTCCCCTGTCCCACCGATGGAGGTTGCTGGTCTGGACCACGGGCCTGGGTCTGACCTTGGTCGTGTCCGCTTACGCCTTTTCACCGGGCGCGCTCCAAGACACCAATGGAAGGGTCGCAAACCCCTACGGGATCGATGTGCTCGACATTCCACTGCAGGTAGCTCTGTGGGTGAGCGAGGCCCTGATCGTGTTCAGCGTGGTGGCATCCGTGGTCTCTGTGATCGTGCGCTTCCGACGGTCGCGCGGGGTCGAACGCCAACAACTCAAGTGGTTCTCCTATGCCGGGGTGGTCGTCGTCCTGAACCTCTTGCTGCAGGGGGTGGTGCTCGCCGTCATCGGGGAGACCGATGCGACGGTCAATTTGGTGAACGGCATCTTCTCCATAGCCGTGACGTCGATTCCAATCACCATCGGAATCGCCATGTTGCGCTACAAGCTCTACGACATCGATCGCATCATCAATCGAACGATTGTTTACGGTGGGTTGAGCGCGGTGCTCGCATTGGGCTACGTCGGTGCGGTCTTGGTGCTGCAGAGCGCGCTTCCCGTATCAAGTGACTCGCCCCTGATCGTCGCCGCATCGACATTGGGAATGGTCGCTCTTTTCCGTCCGCTGAGAAACCGAATCCAAGGTTTGGTCGACCGGAAGTTCAATCGCCGGCGCTTCGACGCGGTTCAGACGATCGACGACTTCTCCGCGCGCCTCCGGGCCGAGACGAATCTCGACAGCCTCTCAGTGGATCTGGTCGGAGTCGTGCGCGACACCATGCAGCCCGCCCACGTCTCTTTGTGGCTCCAACCTCACGCAGCGGCGATGCGTCAGCAGAGAGCGTCGTGATTGCTGCTCGCCGCAACTCCGCGGTCCTCCCCGCCATCGGCTTTGCGTTGATTCCTGTGATGTTCGTGGCTTCGCTCTTCTTCTATCTCGAGGACGGGATCTTCGCGACCGCGCTCGTGACCGGCTGGCTGGCGGTGCTGGGGGGAACGGGTGCGCTGGTCGCCGCGCGCAAACGCGAGAACCCCGAGGGCTGGCTCATGCTGGGCAGCGCGCTGTTGGTGAGCCTGTTCCTGTTTGCGGATGCATATGCCTCCGAGTCCGTTCGGTCGGCGGAAGCCTTCCCTCTCGAAGGCTTCTCCGCGTGGCTCACCCTGTGGGTGGCCGTTCCCGGCTTCGGCTTGCTCCTGTACTTGATCCTGTTGTTTCCCACCGGACGGCTGGTGTCGCCCGGCTGGAAGTTGGTGGGCTGGCTTGCGGCCCTCGGCCTGGCGGCTCAGAGCCTGGCCCTGGCGGTTCGACCCGGCCCCATCGATTCGGTAAGGACGCTGGACAACCCCGCCGGAGTCGAGGCCGCAGAGGGGCTCGCCGGCGGACCGGTGATCTTCGCGGCCATCTTCGCGGCCGAGCTTGGGGCGATCGTTTCGATGATCGTGAGATGGCGCCGTGCGGGGAATGCCGAACGCCAGCAGATCCGGTGGTTCGTCCTTGCGGTGCTGATCTTCGTCGCCGCCTTCATTGGGGCCCAGGTTCTGTTCGCGGTGGCCGGCAATCCCGAAGGCAGCGCCGCCGATTTGGTCGGCTTCCTTGCGATCATGCTCGGCCTGACCTTCATCCCCATAGCAATGGGGATAGGCATGGTGCGACACGGGCTCTACGACATCGACCGCCTCATCAATCGCACGCTTGTCTACGGCGTCGTGACCGCGGTGCTGGCGACTGGCTACCTGGGCATCGTGCTGGCGTTGCAGAGCCTCCTACCGGTCGCGGACGATTCACCGGTAACGGTCGCCGCGTCGACGCTCGCCGTCGTAGCACTGTTCCGGCCGGTGCGCGGAAGGGTTCAGAGCCTCGTCGATCGCCGCTTCAACCGGAGCCGTTACGACGCGGCGAGAACCATCGAGAGCTTCGGTGCCCGCCTTCGTCGTGAAACCGATCTCGAAACCCTGACCCAAGAGCTGCTGGCGGTTACCAAAGAGACGATGCAGCCGGCACACGCATCGCTGTGGCTGAACGGCGGGAGCACCGGACGATGAGGGGTCGCACGGTCGCGATCGCATGGACGGTATGGGCTCTGGTGCTGGCCGTGATCGCGGCGTCCCTCGTCGTGGGCACAGTCTCGGGGGTTCGCTACGAGTACTGGCTGGAAACCACGGTGGTCGATATCGCCTTCGCGACTCTCGGTGCTCTGATCCTCAGGCAGCGGCCCGAAAACCGCATGGGGTGGTTGTTCTTGTTCCCGGCGATGTGCGGGGCGTTGCAGTCTCTGGCGGGTCAGTACGCCGAGGCCGGACTGAACCGCCAGAACACCTATCCCGGGACCGAGCTCGCCGCCGTCCTGTCCTCGGTGTTTCAGTTCGGGGCCGTGCTCGCGCTGGTCTACTTGGTGCAACTCTTCCCCACCGGTACT
>JBOGWV010000094.1:0-12970 GCA_050693975.1 Actinomycetota bacterium
GAGGCCGAGCACAACATCACCGCCGAGGACGCCGGCTTGGACGAGGACGTCGACGCGGGCGACTCGGTGACCGTCGACACCAGTGGCGTCGAGCCCGGAACCTACGACTTCTTCTGCGAATACCACCCCGAGCAGATGACGGGCACGCTGGAAGTCACCGAGTAGCCCTTACTTGACGGCCCCCGCGGTCAGACCGGAGACGATCCGGCGCTGGAAGAACAGCACCATGATCACCAGCGGGATGGTCATGAGCAGCGAGGCGGCGGCCTGCGCTCCGTAGTCCGTCGTGTATATGGAGGCGAACTGCGGAATGATCACCGTCGCCGGTTGCACCTTGGGCTCGAGCAGGAAGGTGTTCGCAAAGAGGAACTCGTTCCACGCGAAGATGAACGTCAGCACGCCGGTCGTGACCACACCGGGGGCCGAGAGGCGCACCGTCACCTTGTAGAACGCCTGCCAAACGTTGGCGCCGTCGACCTTCGCGGCCTCCTCGAGGTCGGGGGATGATCGCCGCCCAGTAGGTGTTGAGGATTCCGAAGCTCTGAAACTGAATGAACAACGGGGCAATGATGGCCACCGCAGGACACGCCCGTGTTCAGCAGGGCGATCCAGAAGGTCGAGTCACCGAACATGACGACGCAGTTGTTGATGCCGGTCCACTCTGTGATGTTCGGGAGAATGCGCTGAAAGCTCAGGTAAATCGCGTAGATGATCGGCCAGGCCGCGACCAGCGCAATGATCAGCACCGTCGGAAGAATCATCCAGTAGGGGTGCGCTTCTCCGGATCAGCGAACTCGCGCCGGACCGAGCCCAACGCGTCGCGAGCGCGGTCCAACCGCCCTGCCCGCTGAAGCTCTCATCGCCCTCCTCGAGCGTGGGAATGGGAGCGATGCCCTCCTGGTCCGGCTTGATCTCGGAACCCGTCTCCTTGCCCCCGAGAACCGTTCCGTAGACGAACGGCCAGTTGCGCATGAACACGGCGTCTCCCTGGATGAAGGCGGTCTGCGATTCGAGCTCCTTGTAGGTCGCAACCGCCAGGGGGGATGCCCTCTTCGACCAGTCGCTGCTGCATCGCAAGTCCTTTGTCCGCACCACCCTGGTCCAGGACGACCTCGGCGGGATCGTCCTCTGGAAAGACCTCGGCCCCCGCGTTGTAGACGAACTCGAGCCCGTTCACGACGCCGCCCTCGTACTCCGCCCCCTGAAAGATGAACCCGTATTTGGTGCCGGTCTTGTCCTGCACCTCGCGCGCCATCTCCATCAGCTCGTCCCAGGTCTTGGGTGGCTCGCTCACACCGGCCTCCTCGAGGAGGTCCTTGCGGTAATAGAGCATCCGGCATCGGTGAACCAAGGAACGCCGTAGATCTTGCCGTCGAAGGTGTTCGTTTGAATCGTCGACTCGAGGAAGTCCCTGCGGTTCATCGCGCCTAGGCGAGATCCGCGCTCCTCACTCATGCACTCGAGCTCCTCCCGGTCGGTTTTGCCAGCTCTGAGCGGTTTACCCCGGGAGACTGGGTACGAAAACGAACAGGACTTCTACGCGGGTGGCGTGGCTACTCGACTCCGACTATACGGACGGAGCCCTCTTCGTCTTCTTGGACGAGGTTTACGGTGAACTCGCCGCCGGGACCGGATGCGGTGCACTGGAACTCGCCGCCCTCCTCGACCGTGACGTCGTCGGGACAGTCGACCTGATCGACTTGCGCGTTCGGGTCGTCCGCCAGGTTCTGCTCGATCTGCGATTCGATTGGCGCGGTGTCGAGCGTTTTCTCCGCGAAGACCAAGAAGTAGACGACAAGAGCGATGACGATGAGCGCGACGACGGCCCCGATGATTAGGAGGATTCGCTTGTTGCTCGAGGACTTCGTCGCGAAGGGTGTGCCGGGAGCCCCGTATCCCTGTGGCTGCGGCTGTTGACCGAAGCCTCCTGGAGGCGCATAGCCTCCGGACTGGTAGCCGCCTTGTTGCTGCTGCTCGCCGGTTTGAGGCATCGGTGCCGTGCCCTCGCCACTCTGACCCCAGGCGCCCGGCTGCTGCGGTTGCTCCGGCTGGCCCCATGCCGGGGGTGCTGGCTGTTCGTCGGGCTGGCCCCACCCGGGAGCGGGTGCCGGTGCGTCCTCTTCACGATGCCCCGGCGCATCGCCCCAAGCCGGCGTGGCAGCAGCGGGGGGCTCGTAGGCGGGCGGAGCCTCCGGCGGGGGCGCGGGTGCCGGTTCGACGGGGCTTTCGGCCTCGGGAGCCTCCGGCTTCGATGAAGGGTGCTCCTCGATCCGAGGCGCGTCACCGAACGCCGGAGGAACGGGCGGTGCCTTCTCGGCATCGGCCTGACGCTTGAGTTCATCGAAGTCCGGAGCCGCTCCGATCACGGTTCCACCGGCCGTCATGGTCGCCGCCTCGAGCTCGAGGGTCGTCTCTCCGACTCGCAGCGAATCACCGGGGCCCATTCGCATCCGACCCTGGAGACGCTGGCCGTTCAACCACGAACCGTTGGTCGAGCCGAGATCCTCGACCTCGACGTAGTCCTCACCCGGGTAGATCTTGAGATGGCGCCGGGAGATCTGAGCATCTCCGATCGTCACGTCGGCATCGACACGACCGAGCACCGCCTCCGACTGAATGGGAAACGTAGTCCCCGCAAGCTCGCCGTCCTTCACTACGAGAGTCGCCATTGTGCTTAGCTCCGATTCCTAAAACTCGACGTTCCCACCGAGGCGAGCCCACCGTGGCTCGATCACCTCGGGCGAGGGTACTCCCGCCCTCAAGAACTCGCCCGCGTTTCCTGCGCCCGCAGAACGAGAGCCGCGCAGTCATCACGGTGCCCCCTTTCGCTCTGCCAGGTCAAGAGGACTTCGTCGATCGACGCGCAGATATCGGATGCGCTCATGCCGACACAGCGAGCGAGCACCTGTCTAAGCCCCTCCTCGCCCAGCAGGGTGCTGGGGGCTCCGGCCTCGGTTACCCCGTCGGTGTACAACACGAGAGCATCACCGGGCTCAAGTTCGACGATCTGCTCGTTGAGGTCGGGAGCCGTGAAGAGCCCCAGCAGCATGCCCTCACCCCCCGCGCTTTCGACACGACCGTCCCCCCTGATGATCATCGGCCTCGGATGGCCCGCGCTGGCGATGGTCACCCGTGGAGCCGATCCGGGCGTCAAGGTGGCAAACACCGCGCTGAGGAAACGCTCGTCGCCTTCCCGCAGCAGGGCCTTATTGACTTGGTACAGGACGTGAATGGGTCGCGGCAGCCGCTGAGCGATGGCCCGAAGCGTGTAACGGGCAAGCGCGGTGGTCGCGGCCGCCATCGCCCCGTGTCCCTGGACGTCCCCCATGACGAGGCCCCAGTCGCCATCGCTGGTCTCGAAGAGATCGTAGAAATCTCCGCCGACCTCGAGACTTCTCGTCGCGGGTCGATACAGGGCGGCGACCTCCGCTCCCGGGATAGTTGGAAGTTCGGGTGGAAGCAGGCTGCGCTGCAGAATGCGAGCCATGCTGGTGAACTTCGCCCGGTTGTCCTCCACCGTCTGAAACAGGCGAGCGTTGTAGAGAGCCAGTCCGGCTCTCAGTCCAAGCTCCACCGCGGTCTCGAGATGAGTTTCGTCATAACGTCGAGTCGCTCGCGACGACACCAAGGTCATCGCTCCCAGGGTTTCGCCGTGGGCGATCAGCGGCACGATCATGCATGAGTCCATTCCGAGCGCAGTAACGATCCGGAGGTATCCCGGGCTGTTGGCGGTGCGTTCGACCAGTTCATGATCGATGTCGGCGTAAAGCTCGGGTGCGCCGGTCTGCAGCACGCGCGGAACGCCAGTCTTCGCTTTGGGGTCGTGGGGGTGGGAGTCATGGAGCTCCGCGATCAGAGACTCTTTGGCGGGATCTACGTGTGCGACCAAGGCGCGGCTGATGCTCCCGTCCTCTTCGATCATGTTGACCGTGCACCAGTCGGCCAGGTACGAAACCACCATTCGGACCAGGGTCTCGAGAGTCGTTTGATAGTCGAGTGATTTCGACAGCTCGGCGCCCGACTGCATCAAGAACTCTCGGTCGAGCACGGCTCGCTTGAGATCTCGCTCCGCCACGACGCGTTGGGTGACCTCCTGAAGGACCAGCAGTGCCACCGGCTCCTCGGATGAAATGGGTACTCTGCACGCGATCACCTCGACGTGCTGGGTTTCGCGATCGCGGTGTCGTTGAAGGATCTCGGTGCGAGGTTCGTCTCTCAGACTCTCCTCGATGATCCCTGCAATCGCATCGGGCTCGTCGAAATAGTCGGCTATACGCGCCCCCAACGGTTGTTCGATTGTCGAGGGCACACCGACGGCGCCGTACCCGCCCCCGAGCAGTTCGGCCGCGACCTCGTTGTGTGCGAGCACGATGCCGCGCCCGTTCACCGCAACAACGCCAACGGGGATGGCATGCAGGAGGTGGGCCAGGTACTGCGAGACCTGCAGCGGTGTGAGCGGGCCGGCCGGCGCTGGTTCCATTCGTTCGTTTAGGACTTCAACCGACGGGCCGACGCGATCACATACAGGGCCAGGAGGATCTGAAGCACCAAGACCCCCAGCTGAAGGACGTTGTCCGTGGCCGAAAAGCCCTCTGTATGGGTGGCGTGAAAGAACAGGTGGGGCCCGACGAAAACGATCCATCCAAGGGCAACGACCTGTGACAGCCTGCGCTCCACCCGTATCGCTGCAACCAGCGCTATCAACCCGATCGCACAGAAGAGCGCACCGACGTCGGTGACCAGGTGTTCGTTGAAGGGTCCGAGCTCGGAAACCCACGCGCGCCCAAACGGAAAGTCTTCGTAGAAATTGCGCGGGAAAACCAGGGCCCAGAGGCCGACCACGATCTGGGGAAGGCCGAGCAACACGAGCCCGAGCCGAATGCGCTTTCTGAACCGGTACGAAGACTGCAGCATCCCCGCGATACCACCCCCTTCCCCCACCCTCCTGGTAAGTCTCGCCACGCGCAAGGGCCGGCGTTACCGCCGGCCCTTGTCGAGGATACTCCTTGGCTGCTGGGGCCTACGCGAGGCCCTCGATCTCGTATTCCCTGAGGAAGCCCTCGAAAAGGCGCTTATGGCCCTCTTCGTCGCGCAGGATCGCGATCGTCATGTCATTGGTGACCGGATCGAGTTCGTCGGTGAACTCGATGATCTTGTTGTAGTGCTCGATGGCGCCGGCCTCGGCCTCGATGACGCCCTTGATGACGTGCACTATGTCGGTCTGCTCAGTCGGAGGCTGCAGGTACTTCTGCTCGGCGGAAAACTCCATCGAGCCCGGTACCACCCCGTAGAGCTCCTTGATGCGCGTCGCAAACTGCAGCGCGTGGCCGAGTTCTTCCTGGACGTCGGACTTCAGCGACTCGATGATCTCCTGGGCCCTAACGCCGTCAGGGTTGATCGAGTTGGCCGTGTAGCTCATGACCGTCTCGATCTCCATCCAGTACGCCCTCTCGAGCATCCTGAGGAGCTCTTCTCGCTTTTCGTTGTGCTCTTTGCTCAGCACGCCACGTCCCGTGTGCGTGATTCCCATAGCAAACCTCCCAAATGGATTGTTAGTCGGGACCCGAGGGACCTTACTCCTTCGAACAAGAAAGGCCCTCTGAAAAGTCCTATCCCGACGGTGCCGGTGTAAACGAATCGCCGGGCTGCTCGAAACAGGCCATGACCTCGAGGGCTCGGAGCGTCAACTCCAGATCGGCCCAGCCCCGCTCCGGTGCGGCGGCGGAGAGCTCGTCGACGAATCCTTCGACGGACGGGTGTTCAGAGGGCAGCCCCGCGGCCGCCCAAAAGACAAGGCCGGTCACATGTTCGGCCGGACCCCACCAATCCTCGGACCACTCTCGGGTCCAGCGAAGCGCCCACTCCGCGGTCTCGGTGCGAGGTCCCTCCGCGAGCCAGTACGCGCCGGCGGCCGCGAACGTCGGGTACGTGCCTCCGGTGAAGTGGCCTTCCTGATCGGCCTCCGACCGGAGCAAGTCGAAGGCTCTGGTGCCGGGGTCGCGCCTCACCGCAAGCAGCGAGCACGCGGCCGCGGCCGTGGCCCAGACGCGGCCCGCGCCGGGATCGTCGATGATGCCCGGCACGTCGTCGGGAGCGTCGAGCCACGCCTGTGCGGGAGTCCGCATCGCCTCGAGCCAGTCCCCCGCTATGACCGATGCAGGCTCTTCGTGGAGCCCGATCATCTTCAGGTGGCAAAGGGCCAGGCCCGTTGCCCCCGGCGACAGCCGCCCGCTCGGCCCCATCCAGCCGCCCGTCGCGTCCTGGCCCGGAATGGGCGGCAGCGCCCCGGCGTCGTCTCCACTCAGCCGTAGAGCGCGCCAGGCTCGCCACTCGTCTCCCTGGGTGAGGACGCGTTCCAGGGCGCGCTCGACGTCGATGGTCATGGCGACCGACGATAGCCGGGCGCTAGCCCGGGTCGTGCCAGGTCCACCAGGTAATCGAGACCGGGGCGATCGCGATCACATCGCCCTTCGGAGGAAACGAGCGGTACTGCGGATAGCGAGCGGACAGCGCACCGGTGGCGCTGCCCGGAGCATCCATCCTGGCAAGTCCCCGCACCATGACCCAGCCGAGCCGGATCCATTGTTCGTCGTAGCGGTCGATCAGCACCGTCACATTGTGATCGCGCGTGAGGTTGGCGACGCGTCCCAACGAGGTGGTGCTCTTCGGCTTATGGTCGATTGCGCTCACGATCTCTCCGCTGCGCAGCGCGAAGGAGATCGGAACGAGGTGGGGGCGTCCACGGGAATCGAGTGTGCCCAACGTTGCCCGACGAGCGTCGGCCACGATGGACTGAACCTCGCTAGGCAACTCGGCGAACCTCCGACACCGTCCCGACGCCATGCAGTAGATCAGGCCTGCCATTCGATCTTGTCGTGGTGAGGTTCGTCGCGCTTGGGGTTGTCGGGCTGCCGGTTCGCGGGACGTTGCGGCACGATAGTCACGTCGGCAAGGTGCGTCCGATGACCGCTCCAAGGAGCGGGCGGGGCGACGATGAGGTCGGCGAGCTGGTATGCGATCGACTCGTAGTTGACGCGCCAGCCCTGGAAGTGAGGCCACGCCTCCTCCGGAGTGCGCTCCATAGGAAAGTCCATCTCTACGAGACGACCCATCGAGCCCTTGAACTCGTCGAAGGTCAGCTCGATGGGGTCGTCCGGCATCGGGTCCGGGTCGTAGGGCAGGCCCAGGACGCCGGCGATGCTACGCAAGCAGGTAAAGCCCATACGCAGACAAAGCCGCGCCTGTACGGGAGCCGATTCGGGGCACAACGCCGCATACATCGCGGCGGAGTCCATGACCGCAAGCATCGCGATCAGCCAGGAGCGCAACGCGTGCGGAGAACGGAAATAAAGAAGGACGATGTAGTTCGTGTGGGTCTCCGCAACATCGGCCTCCCATCGCTCCCACTCCGAATAGAAGCTCGGGAGGTCCGGCACCAGCTCGGTCATAGCGTGACGAGCCAGGATCTCAGGCCCCCAGGCAGGCGAGCCCGCCCGACTCTGCAGCACCGTTACCAGTGTCTCGCGCCGGTTGAACGAGCTGTACAGCGTGGGCAGGTATGCGATCTGAAGCGCGATCACCACGAGGCCCGTGGTGGCCGCTCCGAAGTGAATCCAAAAGGTGTTGGGGTTCTGGGGTTGATCGAAACCGAGCGTGAGCATGGCCGAGCCACTTTCTCGCAGCGCGTTCGCGAACGTGATTTCCGAGAACGGCCACAACATGAGCCCCCATGCGATCCAGAAAGCCGTCATCCAAGTCAGCAACAGGGCGAGTAGGAAGGTTGGAGCCTGCAGAGCGAGAATCCGGTCCTTGGCTTCGTACGTCTCGAAACGATTGGCGACGAACAGGAAACTGCGCCGCACGACTACCCCCACCATCGCTCCCAACTTCGACGACAGCCCTCGGGGCACGATCAACGTTCGCATCATGCTGCCGGCGACGGCCAGAACCAACAGGATCCCGGCGCCGAATCCGAACCACTCGATGACCTTGGTCATCTGGTGCCCGCGGCGAACTGGCCGGGCCTGCGACCCGAGCCGGGTGGTCCCGCGTACGCTTGGGCGATCGACATCCACTCTCGCGCGCTCGCGCCCGTACATAGGAGAGCGGTGTCGGCAACATCTCTTCGACGCGTCACGACGAGACAGAAGTCGAGCGCCGTGCCCTCAACGCTGTCGCCACCGCCTTCGTTCCACGTCCACACCTCACCGGACGGCGCGGTCAGCTCGACTCTTACGGGCTCGGCGGGTGCAGTCATGTTGTTCGCCACGTACGCGTAG
Organism: Actinomycetota bacterium; assembly: GCA_050693975.1. Classification (GTDB taxonomy): domain Bacteria; phylum Actinomycetota; class CADDZG01; order CADDZG01; family WHSQ01; genus WHSV01. Next base: position 8,280 of record JBOGWV010000094.1, read on the forward strand.
CCGCGCGCTAGCACCCCGATATGAGCTACGTGCCGCAGCCGGTGGGTCGGCTGCCTCGTAATGCCCAGCGCGTCAACGCAGTCCTGTCCATGGGCCCACGTTTCCATGAGCCTGGCACTCACGAAGGAGGGCGGCTTCATCGGTGGGCCGAACCAGGGGATGCGCGCTCCTTCCGGGAGCTCCGACGCGGCCTGCAGGACTGCGGCGCGGCTGTCGCGCCACCAGCCCAGCACCGCCGCGGAGCTCATCGAGCGACCACGAGTGACCGATCGACTCATGAACTCTCCGACATTGCTCGCAATCTGCTCGAGCGACGAAGCAAAGGCCTCGGGATTCATGATCGCGAGCACCGCCTGGTCGTCGAAGAAGGCCAGGTGGGAAATCTGGTCTCGCACAGTCCAGGGTTCGGCCGGAGTCGGCGAGTCCCACCTGTCGGTGCCGAGTCCCGCGACCAACCCGTCGAGGGACTGCAACTCCTCGTCGAGATCGGAGATGATGCGCTGCAGATCGGCCATGGATGCATGTTAGGGCTCACGGTCGAGGTCCGGGAAGGCGGGTCCCACGCACTACGCTTAGGCAATGCCAAACATCGTGCTCGTGGAAGGTGACATCACCACGCAACAGGTCGACGCGGTGGTCAACGCGGCTAACTCGACGCTCATGGGCGGAGGTGGGGTGGATGGCGCCATCCACCGCGCGGGCGGTCCTTCGATCAAGCGGGAGTGCGAGCAGATCCGCAAAGACGAGTACCCGGATGGTCTGCCCACAGGGGCGGCGGTAGGCACCACGGCAGGGGACCTCCCCGCGAGGTGGGTGATTCACACGGTCGGACCCACGTACGCAAAGTCCGAGGACCGCTCGCACCTACTGGCGTCTTGCCATACGCAGTCGCTGCGCGTTGCGGACGAGCTGGGGGCGGGGACGGTTGCCTTCCCGGCAATCTCTACGGGCGTCTACCGCTATCCGGTCGACGAAGCGGCCGGCGTTGCCATCGGCGCAGTCTTGGGGGCGACCACCGAAGTCACCGAAGTGCGCTTCGTGCTCTTCGGGGCAGAGGCCTACGCCGCGTTCGAGCGTGCCCTCAGGGCCGGCCGGTGAACGGTCTGCGAGTCGCCGTCACCGGACCCACCGGCGAGATTGGGGGCTAGAAGTTCAATCCCTTGTCGAGCAGCTCGGCGCCCTCTTGCTCGTGCACGGTCGGGCTGCCGGTCGCGGGGCTTCCGGATTCGGCGCGCGCGGCTCTTCGGAGTGAGAACCTCTCCGAAAGGTCGGCGCGGATGCTGCCATAAACGAACCACCACGCGCCCATGTTCTCGGGCTCTTCTTGCACCCACATGACCTCGTTCGCATTCGGGTAGCCGTCGAGGATCTCGTATAGCTGCTCCTTGGGGAACGGATAGAGCTGCTCGAGGCGCACGATCGCAACGTCGCTCTCTCGCGCATCGCGCTCATTCATCAGCGTGTACCCGATCTTGCCGGTGCAGAGCACGACTCGCTTTACCGACTCTTTGTCGATGGGGCGCGTGTCGTCCAGAATCTCGAGGAAGTGGCCCGTCGTGAAGTCGTCGAGCTTGCTGCGCGCGTCGGGGCTGCGCAGCAATGACTTCGGCGTCATAACGACCAGGGGCTTGCGTATCGTGCGGTGCATCTGACGCCGCAAGAGATGGAAGTACTGCGCCGGGGTCGTGGGCTGGGCGACCTGCATGTTGTCCTCGGCGCACTGGGTGAGGAAGCGCTCGAGCCGGGCGCTCGAGTGCTCGGGCCCCTGGCCTTCGAAGCCGTGTGGCAGCAACAACACCAGCCCGCTCTCCTGATTCCACTTGTCCTCGCCCGAGCTGATGAACTGGTCGATGACGATCTGGGCTCCGTTGACGAAGTCACCGAACTGAGCTTCCCAGCACACGAGAGCATCTCCGTTGGCGACCGAGTACCCGTACTCGAACCCGGTGGCGGCATACTCGCTGAGCAAGGAGTCGAAGCAACGGTAGCGGGCCTGGTTTCCCGACAGATCGTTGAGCGGCGTGTACTCCTCGCCGGTGCGGTGGTCCACCAGGACGCTGTGGCGCTGGCTGAAGGTGCCCCGCCGCGAATCCTGTCCGGACAACCTCACGTCCATGCCCTCCATGAGAAGAGACCCGAACGCAAGCGCTTCGCCGTGCGCCCAATCGATCGCTTCCTTGTCGAGTATCGCTCCGCGCTTCTCGATCATCTTCTTGAGTTTGGGGTGGGGCTCAAAGCCCTGCGGGAAGCTCGTCAGCACTCCGTGAATGTGTCTTACCCGCTCCTCGTCCACTCCCGTTTCGACGGGCGGGAGCACACCGACGACCTGGGGAGGCAGCGCCACCACGGGTTCGGGATGCTTGCTCTCTTTGGTCTCGTCGAACGCCGTCTTGAGCCGGTCGCGGAACTGATCGAGCGCTTCCTCGGCCTCATCGACGGTGATCTCTCCGCCGTTCAGCAATTGCTCGGTGTAGAGCTTGCGAACGCTGCGTCGGTCGTCGATCTTTGCGTACATCAGCGGTTGCGTGAACGCGGGCTCGTCGGCCTCGTTGTGTCCGTACTTGCGGTAGCAGATGAGGTCGATGACGACGTCCTTCTTGAAGCGCTTGCGGAACTCGTAAGCGAGTCTGGTGACGCGCACGCACGCTTCTGGGTCGTCGCCGTTCACGTGCAGGATCGGAGCCTGCACCATCTTGGCGATGTCCGTGGCATAGGTCGTCGAGCGGCCGGCGTGGGGCGCGGTTGTAAAGCCGATGAGGTTGTTCACCACGAGGTGCACCGTCCCGCCGGTGCGATATCCGGGGAGCTGGCTCATGTTGAAGGTTTCGGCCACGACTCCCTGGCCCGCGAACGCGGCGTCGCCGTGGAGCAACAAGGGCAGAACCTTGCCCGTCGAGTCATCGCCGAGCAGATCCTGTTTGGCGCGCGTCATGCCCTCGACGACCGGATCGACTGCCTCGAGGTGACTCGGATTCGACGCGAGCACGACGGCGATGTCGTTGCCGGCCCGGCTCGTGAAGCGCCCGGTCATTCCGAGGTGGTATTTGACATCGCCCGAGCCCTGGACCGTGTCGGGATCGATCTCGCCCTCGAACTCCTTGAAGATTTCCTCGGGGGCCTTGCCCACGATGTTGGCAAGCACGTTGAGCCTGCCGCGATGGCTCATGCCCATTACAACCTCGAGGTGCTCGTCGTCGGCAGCCTGCTCGATCAGAGTGTCGAGCATCGGGATAGTGCTCTCTGCTCCCTCGAGGGAGAACCGCTTGTTGCCCGTGTACTTGGAGTGCAGGAAGCGCTCGAAGGCCTCGGCCGCTCCGATGCGATCGAGGATGTGGATCTTCTCTTCTTTGGAGAACTCCTCGATCTGGCCCTCGACGCGCTCTTGGATCCAGCGCTTCTCCTCGGGCTCGGCCATGTGCATGTACTCGACCCCGGTGGTGCGGCAATAGGCGTCCCGCAAGGCGTCGATGATGCTCCTGAGCGTCTGCTTGCGGGGGCCCGGCAGGCCGTCGGTCAGGAACTCGCGGTCGAGATCCCACAAGGTGAGCCCGTAGTGGCTCAGATCGAGCTCCGGGTGCTGCAGTACCTCCCACCCGATCGGGTTCAGCTCCGCGAGCTGATGGCCACGCACCCGGTACATGTTGATGAGGCGGATGACGCGGCTCTGCTTCTCGAGGGTCGCGTCGACATCCTCGAACGCGGCGAAGTCGCGGCTCCAGCGGACCGGTTCGTAGGGAATCTGGAGGCTCGCAAAGAGCTCGTCGTAGAAGCGGTTGGCTCCCTGCAAGAGGTCGTGGAGCATCGCCAGGAACTGCCCCGACTCTGCCCCCTGAATGACGCGGTGATCGTAGGTCGAGGTCACGGTGATGAGCTTGCTGACTCCCACTCGTGCCAGCATCTTCGGATCGGAGGCCTCGTATTCGCTCGGGTACGTGATGGCGCCCGTGCCAACGATGAGGCCCTGACCTTTGACCAGCCGCGGCACGCTCTGGGTGGTGCCGACGGTGCCGGGGTTCGTCAGTGTGATCGTCGTGCCGGAGTAGTCGTCCGGCGACAGGGTGTTGGTCTTGACCTTGTGGATGAGCTCCTCATAGCCATTCCAGAAGCCTGCGAAATCGAGCTCGTCGGCCTCCTTGATGTTCGGCACGATGAGAACGCGCTGACCGCCGCGCTCGAGATCGACGGCCAGCCCGAAGTTCACGTGCTTCGGCACGATGACGTGAGGCTTGCCGTTGACCGCGGCGAAGCTCGCCTTCATGGCGGGGCGCGCTTCGAGCGCCTTGAGAATGGCCCATCCGATGATGTGCGTGAAGCTGACCTTGCCGCCCCGCTTGGCCGCGAGGTAACGATTGATCGTCCGTCGATTCTCTTCCAGCAGCTTGGCGGGAATCGTCCGTACCGAGGTGGCGGTCGGGACCTCGAGCGAGGCCTCCATGTTCTCTGCGATCACCGCGGCGATGCCTCTCAGGGGGGCGGCATCCTCGGGTACCTCCTGCTCCACCGGCTTCTGCTCGGCCTTGGGGGCCGCGGGTCTATCGGGTGCGGGAGCCCTGGTTTCCGGCGACGCGGTCCGCTCGCCGTTGGGCTGTCCACCCCGTTGTGGTCGATAGTCCTCGAAGAACTCCCGCCAGGACTCGCCCACCGATTGGGGCGACTCCTGATACTGCCGGTACATCTCGTCAACGAGCCAG
>JBOGWV010000095.1:0-9780 GCA_050693975.1 Actinomycetota bacterium
GGTGATGAGCGCCTCGGCGTGCACCTCGTTCGTCAACAGCTGACCGGCGACGATCTCGATGACGCGTATCGTTTTTCCCCCGCAGGGAATGCGCAGATCCGCGGCATCGATCGAGGCATTGCGCACGGAGCGCCGGACCCACAGCGGAACCTCGAGTTTCTGCCGTTCTGTTGAGGCCGACCAAACTTCGGTGGTTTCGCCGTCGCTGACGACGAGGCGTCCCTCCTTCCATACCTTCTCCGGCCGGAACGACTCGAGATCGCCGAGTAGAACGAGGTCGGCCTTGTATCCGGGCCCGATTACGCCGGCATCCTTGAGCCCGTGGTAGCGGGCGCCGTTGATCGTGGCCATCAGCAGGGCATCCTCGGGGGCCAGACCCGCGGCCACCGACACCCTGCACATCTGGTTGATGGATCCCTCGCGGTAGAGGAAGTCAGGCTCCCTGTCGTCGGTGCAGAACGCGCAGTTCTCCGCGCCGAGCTCCTTGACCATCGGCAGGAGGTCCAGCAGGTTGCGCGCGTTCGATGCCTCGCGCAGCAGCACCCACGTCCCGCGCCGCCGCTTCTCGAGAGCCTCTTCGTAGGTCGTCGCCTCGTGGTCGGAGCGGATGCCGGCGGCCATATAGGCGTCGAGCTCGTGGCTCACCACCCCCGGCGCGTGGCCGTCGACGTGCGTGGCGCTCGCGATCTCGAGCTTGGCTATCTCGTCGTCCGCGCCCGAGATGACCCCTGGGAAGTTCATCATCTCGGCGATGCCGAGCGCATGCCGGCGGTTGAGGATCGATTCGAGATCGCCGGTTGTGAACGGCCGGCGCGGCGATTCGAAGGACGACGCCGGGACGCACGACGAAGCCATGACCCACACGTCGAGAGGGAGGCCTTCGCAGATATCGAGGAGCCAGTGAATCCCGTCGGTGCCGAGCACGTTGGCGATCTCGTGCGGATCGCAGACTATGGAGGTCGTGCCGTGCTTCAGGAGCACCCGGGCGAACTCGTCGACCATCAGCTTCGAGGATTCGATGTGAACGTGCGCGTCGATGAACCCGGGCACGAGATACATCCCCGTAGCCTCGTGCCTCTCGACGTCACCACCGGTGGCAGGCGTTTCGCCGAAGCCCGCGATTCGCCCCTCGGCGACCGTAACGGTCTCGTCGAGCCACTCCCTGGTGAACGAAGAGAAGACCTTGGCCCCCGAGATCACCAGGTCGGGGGCTTCGTCGCCGCGCGCCACCGCGATGAGCCTGCGGCGGTTCATGCGTCCTCGGTGGTCTCGGTGAGCCCGTCGAGAAAATCGTCGGGTCTAACCGGGATGTGCGTGAGCGACCTGCCACTGGCGCAACGTAGCGCGGCGATGATCGCGGGAGTCGACGAGATGGTCGGAGGTTCACCGACGCCCTTCACCCCGTATTCGGAGTCGGGGTCGCCGAGCTCCATCACGTCGATCTGCACCGGCGGCATGTCGAGAATCGTCGGGATCAGGTAATCGGTGAACGAGGGATTCCTGATCCTGCCCTCTTCGAGGAGGAGCTCCTCCATCACCGCGAGGCCGAGGCCCTGCGCGGAACCGCCCTCGATCTGACCTTCCACCGCCTGCGGGTTGATCGCCTTCCCGACGTCTTGCGCGGTGGCCAGTTCGACGACCTTCACCAGTCCAAGTTCGACGTCGACGTCGCATACCGCGCGATGGGCGGAGAACGCAAAGGACACATGGGCGTCTCCACGGCCGGTCTCGGGATCGAGGGGGTGCGTCCTGCGGTGGTGATACTCGTAGGTCTCCTCGAAGGCGTCGTCCCCGATCAGGTCGCCGAGATCGGCGATCACACCTAGTGAATCCGAGACCACCTTTCCTCCGGCGAGGGAGAGGTGGGCGGGGTCCTCATCGAGCACGGCCCCGGCCCTCGACAGGATGCGCGTTCGAAGCGCGGCGCACGCTTTGCGCACGGCTCCGCCGGTCATCCAGGTCTGCCGGGACGCCGAGGTTGAACCCGCCGAGCCCACCTGGGTGTCCGCCGGCAGCACCACCACCCGGCTCACTCCCAGCTCGGTCCTTGCGATCTGTTGCTGGACGGTCGTTATGCCCTGTCCGACTTCGACCGCGGCGGAATGTACCTCGACCATCGGTTCCCCCGCCGCCGCCCAGAGCTTCACGCGCACGGTCGAGTAATCGTCGAACCCTTCCGAGTAGCCGACGTTCTTGAAACCGACTCCGTATCCGATGCCTCGCTTCACACCTTCGCCGTGGGTGGTGTTGGAGACACCACCCGGATAGAGAGTGAGGTCGAGAGGGCCCGCCGAGGACTCGGCCGGCAACGACATGGCCCTGACCGACTCGAGCAACTCTTTGACCGGCGCTGGTCCTCTTACCTCCTGACCGGTGGGGATCCTCGAGCCGGTGGTCAGCGCGTTGCGGATCCTGAAATCGACCGAATCCATGGAGAGCGCTTGAGCAAGCTTGTCCATCTGCGACTCGTGCGCGAAACACGCCTGGACGGCACCGAAGCCGCGCATCGCGCCGCAGGGTGGGTTGTTGGTGTAGACGGCGTAACCGTCGATGGTTGTGTTGGGCACCTCGTAGGGCCCGGCCGCGAAGCACGAAGCGTTGCTGACCACCGCGTGACTCGACGATGCGTAGGCCCCTCCGTCGAGAACGATCTTCGCCTTGACGTAGACGAGATCGCCGTCCCTCGTGGCGCCGTGCTCGTAATGCATCCGCGCCGGGTGCCGGTGGACGTGTCCGAAGAACGATTCCTCGCGCGAGTACATCATCTTGACGGCCCGGTTCGTATGGAGCGCCAGCATGCAGGCGTGGATCTGCATCGACAGGTCCTCGCGGGCACCGAACGCTCCGCCTACCCCCGCGAGGGTGATACGGACGCGGTCCTCGGTCAGGCCTAGGGACTCGGCGAGCTGGCCGAGGTCCACGTGCAGCCACTGGGTTGCCACGTAGAGATCGACGCCTCCGTCGGAGTCGGGGACCGCGAGACCCGATTCGGGGCCGAGGAAGGCCTGGTCCTGCATGCCCACCGTGTAGTCACCGCTGACGACGACGTCGGCGGTCGCGTCCTGGTCGCCCGACCTGATCTTGACGTGGCGGATCAGATTGCCCCGGGGCCCGTCATGGAGGACGGCGGCCCCATCGTCGAGCGCGGCCTCGGGATCGGTCACTGCATCGAGTTCCTCGTAGACGATGTCAACCTCGGCGGCGGCACGGCGGGCGATCTCCGGATGCTCGGCAGCGACGAGGGCGACGGCCTCGCCCTGGTAGCGCACCTGGTCCCATGCGAGGACCGGCTGGTCGGGAAACTCGAGCCCATAGGTCTTGCGCCCGGGCACGTCTTCGTGGGTCAGTACCGCCCACACACCGGGGATCGCCAGCGCTTTGGCGATGTCGGTCGAGACGATTCGGGCGCGGGGATGGGGGCTCCTGACCGTTGCGCCCCACAACATCCCCTCGACCCAGAGATCCGATGAGTAGGCGAACTCGCCGGTGACCTTCGGGATGCCGTCGGGCCGAACCGCGCTTTCTCCGATCCCGCCCCCGGTGAGCGGAGGGGCTTCGGGACGCGTCTTGGTGTCGATGGGCGCGTTCACTGCAATGCCTCCGCCAGACGACTCGCCTGCTTGGTGAGCGAGGAGGCCAGCGAGTCCCGGTCCGCGGTCTTCAGCTCGCCCGAGTCGACGACCATGCGGCCGTCCACGATCACGTGGTGAGCCTGCCGCGGCGTGCCCAGGACGAGTGAAGCCACCTTGTCTTGGATGCCTGCATCCTCGAGTCCGTCCACCTTCCAGAGCGTGACGTCCGCGAGCTTGCCGGCCTCGAGGGAGCCGATCTCGTCGCCTCGTCCCAGGCACCGGGCACCACCGATGGTTGCGAGCCGGAGCGCGTCGGACGGGCTCAGTGCCGAGGGCCCACCGTTGAGCCGGGCGAGTTGGAGGGCGGCGCGGGGCTCGCATGACAGATGCCCACCTTCGTTCGATGCCGCACCGTCGACGCCCAGTCCGACCGGCGCTCCCGCGGCGACGAGTGAGACGACGGGCGCGATGCCCGCGCCCAGCCGGGCGTTCGATGTGGGGCAGTGTGCGACACCTGTCTCGGTCGCGCCGAAGCGAGCTACGTCGGCGTCGGAGAGATGGATGCAGTGTGCGAGCCAGACGTCCTCGCCGAGCCAACCGAGTGAGTCGAGGTAGTCGAGCGGCCGCGCGCCGAAGTGCGCGAGGCAGTACTCCTCCTCCTCGATCGTCTCGGCGAGATGAGTGTGCAATCTCACGCCCCTACGTCGAGCCAGCGTCGCGGCCTCGCCCATCAACTCGCCGGTTACGGAGAACGGGGAGCAAGGCGCGACTGCGATGCGTAGCATCGAATCGAAGGAGGCGTCGTGGTGGCGGTCGATGGCCGCCTCGGTCTCGGCCAGCGCACGCTCGGTGTCCTCGACCACGGAGTCGGGTGGCAGCCCTCCGTCTTTGATGCTGAGGTCCATGGATCCCCTGCAGGGATGGAAGCGAACGCCGAGATCCGTGGCCGCGGCGATCTCGATCCCGATCAGGTCGCCGGCGCCGCGCGGAAAGACGTAGTGATGGTCGGTAGAGGTCGTGCACCCCGACGCAAGGAGGGCGGCGATGCCGGCGCGCGCGGCGGCGTCCTGCATGTCGTCGTCGATCAGTGCCCAGCGAGGGTAGAGCTCGGCGAGCCACTCGAACAAGGTGGCTTGCTGGGCCAGTCCGCGAGTGAGCCATTGATAGAGATGGTGGTGGGTGTTGACCAGGCCAGGGGTCGCGAGTAGCCCACGGCAGTCGATGGTCCTCGCCCCGTTGGTGGCGGAGCCCTTCCCGGAGCCAACCGAGGTGATGCGGTTGCCCTCGATGATCACGTGGCCACTGGCATGAGTGGTGTCCGCACCGTCGACGGTGGCAATCGCGCACCCGGCGAGGATCAGCGCAGTCACGCCGAACGACCGGCCAGCTTGCGTTCCGCGAGCGCCACGGCATCGAGGATCTTGGCGTAGCCGGTGCAGCGGCAGAGGTTTCCGGCGAGAGCCTCGCGCACCTCGGCCTCACTGGGATTGGGGCGGCGGCTGAGGAGCTCGTGCGTGGCGAGGATGAGTCCCGGGATGCAGAAGCCACACTGGACGGCGCCCGCTTCGAGGAACGCGGCCTGCACCGGATGGAGGTCCTTGTCGTCACCGGTGAGCCCCTCGACCGTGACGATCTCCCTGCCCTCCGCTTGCGCCGCAAGCACAAGGCACGCGCACACCAACTCTCCGTCCATGTAGACCGAGCAGGATCCGCACTCCCCTTGTTCGCAGGCGTTCTTGGCCCCCGGCAGCGCGAGGCGTTCGCGCAGCACGTAGAGAAGGCTCTCGCCCTCCCAGGCCTCCTCGACCAGATGCGCTTCCCCATTGACGCGCAGGCTGAGCCTCACGATCTCGCTTCCTCCCACGCCCAGTTGAGCGTTCGCATGGCCATGACCTTCAATGAATGCCTTCGGTAGGCCGCGGTGCCGCGCGCATCGTCGATCGGAGACGCGACCACGGCGACCAACTCACCGAAGCGTTCGGCAACGCCCTCGGGCAATCGAGTCCGCCGTTCCCAATCGAGCTCCGCTTCCGCGAACGCCTCGGCGTCGTTCGCCCTCAGGGGCCGGGGCGAAGACGACCCGAGGGCGGCGCCCACCGTACGAGCCTCGAGATCGAAGGCGAGGGCGAAGGTGGCCACCGCGATCACCATCGCGTTACGGGTCCCGATCTTCGAGAACTGTTGCGGTCCGCGCGCGATCGGAACGTGGACCGCGGCGATCAGCTCATCGTCACGGAGCGCGTGCTCCTTCACCCCGGTGATGAATTCGGTTACCGGCATCAAGCGCGTTCCCGCATTCGACGCAAGCTCGACCTCGGCCCCCACCGCCACCAGCGGAGGTACTCCGTCGCCGGCGGGAGAGGCGGTGCCGAGGTTTCCTCCGAGGGTTCCGCGGTTGCGAATCTGCGGTGACCCGACGGTGCGAGACGCGATGGCCAGCCCCGGCTGAAGCGTGGCCAGCTCGCCGATCAGGGTCGTGTAGGTGACCGCCGCGCCTATCCGGATCATCCCGTCGGATCGGGACCACTGCTCCAACTCGGCGCAGGTCGTCAGGTCGATGAGGATCTCGGGTCTGGCGCGGTCGAAGTTGAGCTCGACCATCAGGTCCGTACCGCCGCAGATCGGGGTCGCGCCGGGGTACTCGGCCCGGATGTCGAGTGCTTCGGTAAGGCTTCCCGGGCGGTGAACCTCCACGTTTAGCTCGTCTCCGCCGAGAGCGCGCGGCCCACAACCTGGGTTCCGGCCCGGCCCTCGAGCGCGTCGGCGAGCAGCTTCTCGCTGGTGATGATCGCCCGCTGCCCGCCGCGCTCGACGAACCCAATCACCGCATCGATCTTCGGACCCATGGACCCGGGCGGGAACTGTCCCTCAGCCGCGTAGCGACGGAGGTCCTCGACGTCCACCTCGTCCAACGCCGACTGCTCCGAGGCGCCATAGTTGAGGGCGACGTTGTCGACGCCGGTCAGGATTGCGAGGGTATGAGCGCCGATATTCGTCGCCAGCAGGGCGGTCGCGAGGTCCTTGTCGATCACGGCCTCGACCCCTCTCAACGAACCTCCCTCGGCGGCTATGACCGGCACGCCGCCACCCCCGCACGCGATCACGATCACTCCCTGACCGAGCACCGCCTCGATGATGTCTTCCTCAACGATTTCGGTGGGGACCGGAGAGGCCACGACGCGGCGCCACCCTCCCTCTTGCTGAGTCATGACCCAGCCGTGTCGCATTAGCCCTGCGAGCTGATCCGATGGATAAGTGCGGCCGATCGGCTTGGTCGGCTTCTGGAAGGCGGGATCCTCTTCGTCGACGAGCACCTGGGTCACAATCGTCGCGACCGGGAGCCGGCTCCCCGACTCCCAAAGCGCGTTGGAGAGGCATTGCTGGATCATGTAGCCCATCGCTCCCTGGGTGTCGGCCACCGCGGAGTCGATCGGGAGAGGGGGGAGCTCGCCCGCTTCGGTCGCGATGTCGGAGCGAAGCAGGATGTTGCCGATCTGGGGCCCATTTCCGTGCGTGATCACCAGCCGGTAGATCCCGGACTCGATGATCGGAAGCAGGTGGTCGACCGTCTCCCGAGTGCGCCGGAACTGGGCGCCGACCGACTGCTCGTCCCCGGGGCGAGTGATCGCGTTTCCTCCCAAGGCCACGACCAGGATGGGCACCTCGGACCAGACCCCGGCGCTGTGGCTCACGGATTCACCCACATCGAGGCATCGTAAGGGCCGGGAGCAGGGCTTTCAACAGTTTGTTGACTCGGCTCCGGTGGGCGAGACTGGGGCCGTGAGCACGCTGATCAGCGGGGGAGAGGTCGTGACCGCCAAGGGCCGCCGGAGGGCGGACGTCCTGCTGGAGCACGACACGATCTCGATGGTGGGCGATCTCGATGGCATCGTCGCCGACGAGACCGTCGACGCCTCCGGTTGCTACGTGATCCCCGGCGCCGTCGACGTCCATACGCATCTCGACATGGACGTGGGCGTCACGGCTTCGGCCGACGACTTCACCTCAGGGACGACCGCCGCCGCATGCGGGGGCACCACGACCATCGTGGATTTCGCAACCGCCTACCGCGGCGAGTCCGTAGCTACCGGCCTCGCCAACTGGAGTGCGAAGGCGGAGGGGAAGGCGTTGATCGACTACGCCTTCCACATGTCCGTCACCGAGCTCGACCGTCCGGCCGACGACATCGTGGCCGAGATGGCGCAGTCGGGGATCACGTCCTTCAAGCTCTACATGACCTATCCCGACCGGCTCATGGTCTCCGACGAGGTCATCCGAAAGATGATGGTCGCCGCGGAGAAGCAGGGCTCGCTCATCTGCCTCCATTGCGAGGACGACGCCACGGTCGCCAAGCTCCGCAGCGAGGCGCTGGGCGTTGGGCACTCGCAACCAAAGTGGCATGCGTGGTCCCGACCTCCGGACGCGGAGGCGAGCGCGGTCGAGCGGGCCGTCCGAATGGCGGAGGACACCGGGGCGGCGGTCTACATCGTTCACCTCTCCTCGGCCCCCGCACTCGAGCAGGTCCGCAAGGCCAGGGAGCGCGGCCTGAAGGTGTTCGCGGAGACCTGTCCCCAGTACCTCTATCTCTCGGCCGATCGATACGAGGGCCTCCCCGAGGTCGCCGCGCGCTACGTCTGCGCCCCTCCGTTGCGCGATCGATGGCACCAGGAGGAGCTGTGGGAGGGCTTGGTGAACGGAGCCCTGCAGGTGGTGTCGACCGATCATTGTCCCTTCGAGCAGGCGTCCAAGGACGCGGGCCTCGCGGGGGGCGGGTGGAGTGACTTCACTCAGATTCCGGGCGGGCTCCCCGGCATCGAGACGAGACTGTCGTTGATCTACCAGCGCGTCGTCGCCGGTGAAATGTCCCTCGAGCGGTGGGTGGAGCTCTGCTGCACGACTCCGGCGCAGATATTCGGCCTCCATCCCATGAAGGGATCGATCGAAGAGGGGGCCGACGCCGACGTGGTCGTATTCGATCCGACCGCCGAAAGACCGTTGCTGCCCGAGCGACTTCACTCGAGGGTCGGCTACGGCATCTACGAGGACGTGGTCGTAACCGGTTGGCCCCGGCTGGTGTACGCGCGCGGCGAGCTGGTCGCCAAAGACGGGGAGCCGCGGGGCCGCGCGGGACGGGGCCGGTTTCTTGCCCGCGGGCCGTCGGGGGGCCATCCCGCAGCCGCTAGGGGGGCGACATGAGTCGCTTCTTCCTCAACCACCAGATCTCGACCCTGGATCCGCCCGAGGGCGATCCGCTGTCCTTCCATCGCAGGCTTCCCGGTTACGAAGTCTCGGCGGTGGTCGATGCGGCGCGGATCGCGCAACGGCTCGGGCTCGGCCGGGTGCTGGTGAAGGACGAGTCGAGTCGCCTGGGTCTGCCCTCGTTCAAGATCCTCGGAGCCTCCTGGGGAACCTTCCGTGCGCTCGAGGAGAAGATCGGAGGGTTCGGCGACTGGACCGGGCTGGGTGATCTCAGGGAACGATTGCAGGGTCGCTTCAGTCTCGCCGCCGCCACCGATGGCAATCACGGAAGAGCGGTCGCCAGGATGGCGAAGCTCCTGGGGCTGGGCGCGAGCATCTTCGTCCCGGCGGGGACCGCGGAAGCTCGCATCGAGGGAATCCGCTCCGAAGGAGCCACGTGCGAGGTAGTGGACGGTACCTACGAGGACGCGGTCGCTCGCTCGGCGAAGACCGCGAGCGACGAATGTCTGGTGATCTCCGACACCTCGTGGGACGGCTATCGGGACGTTCCGCGCTGGGTGATCGAGGGTTACTCGACGATCTTCAACGAGCTCGACTCGCAGCTCGACACCTCGCCCGACGTCGTCTTCATCCAGATGGGGGTGGGGGCGCTTGCCGCTGCAGCCGCGCGCCACAACCGCTCACGCGCCGCCGCTCCCACGATGATCGGCGTCGAACCGGATCACGCGGCCTGCATACTCGCCTCGATGGAGGCCGGGGAGATCGTCACCATCCCCGGCCCACACGACTCGATCATGGCGGGGCTCAACTGCGGAACACCTTCGGCGGTGGCCTGGCCCTACGTGTCGCGCGGCTACGACGTCTACCTGGCGGTGGGGGACGAGCGGGCCGAGGAGGGCATGCGTCTCCTTGCCGGCGAGGAGTTGGTCGCCGGCGAAACGGGGGCGGCCGGCCTGGCCGGACTGCTCGAGGTTTTGGGCGGAGAGCTCGGGGATCGTCTCGGGCTGGG
>JBOGWV010000096.1:0-4946 GCA_050693975.1 Actinomycetota bacterium
CGGCCAACCCGCGCAGGAGGTCGACCTCCTCACCAAGGGGTCGGTCGCCTATATGGAGGCCGGCGCACTTCCGGGCGCGCCCGCCAACGCAAAGTGGCTGAGCATCGACCTCGCGCAAGCCGGCCAACAACTCGGCTTCGACGTCGAGGCATTGCGACAGAACGGCGCCAGCCAGCTCGCCTATCTCACCGAGACTTCGGATGTTGAGGAAGTCGGAACCAAGAGCGTTCGGGACGTGGACACGACTCACTACAGATTCACCACGAATCTTGCCGATCTTGCGGCCAACGGGCCCGAGGAGCTGCGAGCGTCCTACAAGTCGGTCATGGACCTCACGGGCTTGAAGACCATCCCCACCGATGTGTGGGTCGACGGCGATGACCTAGTACGCAGGCTGAGCTTCGAGGTCGAGATCGAGCAGGGGGGCCAGCAGATAGCGCAGGCCACCACCATCGAGTACTTCGATTTCGGAGTCGAGGTCGACGTTCAGGCTCCACCTTCCAAGGAGGTCGTCGACATCTCCGAGTTGTCGGGCGCTCCGTGACGGCCCGTTTCACCCTGCTCGCGGTGGTGCTCGCCACTGCGACGGGTTGCTCATCGCCATCCGAGGCGGTCGATTCCGCGGCGCGCAAGACGATTCAGGAGGGAAGCGCGCACGTGGTCATCACCGGCGAGACGACCGGAGGCGACCAGAGCATCACCATCACTGGCGAGGGTGATTTCGATTACGCGCGCCTGCAGGGGAGAGCCAACTTCGATTTCTCCGAGTTACCGAGCGCAACGGGCGCTCCTCTCGGAGAGCAGGGCCGGGGCGAGATCGTGTTTGACGGCTCCACCTATTACATGAACCTGCCGTTTCTGTCGCAGCTCTCCCCGCAGCTAGAGGGGTGGGTCAAGTTCGACACGGAGGAACTATCCGGCTCCACCGGCCGGCTCGGGCAGCTCGGACAGAACGATCCATCGCAGGTGCTCTCCTATCTCAACGGCGCCACCGACGTGACCGAGGGCGGCGATGAGGACGTCGATGGTTTCCCCACGACCCGTTACGACCTCACGATCGACTATCGCGAGGCCAAGTCGGAGGCGCCGGCAAAGCTCGAGGCCACGTACGACACGATCATCGAAGAGCTCGGCATCGAGCGGGCCCCGGCGAGCGTCTGGGTGGACGAGAATGATTTCGTGCGCCGCATGTCGTACGAGTGGAGCATCGAGCTCGACCCGGCGGCGGGAGGAGAGGGGGAGACGATCCAGAACGTGGAGCTCGAGTTCAGTGACTTCGGCGAGGAAATCGACGTCGAGCTTCCGCCCGCCGACGAGACCGTGGACTTCAACGAACTGCTGGAAGGCTGAGCATGCGAAGAACGAAGATCGTGGCCACCATCGGTCCCGCGACGAGAGCTCCCGAAAAACTCGAGCTCCTCTTCCGCGCGGGCGTGGACGTGGCTCGTTTGAACTTCGCCCATGAAACGCCGGAGAACCACGCCAAGACGGCCGCGTCCGTGCGCGCGGCCGCCGCGACTCACGATCGTTCGGTCGGACTGCTCGTAGACCTGCCGGGTCCCAAGATGCGCACCGGCCCCATCGCGGGAGACGAGGTCGAGTTGCACGCGGGCCGTCCGTTCGAACTGACCGACGAGGAGGTCGAGGGGGACGACGGCCGAGTCTCGACGACCGTGAAGAGCCTTTCGGAGATGGTGCACCTTGGCGAGGAGATCTACCTCGCCGACGGCGAGATCGTTCTGCGAGTCGAGTCCAACGCCGGCGGCAAGGTCGCTACCGAAATACTGAGGGGCGGGGTTCTGCGCTCGCGGAAGGGGATGCACGTTCCGTCGGCAGAGCGCCACGTCCAGGCCTTCACCGAGGAGGACCGGGTGGCCGCCGAGGTGGCGCTGAAGATCAAGGCCAACTACATCGGCCTGTCGTTCATTCGCGACGCTGATGACCTGCTCCGCGCTCGCGCGGCGCTGCCCAAGCGAGGGCCGCGACCCCTTCTCGTGGCCAAGATCGAGACGCGCTCCTCGCTCGACAACCTCGAGGGCATCGTGAACGAGTCCGACGCCGTGATGGTGGCGCGCGGCGACCTCGGCATTCAGACGCCGCTGCGACAGGTGCCGATGCTGCAGAAGGAGATCATTCGCCTCTGCAACCTCCAGGGGATACCGGTGATCACGGCGACTCAGATGCTCGAATCGATGACTCGCACTCAGCTTCCAACGCGCGCCGAGGTCACCGATGTAGCGAACGCAGTGCTCGATGGCACCGATGCTCTGATGCTGTCCGAGGAAACCGCCGTCGGAGACTACCCAGTGGAATCGGTTGAGACCATGGCCGGCATCGCGCTGGCGGCAGAGCAGCAGACGCGTGCCCATGCCGAACCAGCCACTCGGCAGAGGGAAGACGATCGCGTTTCCTGGGCGGTGGCGCACGCAGGAGTCGCGGCCGCAGAGGACCTCGGTGTTCAGGCCATCCTCTGTCCCACGCGTACCGGTTCGACGGCTCGACGGGTGGCGGCCTTTCGACCCAGCATGCCGATCATCGGCATCTCGTCGCGCGATCAGACCCTTGGTGCCATGGCCCTTAGTTGGGGTGTGCTTCCGCTCGCGACGCCCGATCTTCCCGAGGCCCGCGATATGCGAGACGAGACCGATCGAGCGGTCGAGGTGGCGCGCTCGGCCGGCCTGGTCCAGGCCGACGGGCTGGTCGCAGTGGTGGCGGGCAGCCCAGGGCCCAGGGCCGGACGCACCGACTTCATGCGCATCGTGCGCTGCTGAGAGAGAAACGCGGGGCGGGCTCGGCCGGACCGCAAGAGCGAACCGCGGCGGGCGAGCGGTACTCTCAGGGACCAAGGTCCTGTCCCAGAGGAGGGTTCGCAGCCGGATGGCTACTGAGATCAAGATGCCGCAACTCGGCGAGTCGGTCGTCGAGGGAACGATCACCAAGTGGCTCAAGCAGGAGGGCGACTCCGTCGCGGAGGACGAGCTTCTCGTCGAGGTGTCCACCGACAAGGTCGACTCCGAGGTGCCCTCCTCCGCGGCTGGCACCATCCAGAAGATTCTGGTTCAAGAGGGCGAGACGGTTCAGGTGGGGACCGCGATAGCGGTGGTCGGCGAGGGTGAGGCCGCCGCTTCGGACGACTCCGGCGGAGAGCCGACCGCCGACGAGACCCCGAAAGAGCAGGAAGCGACCGCGCCCGAGGGAGAGAAGCCCGAGGAGCCCGCGGCAGAGGCCGAGGGCGAAAAGGCTGCCTCTCCCTCTGTAGAGGAGTCCGGCGACAAGGCGGAGGAAGAGGTCGCGTCCAAGGACGATTCGGCTCCCGCCAAGGCCCCCGAGTCCGGCGACACTTCCAAGCGCGGCATCATCTCGCCTCTGGTTCGCCGTTTGGCCGACGAGCACGGAGTTGACCTCGAGGAGGTGGGCGGGACCGGCACCGGCGGGCGGATACGCAAACAGGACGTGCTGAAGTTAGTCGAGCAGCGCAAGTCTCAACCGGCCGCCAAGGCGACGGAGCAGGCCGAAGAGGCCCCGGCACCCAAGGAGGCCCCCGCTGCGAAAGAGAAGCCCGCGGCGCCGGCCGCGCGAGAGGCCCCCGCCGCGCCGGGCGAGCGCGAGGAACTCGTGCCTTGGACCAACATTCGGCGGCGCACGGCCGAGCACATGGTCGCAAGCTCCCGCGAGGTCGCGCGCGCTTGGAACGCCGTCGAGGTTGATTTGAGCAGCGTCGCCAAGCTGCGGGCGCAGGCGAAGGATGAGTTCAAGGCTCGGGAGGGCTTTGGTCTCACCTACATGCCGTTCCTCGCCAAGATGTTATGCGACACGCTTCTCGAGTTGCCGATGATCAACTCCACATACGACGCCGATCAGGGCGGCAACATTCACAAGCACTACGTCAATCTGGGCATCGCGGTCGCCCTCGAGGGCGGCGGTCTCATCGTGCCGGTGATCAAAGGCGCCGACGAGAAGAACCTCGTCGGACTTGCGCGGGGCGTCTACGACGTCGCGACACGGGCGCGGTCCAAGAAGCTATCGCCCGACGATCTCTCCGGTGGAACCTTCAGCATCACGAATCCCGGCCCCTTCGGCTCGATCTTCTCGGTGCCGATCATCCCCAGGGGCCAGACGGCGATCCTCGCTTTCGAGGCCATCGGCAAGCAGGTGGTCGCGACCGAGGACGATCAGATCGCAATTCGCCACATGGGGATTCTCGATATGTCGTGGGACCACCGTGCCGTCGACGGGGCGGAGGCTGCGCAGTTCCTCGCGCGCCTCAAGGAGCGCATCGAGACGACTGACTTCTCCTCGGAGTTGCAGCAGTATCTGTAATCAAGAGTGCCGCATGACTGGAGCGTGGGGGGCGGTGACAACCCTGTGACAACGCAAGGGCAGGATCAAGCGCAGATGCTGACGGCATCGTGGCTCGGTCGCGTTGATTACGGCGATGCCTGGGAGGCGCAACGCGAATTGTTCCTCGCCAGGCTTGACGGAGACCGCGGCGACTCGGCCATGTTTCTCGAGCATCCACCCACCTACACACTTGGTCGCCGGACGCTCGAGGACGACCTCGTATACAAGGAGCCGCAGCGCAGCGCCCGCGGGATCTCGCTGTTCAATGTCGATCGCGGCGGTCGCGCGACCTATCACGGTCCCGGCCAGTTGGTCGGCTACCCGATCATGGCGCTCGGAGAGCATTACGACGTCCTCGGCTATCTGCGGCGTCTCGAAGACGTCGTGATCGCGGTCGCTGCCGACCTCGGCGTCGAGGCTCATCGTGACGACGAGCACACGGGGGTGTGGGTCGGCACCAACAAGATCGGCGCCATTGGCGTGAAGATCACCCGGGGTATTACCATGCACGGCTTCGCCTTCAACGTCTCGACCGATCTCACGATGTTCGAGGGGATCGTGCCCTGCGGCATCGCCGACCGGTGGGTCACCTCGGTGCTCGCCGA
>JBOGWV010000097.1:0-7364 GCA_050693975.1 Actinomycetota bacterium
ATGCTCGCGCAACCGCCTCTTCAACGGAGGGGCGCGAGCGCCTTTTCGGAACCCTCGTAGCCGCAGCGGTGCTCAGCGTTGCCGCGCACGCTGCGATTCTCAGTCTTTATGTCGAACCGATTTACACCCTTACGGTGTCATTGTTGTTGGCTATCGCGATGGCTGGGGCCACAGAGTTGCCCGCGTCGGTGTGGCCCTGGCGGCAACGTGAAGGACGGACGGCGATGGCGGACGCGACCGCGGAACATCAGTGACGTGAGCGGGATTCAGTCCCGAAGGGAGATTCAAAAGAGCCTGAGGACCACGTTCGAACCGGGCCCCCGGTGGCGAGCCAAGCGCGCCCTGTTACGTGTTAGGCAGGCAGCGCACGCGCCGGTGCTGCTTCGAGGTGCACGGTTGGATCGCCCAGTGTTCGTCATCGGGGCACCGCGCTCGGGCACCTCCCTCTTGTTCGCAATTCTGCGATCCTCGAGCCGTCTCACCCATTGGCCGGGCGAGGCCCACGAGGTTTGGGAGGCCTACTATCACCCCGCCCTGAGGGATTGGGGTTCGAACGTGCTGAAGTCGTCCGATCTGACCGACGAGGCCGCCACCTACATCCGCCGGCAGTTCGCCCTGATTGCGGGATCAAAGCATCGCTTCATCGACAAGACGCCCCGCAATGCATTGCGCGTCGGCTTCCTTGAGGCTTTGTTTCCAGACGCGCGCTACGTATACCTGCGGCGTGACGGCCGCGACAACGTGAACTCTCTGATCAATGCATGGCGAACGCCCCGTTACCGAACGTACCGACTCCCCGAGCCCCATTCGATTCCAACGGTCGACCCGGCGTGGTGGAAGTTCGTCCTCTACCCCGGGTGGCACAACGACGCTGCGGGTCCTCTAGAGGTCGTATGCGCAAACCAGTGGGCGATCAGCAACGAGCAGGCGCTTGCCGTAGCTCGAGAAATCGATCGCGAACGCTGGGTAGGGATTCGCTACGAGGATCTCGTCGACCGGCCCGTTGAAGTGATCGGTCGTGTGATGGAGGCTCTGGATCTTCCGTACGAGGACGGCGTCAGGCGGAGGGCCGAGGCCGCGACGACCACTCCCATAAATGTCGTGACGCCTCCAGAGCAGGGGAAATGGCGGAAGGAGAATCCTGAGGAGATCGAGTCAATCCTGCCCTTTATCGAGTCGACCATGAAGTTGATGGGCTACCCACCGACGACCTAGCAGTCTCTGACCATCGTGGGGGTCCTACAGGTAGCCGAGGTCGTGGAGGTGCTTCTCGACCACGGCCTCTTCGTCCTTGCTCATGCCCGACCCCGCGACGGTTCCGGCGGAGACCTCTTCTATGTACCTCTCGAGTTCGCTGGCGATCTCCGGGTATCGGGAGTAGAGGTTGTGCTTCTCGTCCGGGCCCCCGTCGCCGGCTGCGCCCCCATTGAGCTTGTAGAGGGCCGGCTTGCCACCGCCGGGCTTCAGTAGTTTCCAGTCCGGTTTACGGGCTCCCACGATTCGCTTGCCCTCGAGCTTGACTCCAACGGCCTCCATGTACGCCGGCTCCTCGGGCAGCGAGCGGTTCTCCATGAGAGGACGCACGCTGCGACCGTCGATTCCCTCGGGCCCAGGAATTCCGGCGATATCGGCAAGCGTCGGAGCGAGGTCCACGTGCCTGACCTGGTCGGTGATGGTCGCCGCCGAGATGCCGGGGCCGGAGATGATGAGGGGGACCCTGATGAGGTGCTCGTGGAGCGCAAAGCCATGTCCAACGGCCTGCGAAGAGAGCTTGCGATCGAGGTAGGGGAACCAGTTCTTGGGTTTGAGCACCTTCCTGGCCTTGCGGCTTATCCGGTTGACCAACACCTCGGCGGGGGAGTCGGGAAACTCCTCTCCGTGGTCCCCCGACAGCACGGCGACGGTGTTCTCGCCCAGGGCCTCGAATATCGGACCCAGTCGCTCGTCGCTTGCGTGCACTACGGCCTCGTATCCGGCCCGATCCCAGGTCTTCACGTAATCGGGGGGCGGACGGAAGGGTCTGTGTACCTCCCATATATGGAGCAGCATCAGCCAGGGCTCCGGATACTTGGACATGCGCTCGAGGACCTCGTCGGTCCAACCGAAGAAGGGGGCACGGTAGTCCTGCCGGTGGTGAACCTCGTCGAAGCCCCGCAGCACTCCCGTTTCGGGCAACAATGGGCCGGTCACCTCGGCAAAAGTGCGATAACCGGCCCGGCCGAAGACCTCGGCGATCGTGGGAACCCCGTTTGACAAGCGGTAACCCTGAAGACCCCTGACGCCGTGCTTCGGTGGGTAGCAGCCCGTCAGGATCGAGGAGAACGAGGGCGTGGTGGTGGTGGCGGTGCACACGCACTGTTGGAAGGAGGCACCTCGAGCGGCGTGAGCGTCGAAGTTGGGTGTGGAGACATGGTCTCCGACCACGACGTCGGCTCGCAAGGAGTCGACGAACAGCATGAAAACGTTGGGGGTGCTCACACATACTCCTTGCGTCTTGGCGGGCCAATAACCTGGTGGCCAGCGGGCCCATGATACGCGGTAGCAGTATTGGCGCTCCATCGTTCGAACGGACCCCAGACCGCGACGGTTATTCCGGGATCGTAGATGTTGACGAAGAACGTCCGACCATCCGGCGAAAAGCATGGTCCCGATAGTTCTGATTCGTTCAGTTGGTTGCGCGCAAACTCGTATGCTGCTCCCGCCGGCGTGAGGCCCATGACCCGGTCGAAGCCCTTGCCGTCCTCGACGAACCAAAGGTCTCCCCAGGGCGTCATAGCGAGATTGTCGGGTTTCTGCATCTCATCTTCATGCTGGGCTTCGAAGAACAGCTCAAGAGTTTCGTCCTCTGGTGAGTAGCGAAAGATCTGACCCAGCGCGTGCGCCCCTCCATCTGTGTCTGGAAACCAGAAAAGGCCGTCCGCATGGAGCGCGCCTTCCAGCTTGTGAAACGGGACCGCGCCACGGTCGGCGGCCGATTCGGGAGCCGCGGTGACGTCGACATCGACCCACCCCACCTTCACCTGCGTCCCCACTTGAGTGGGAGCCTCGCCAACGATGTCGCTCTCGAGGCGCATCGCTTGAAGACGACCCCCCTCTTGCAGCGCACCGGGGCGACCGGCCAGGTTGGACGGCAAGAACCGATAGACGAAGCTACGAGGAGGAGCATCTTCGGTAAGGTAGACGATGCCGGTGCGCGGATCGACTCCGACCGCTTCATGTCTGAACTGACCCATGGATCGGATTGGAAGCTTCGAGAGATCGTTTTCCCCGGCTTCCGGCAAGACCTCGAAAACGAAGCCGTGGTTGTCTTCGCGGATCTCCTCACACGTGAGCCAGGTTCCCCAAGGTGTCGAGCCCCCGGCGCAGTTGCGTCGAGTACCAGACAACAGTGTGAACTCGCGGATGGGTTCGCGGTCCGCGGAAACGACGACCGCAGTCACTCCGCCCGCGTCGTCTGCGTCGAAGGGATTCTGGCCGCGGACTGGGAAATCGGCGTCGGGTAGCTGTTCGTGATTCCGCACCAAGAGTGTGTCTCCCTTATAGGCGAAAGCGGTCATGCCGTCGTGCTTACCCGCGACACTTCCGGCGCGCGGCAACGGCTGGCCGCGACGACTAAGGACCCGTTGGCGAAATCCCCGGGGTAGGGCGAGTACGTCACCGCGGGGGGTCGGATCCGTGGGAACCGGATCTCGTGCCGAGACGTCACACGACGCGTTGAAACCGGCTGCTGCGATGACCGCACCCTTTAGGAACGTCCGTCGCGATACCTCGAAACCCACGCAGGTCCTCCTGCCTCCGACTATTTCGAAAGTGTCCACGTCCCGGCGCGTTGCAAAGCGAGAATTCGCCGGCACCGTCTGGGCTTGTTTGACGAGGAAACCCTAGCCTGGCCACCGGTTATGGTCGCTCTCGATGAGAAACGGCACCGATCTGGGACCGTCACCCAGGATTCGCATATTTGGGTTCTTCACGCTCATCTTCCTGTTGGTTGTGACTTCGTGCACCCAACCCGAGAGCTCGGACGAGCAGCCTCGGGAGAAGGCCGAACGCCCTCCCAACATTCTCTTCATCGTTACCGACGATCAGTTTCAGGGGACCATGGCGGCCATGCCGCGCACGCGCTTCTGGTTCGAGGAGCACGGGATGCGGTTCACTAATGCGATTGTCTCGTCACCTCTTTGCTGTCCGTCGCGAGCTTCGATCCTGTCGGGTCGCTACGTTCACAACCACGGGGTGTTGCGCAACAACCTCGGTTATGCGCTCGATCAACGCTCTACGATGCAGAAGTATCTACACGACCAAGGCTATCGGACGGGTATTGCCGGGAAGCTACTTCAGGGGATCGATGGAACGGTTAACCCTCCGTACTGGGACGAGTGGGCGACGTCGTTGTGGGGCTACTACAACGCCAACTTCAACGTTGACGGGAAGTTCGGGCAGGTCGAGCCATACTCGGTCGACTTCCTGCGTCAGCGCGGAAAGCAGTTCCTTCGTCGCGCTGAATCGAATGACGACCGTCCGTGGTTTCTGTACCTCGCGCCGGTCGCGCCACACTTGCCCTATCAGCCTGCCGACCGGCACGTCGGTGCGCCGGTGCCCGAGCTGAACGTGACGCCCCCCTTTACCGAGGAGGACCGTAGTGACAAGCCCGGATTTGTTCGACGCTCGCATTACTCGCTGGAGGAAGGGAAACGCCAGCGAGCCACGATGGTCCGCACGCTCCTCAGCGTGGACGAAATGGTTGATGGGATCATGGCCAAGCTTGGCAAGCTTGATGAGCGTCGCGAGACGCTCGCGTTCTTCCTTTCCGACAACGGTCACAGTCTGGGGCAGCATGGGCTATTCGCGAAGCGCTTGCCGTACCGCTCGGCCATCGAAATCCCCCTTCTCATGCGCTGGCCCGGACATGTTGCCGAGGGCCAGGTGAGTGAACGGCTTGTAAGCGTGGTGGATCTTCTGCCCACGGTGCTCGACGCCTCGGGCATCGACCCTCTCGGACGCTACCCCTTGGACGGCAACTCTCTGTTGCGTGACTGGGAACGTCCTTACGTCTTGATCGAGCAGTACGGGAACGACATCAAGGGCCTCCCCGACTGGACGTCTCTACGCTCCGACTCCTACCAGTACACCGAGTACCGCAGGGACGACGAGGTCGTGTTCCGCGAGTACTACGACATGAGGCGAGACCGGTGGCAGCTCGAGAACCTTCTCGGCGATGCCTCGACGGCTAACGATCCCGATCTCGAACCGCTTCAATCCAACCTCGAAGAGGCGAGGGCATGCGAAGGGGAGTCCTGTCCGTGAGCGGCAACGGATCACTACGGGTAGCAATGGGCAAGAGCGCGATCCGGTACTGGTTGAGATCCCGGCGCACGCGGCTTGAAGCCTGCGCAAGCACCGAATGATCTCCCCTCGATCAAAGCTCGCAGCGTTCCTGCTGTGCGCGATCCTGGCCGCCTGCACTTCTGGGCAGGATGGATCGGACGATACGACTCGTGCGGGCGGGGGCACCAAGCCGTGTGCGTCGTCGAGCGAGCTCGTCTCGCTGACCAGGCGCGGTTACTTCCCCGGCCGCTCCCCGGACATCCTGGTGATTCCGCGGGAACCGAACTTCATCGGCGCGCCGGCAAACCCACCACACACCGGGCCCTGGCGATTCCTGGTGAACGTCCCGCTAGTTCTCTATGGGCCGGGTTTCGTGCAAGCTGGTGGCCGGATCTCAACTCCGGCGGAGATGGTGGACCTGGCCCCCACCGCGGCGAGCCTGATCGGTTTCGACGCATGGCCACAGCGGGACGGCCGAGTGCTGACCGAGAGCCTGTCGGAGACGACCGAGAAGCCTCGATTGATCGTGACCATTGTGTGGGACGGCGCGGGATGGAACGCGCTTCAGTCCCACTCCGAGAGATGGCCGTTCCTGAGCTCGTTGATGAACAAAGGAACGACCTACACGAACTTCTCAATCGGTTCGAGTCCTTCGGTGACGCCGCCGGTGCACGCGACCCTGGGAACGGGGGTCTACCCCAACCGTCATGGGATTACAGGAGTATCCCAGCGGACCAGCGGTACGAAGCTCGTCGACCCCTGGGCGAGCTTCGATCCAAGGCTGTTACGCGTCGCTACGCTTGCCGATCTCTACGATCGAGCCCTCTCCAACCAGCCGCTGGCGGGAATGGTCGCCAGAGTGAACTGGCACCTCGGGATGATCGGCCATGGAGCCTCCCACCCCGGAGGCGACCGCGATGAGGTACTGCTGCTCGACCACTCGGGTGAAGCGGTGGGGAACGACGTGGACTACGAGTCTCCCCCGATCACGGAGCCGGATCTTCTGGAGCGTTTCTCGAACGACCTCGACGCCGAGGACGGGAAGATCGACGCGCTGTGGAGGGGAAGATCCCTCGATGATCCGGCCGTGCGCGGCAACAGTCCGGCATTCACGCGCTATCAGGGGCTCATGTTGCGCCGCATGATCGACCGAGTGGGTTTCGGATCCGACGAGATTCCGGATCTGCTCTACGTGAATATGAAGGAGACGGACCTCTCGTATCACGCGTGGGGGATGGCGTCGCCTGAGGTTGGTGATGCCATGGCGGCGCAGGACGAGGAGCTACGTTTGTTGACACGGCAGCTCGACGAGCGGGTGGGGGCCGGGCGGTGGGTCGTGATGCTCACGGCGGACCACGGATTGATGCCGGATCCGGAGAGGTCGGGCGGCTATCCGATCAAAGGGCAGGAGGTCCTCGACGACATCAACGCTCGCTTCGACGACGTCGACAACGATGCGGACCTCGCTTACCACCTGACTGCCTACGGGGCGTACATCGACGAGGACGAACTCGCACTCAATGGAGTCACGCACGCGGCCATTGGCAAATGGCTGGCGGGCTACACCTTGGGCGAGAACGCCACCGATTCCGGGCTCTCGGGCCGATGGGAGGCCCGCAAGTCGGAGCGCCTGTTTGCTGCCGTAACGGCCGGCACCGAACGCGTCGACCCCTGCGAGCGCGAACAATAGATCCTTAGCCGGATCCACAAAGGACCGTTGCGAACATCAGGACTTGGCGAATCGCGTCAGCAGGGGGACAGGCGGACCACAATCCAGTCCCCTTCCGGGCCTGTGTAAGAGCGCGCTTCGCGGCCGGCGAAGGCAGGAGCATCTGCCACGGACGCTGGGGCCACCACGATATCCACGCCGTATCTCTGCGCGGTCTTCAGCCAGCGGTCCGGCCCGGCCGTCCCTGAAGTCAGGAGCTCATTGTCGGCGACTCGCCGTCGCAGATGGGGGACCTGCCTGTCGATGCGTTTCCATCGCACATACGCTCGACCACCTGGAGTCACGTTGTAATCGATGAAACGGTTGCCCG
>JBOGWV010000098.1:0-2847 GCA_050693975.1 Actinomycetota bacterium
GACGACTCCCACTGGAGTCGGGCGAGCTCTCGCAAGGCGATGCCGTGGCCGTTGTTCACGGAGGAGAGCTCGTCGCGGTCTACGTCCGAAAGGAAGACGAGTTGGTTCCCGACAGAGTGGTGCCCGCCTGATGGAAAGGATCGTGGGCGTGGACGCACTTGCGCCGATGGAAGGTGGCGCGGCGATCACCGTTGGAACCTTCGACGGACTCCATCTTGGTCACCGGGCGCTCATCGCGGCCACCATCGACTCGGCGCGGGAGACAAATGGAACGTCGGTGCTCGTCACGTGGGACCGTCATCCTCTCGAGACGCTGAGGCCGGGAGCGGAACCCAAGGTCCTAACGACGCCCGCGCGCAAGGCCGAGCTGGTCGAGGCGACGGGCATCGACGCACTCGTCGTGCTCCCGTTCGACAAGGAGTTCTCCACCTGGAGCCCCGAACGCTTCGTCACCGACGTGCTCGTCAGGCTCGGTGCCAGGACCGTGTTCGTGGGCGACGGCTGGCGCTTCGGACACAAGCGGGCGGGCACTATCGAACTGTTGCAGTCGATGGGGGCCGAGCACGAATTCGTGACTTCGGGCCTCACGCTCGCAGAGGTCGACGGCGAGCCGGTGTCCTCGACCCGGGTCCGCTCCGCAATCGCCGCCGGCGACATGGAAGCTGCACATGTGTTGCTCGCTCGCCCCTTCGACGTCGATGGGGTCGTGCTCAGAGGTGACCGGCGGGGGACCGGTCTCGGCTATCCAACGGCCAACCTCATGCTCGATCGCAGCATCGCCCACCCGCCGCGCGGCGTCTACGCGGGCCGCGCGACAATCGCATCGGGTATCACGTACACCGCCGCGATCAACGTCGGCGTCAACCCGCAGTTCGGAGGCGATCCCGAGGCCACGCCCTGGAGGGTCGAGGCCTTCCTGCTGGACTTCGACGGCGACCTCTACGACCAGCCGCTTCGAGTCGAGCTCCATCACCGCCTGCGCGACGAATCGACCTTCGAGTCCATCGACGCGCTCCTCGAACAGATAGCTAAAGACGTCGAGAGGACGCGCTCACTTATCGTCTGACGCGCGTCCGTCTGCCTAGTTGTGCGCGGGGATGCGAACGTGCATGTGGTTGTCGTGGTGCGCGAGCGCCTGCACGATGCGCGGGGGCCCGGTGAGTTTGGTGTGGGGGCCGACGAAGACGTACTGCGCTCCTGCGGCGACGAAGCGGTCGACCAGGTCCTGAGCAAGACCGCGATCTATCTGGCCCGGTCTCCACGGTTCGCGCTCGCGCCCGTCGCGGCGAGGGTAGTAGACGTCGACGTCCAGGCCATTCTGATGAGACGAGTGACCGAGACCGCCAAAGCGTTTGCCGAAGTCCCCACCGTTGCGGCGACTGAGATCTCCGATCCCCACGCGCGGCGCGTGCGGATGTTCCGCCGCGTAGGACCTCAGAATCCCGAGTGTCATTCGAAGAAGACGACTCGTTGCAAAGCGGCGGTAGGCGCGGTTGGTTGACGTGTTCCTTACCGGGTCCCAGGTGAAGAACAGCCGGCCCTCGGGAGGAAGCTTCACACCCCTCACAAGCCGCCCCGACCAGGGCGCGCCGATGGCC
Source organism: Actinomycetota bacterium (assembly GCA_050693975.1). Taxonomy (GTDB): domain Bacteria; phylum Actinomycetota; class CADDZG01; order CADDZG01; family WHSQ01; genus WHSV01. Next base: position 1,599 of record JBOGWV010000098.1, read on the forward strand.
TTCGAGTGTCGCCATCGAATCTGGGTGCCGACATCGCCGCTTGGGGATCGATCGATTGCCTTCTCGCTCGGCCGCGGCGCCATCGAGGTCGGGCCCGGGTCTAGCGGTCGACGTTCCTCGGCGACCGCAGCTGCGATCACCGTGACGGCAACGGCTGCCATCGCCACCGAAAGAGCGACGATGCCCCACCGCCGTCGCGAACCTTCAAATCCCATAGGTGCTCGCCGCGACCTCGCACATCATCTCGTTCCTCTATATCCCCGATTGTCTCGAAAGATGACCGCGCGGGTGGGTTATTCCTCATGGCATCGAGCGCCAGGCGCGTCGAGAATGGTGTCATGAACGGAAGGGATTTCGGAATGATGCTTCGGCTCGCCGATCTGCTCGGTGGTTTGTCCATGGTCGCGGACATGGGCTTCGGGCTACCCGCCGGGCAAGCCATGCGATCGTGTCTCGTGTCCACGGCGCTCGCACGTAAGTTGGACCTGCCTGAATCGGAGGTTGCCGACGCGTTCTATGCGGCACTCCTCGAGCATTCGGTCTTCTCTACGACACGGCCAGCGGCGAGGTCGCTCGCCAGACCGCACGTCGGATCGGTCTTCCCCCAAGCACCCAGCGCGCGCTGCACGAGGCTGCAGAGTCGTGGGCGGGCGGCGGTGCGCCTCAGGGTCTCAAAGGCGAAGGGATCCTCGCGAGCGAATGCTCGAGGTCGAGCCGCACCCCGTAGCGGAGAGGGACGGAGCCGATCTAATCGAGGTCGCGACGGCGTTTGGGGATGCCGCCGACCTCAAGGCACCATTCATGCACGGCCACTCGAGAGAGGTGGCGGTCCTCGCGACCGAAGCAGCGAAACGCGGCGGCTTGGACACGATGACCACCGAGAGACTCGGGATCTCGGCGCTTCTTCACGACCTTGGTCGCGTGGGCGTCAGCGACATCGTGTGGGAGAAGCCCGGTCCCCTGACGACGGCTGAGTGGGAGCTGGTGAGGATGCACCCTTACCATTCCGAGCGCATTCTCGCGATCTCTCGCACGCTCGAGCCCATGGCTCGGGTCGCCGGGATGCACCACGAGCGGCTCGACGGGTCCGGCTATTTCCGCGGAAGTAAGCGGTCCGAGATCCCGATGCCCGCCCGCATTCTGGCCGCCGCGGTCGCGTTCGTCGCGATGACCCAGAACAGGCCTTACCGGCCCGCCATGGAGCCCGAGCAAGCCAGCCAGCAACTGACCGCGGATGCGAAAAGCCGCA
>JBOGWV010000099.1:0-2135 GCA_050693975.1 Actinomycetota bacterium
CGTAGACCCCTCGTTCGGGGGCGCGGCGGACCTCGACTCGGGGGCTGGCAGGAGCATCGGTCATCGTGACTTTCTTGCCTTTCAATCCTGGGGATATTTGTTACAGTACATATCTATGTCTGTACCACGACGTTATCAGATGACCGGGAGCACGGCCAGAGAGATCGCCGCCAGCATCGAGACCGGCATCCGTCAGGGCCACCTGCATCCCGGCGACGGCCTCCCCACGGTGCGCGCCGCGGCGGCCCTGCTCGGCGTCTCGCCGGTGACCGTCGCCTCCGCCTACCGGGCGCTCCAGGGTCGCGGCTTCGTCAGCGCCGATGGCCGGCGCGGAACGCGTGTATCGCAGGCCCCCGCGCTGACGCTCAGACACAGCGCCCCCCTGCCCGAAGGAGTTCGTGACCTCGCCCAGGGCAACCCCGACCTCACCCTCCTGCCGGCGCTTGACGATGCCCTGCGGGGGGTCGATCCCGCGCAGAGCCTCTATGGCGAGGAGGCCAACCTCCCCGAATTGCTGGAGGTGGCGCGCACTAGTTTGGGATCAGACAACGTGGACACCACCTCGCTTGCGGTCGTCGGGGGTGCCGCCGACGGCATGGAGCGCGTGTTGCAGGCTCACCTTCGACCCGGAGACAAGGTCGCCATCGAGGATCCCTCGTTCACACGCGTCATCGATCTCGTCGGGGCCATGGGTCTGGTGCCCGTGCCGGTGGCGATGGACGAGTTGGGGATGGCAGAAGGGGCCCTTGCGCGGGCGCTCGAGCAGCGAGTCGAAGCGGTGATCGTCACGCCTCGAGCCCAGAACCCGACCGGTGCCGCGCTGGACGCGACGCGGACCTCAGAGCTGCGAGGCGTGCTGGACGGCCACGCCGGCGTCCTGGTGATCGAGGACGATCACGCCGGGCCGGTTGCGGGGACCGAGGCCTTCACGCTGTGCGCCGGCCGCGAACGGTGGGCGACCGTGCGCTCCGTTTCGAAGTTCTTGGGCCCTGATCTCCGGCTCGCAATCCTGGCCGGCGACCCGGTCACCGTCGCCCGCGTCAATGGCCGCCAGCGCATCGGCACCGGGTGGGTGAGCCACGTCCTGCAACAGATCGTCGCCCACCTTTGGAGTAAGCCGGACACCGCGCTTCTCTTCGAGCGCGCGGCAGGCGAGTACGCGGCTCGGCGCGCAGCCCTCATAGACGCTCTCGATGGTCACGGCATCGCGGCGGTGGGTCGCTCGGGTCTCAACGTGTGGGTCCCGCTCGACGAAGAGGCCGAGACCACCCAGGCGCTCATGCACGCCGATTGGGCGGTCGCGCCCGGCGAGCGCTACCGCCTCGAGACGCCGCCTGCGATCCGCGTCACCGCTGCGGCGCTGATCGAGGATGAAGCCGAGCGCTTCGCCGCCGACCTCGCCCGCATCCTCGCCCCCCAAGCCCGCACGTACTTGACCTAAGCCGGGCCGGGCGGAAGAAGTTCGCGTACCCTCAGCCCATGAAGGAGAACTGGATGAGCGGCGCGCGCCCTCACCTGCGTCGCGCTGCGATCTATACGGTCCTGGCGATCGCGGGACTCATTGCCGCATCGTCGGGCAGTATCCGGCCGCTCACGGAGGGCTCGGGCTTCGCGGGCAACGAGCGCGAGGTGCTCACCGCGAGCGCCGGAGCGCTCTTGCTTCTCGTGGCGGGCATCGCCGCGGTCCGAGCGGCCGCGCGGGCGGCCAGGGCGATCTCGAGTCAAAAGGTGGGAGACACGCGCGGAACCGCGCTCGGGCTCCTCATTCAGATCTTCGGGTATTTCATCGTCGTCCTCACCGTGCTGGGCCTGTTGAACGTCAACGTCTCGGGGCTGTTGCTGGGGGGAGCGATCACAGGTGTCGTCGTTGGTATCGCCGCACAGCAGACGCTGGCGAACTTCTTCGCGGGACTCGTGATCATTAGTGTCCGTCCGCTCGAGGTGGGTGAGCGAGTCGTGCTTCGTTCAGGTCCCCTCGGTGGCGAATACGAGGGGGTCGTCACGGACTTGGGGATGTTCTACGTCGACATGGTCACCGACAACGGCCCGGTGAAGCTTCCCAACGCCGGCGTACTGGCCTCCGCGATCGGACCCGGAGCCCGCGCCTCACACGACGACGAGCCCATCGACGAGGA
>JBOGWV010000100.1:0-4422 GCA_050693975.1 Actinomycetota bacterium
GGGTGAAATAGGCGGAGTAATCGGAGAAGCTCATGTGCACGCTTCCCTCGATCTTTACGAGTTCCCCGCCTGCCCTGAGTCCATCGAGCAACGCGTCTCTGTCGGAGAGAGATCCGCTCTGTCCGCCACTCTGTAACCAGAGGAACGGCCGATCGAGCTCGGGGATCTCGTCTCGGAAAAGCGACCCGTCGATGTTGAGACCCGCCAAGAAGCGCTGATCGTTCTCGATCACCTGGACTGCGGTTGCTCCCCCGAACGAGTGACCGAAAACCCCGACGCGAGCCAGGTCAAGATGACCGGCCAGCGGAGAGCCGGGTTCCGTTCGCACCAACTGATGCAGTTGGTCGAGAACGAAACTGCTGTCCACGGCCCGGAGACCGATCTGATCTCCCTTCGCTCCGGCGCCAGATGCATCGCTCACGGTTACGACATCGCCATCGAGGAGCTGCGATGCGGGGGAATCGTACGGATGACTCATCGCCACCACGACATAACCCCTACTCGCGAGCTCGACGCACAGCGCGGTGTAGGACTGCCGTGCGACTGACAATCCTGGAGAGAACAGCAGGACCGGCCACTTGGTGCGATCCCCGCTCACCGCGGAAAGATCCGTGCTATGGGTGTCGATGTTGTCGTAATCCTCGAAGACGGCCTTCGGCACTCCGTCCATCAATGACACCGAGGCGTCGGTGCCTACGTAATCCGTTGGTCGCCCGTCGGGGCTATCACTCGGATACCAGGCCTGAGCCACCACTTCTCTCATGTCGCCCTCGTCCGCGGTCAGAACCTCAGCCCTGGATGGATCCGTCCACTGGAAGACCTGGCTGCCCACATGGAACTCACCCGATGGCGCAGGCAAGGCCGGCGACGGTTTCATGAGAAGAGCCAGGCTGGCAAGCAACAACGTCATGACAAGCACGGCTCGGCCCAGGATCCGCGTCAGCTTGATCGAGTGATCCGGCCGCCACATCCTGAGACCGGCAAACATGGCAACGACTACCGCCACCAGCTGCCACACAACCAGCTGCCAGCGGGGACCTTGGACCAAGCGAGCGAACAAGGCGACTGCGAACGCTCCCAGCGACACGCGATCGAGTAATCGAGGAAGCCGGTCGCGCGCCGCTATCCACCAAATGGCAGCTACCGACGTGGCAACCACCACGGCGCTGTCCAAGAAGGTGATCGTGGTGACAGCGTGAACCCCGAACATCAGGGCAAGGCCAATCACGGCCGCGATCAGGGGTTTCCACACGATGGGCTTCATCCCCGTGGTGGCGACGGCGGTCGAGCTCATCTAGGCCTCCCGGCAAGATATGACGTCCAGCGAGGAACGTGTCTCTGGCGAGGTCTAGAGCGCTTGATCACCTGCGACCTGGTGAGCGCACGGTCGAAGAGACCAGATAAGGCGCGCCTACGTTGGCTTGAAGCCATGACGTTACGCCCCTCGATGTCTTCACACGTAAGCAGGTTCCCTAAGGAATGTGGGCAATAGGGAGTCTGGTCTGATACCTGTTGTGAGCGTTCGTCCCATACGAATTCCTACGCTGGCGACACGAGCTTGACGCACCAGAGGCGGACCCGGTTCGCTTAGGTCATGAGACCTTCTCCGTAACACCGTCATTTTCCGCACCCAGCCCGAGGCGACGCTATGTCGCCCGGCGCGCGGCCACGCGCAAGTAGTGATGATCATTCCTTCAGCACACCTGGTGTTCCTCGCCGTTGACCGTGCAGCGTCAAGCCAAAGCGGGCAGGTTGCCGGGAAGACGGATCAGAAAGGAATGGCGCTTCTTGCGCACCGTGCTAATCAAGTGGCTCGCCGCCGGGCCCGATCGACACGACCTCGAGCTCTCGAACCACCAGCCACATATGACGCGGTGCGCTTACGTGCAGTAGGAATGTCACACGCTCGAAAAATGCGCAGCGTTCGTGTCACGCAGCGAGCACACAGCCCGAGGGCGATCTGATCCAGCCGCATCTCACGGCAGCCAGGGCACTCACGATTTGCCTCGTGCTTTGCGACTTGGCGTAGCAGGACTCGCACATTCCCCATGCGATCGGTCTCCAGCCTCATCCTGCACGCTGTGCACGTTCGCCCGGCGAGGTGAGCGTTCCTGGTGCAGGTTCCGCACAGACTATCCGACCGAGAATTCCCGGCCTACATGTAGTGGGTCAGTTTGACTGACCCACTACCCTCCCTTCCGCTAAGCGGTGGCCATGCTTGGTTCGACGGCCGACGCGCGGTCGTCTAGAGGGATGACCGCCGTCGACTTGAAGCCCTTCCACAATAGGTAGATCGGGAGAGCCGCTTCCCACGCCATCTCGGGCGCCGACAACAGGAACTGCCCCGCGGAGCCGGTTTCCACCGCCCCGAATAGCACAAGGACGAACGCGACGATCAGCGACGGACCTGCAATGAGCCCCAGCATGGCCAGGCGACGCGGCACGAGACCCGAGCTGTACATCAGCCAGCCGAGTATCAACCCGTTGCCGAAGCCGACCACGAGTCCGGGACCGAACAGGAACGCGAACTCGTAGACCGCCACCAGCGACCCGCCGGTTGCTTCGAGCGCGGCGGCATCGGCTCCAGCCGCCCCGGCGAGGTCTTGGCGCAGGGCAACGATCGAAAGCAGGCTCAAGATACCGACCATGATGAAGGCGGACTCCATGATCCGTGCGGTGACGTATCCAAGCGCCCCGATCTCGCTGTGACGCTTGACGATCGGATACAGCACGACCGCGGTAGCGATGTTGGCGATGATCAGCAGGAAGTCGAAGACCGCTCCGAGCTGGACGCGGAAGTCGGAACCGGCACCAAGGATGTAGGCAGGATCCTGATATGCGGGCTCGAGCAGCACCCGGCCTGCTATCGCGAAGACCCAGGTGAGCAGGAACCAGACGCCGAACGCCTTCGCGATCCTCTGCGGATCCACCTCCTTCTTTCCGATGCTGGAGGTCATCCTTAGACCCCCGCCTGGGTGAGCGAGCCACGCGCACTCGGCATGGAACTAGGAGCGGCTGCGGTCTGGTCCCGCCAGAGCCAGTAGCCGAGCCCCATCATCGCGATAGCGGTCGGAAAGGTGGCCGTGCGCATCAACGAGTCAGGCACCACTCCGGGCACCAACAACGACGCGACCGCCCCGAACGAAAGCAGCAGTGCCGCCCAGCGGGCGACGATGCCGGCACGGTACATCGCGATCCCGAACACCAGGCCGCCGAGCAGAAAGGTGGCCCCGGCGATCCCGTTCGCCAAAGCGAGTCCGCCGACATCGCCCTGAACCGGGTCGCCGACAAGAGTCGCGAGGACGTCGTTCACGTAACGCGGAGCGACGTCCGCGATCTGCGGAAGGATCACGGTTTCGGCGAAGGAGACGATCGCGATCATAAGGAAGCCGGTCCCGAACAGCAGGAACCCGATCAGTCCGAGAACACCGATCTCTCTCACCTGCCGGAGATACAGCCCGGTCAGCCCGATGATCGCGAGCAAGCCCATGGTCATGTTCACCAGGTGGGCCACCGCCCACATGGTCGTGGTGACCTCGGAAACCTTGTCCTCAGGGTGGATGAACTGCGGCAGCAGGAACAACACTCCGGCTACCAGGGCACAGAGGCCAGCCGTCCGTGTGAGTTTGGCAGTGGTCATCTACGTCTCCTTGTTCTCCGAACCGGATGGGATGAAGCGTCGAAAAAGCGATTGGCGGGACTGCACGTAGCAGAGATCTCGCGAGCACACAGGGTCCTCGGGCGTGCTGACATCACCCCACGAACGGATTCAAGTGCCTCCCAAACACCTTTCGGACAAAAGGTAGGACGAAGAATCGAGCTCGACAAGGTGGTTCGTTCTGAAACCATCTACGTAATGTCCGCAACTTGTTCTGCTGGGAATTCGACCAAGCTGCCGGACAGCAAGCGAACGTTCACGTCTAGGTAAGGGGAGTAATCGATGTCGGAGAAGGTCTCGGCGAGCTGGAGGTTCTTGTAGGCGCAGTAGCGCTCGATCTGATCTCGGTAAAGCTCGGGTGCGCGCATCTCGTCACGCGCCTGCGAGACGCGGTAGTAGTCGGCGACGGTTTCGAGCTGTGACATGGGTTTCCACTAACTTCAGTCAGCGCCAGTCGTGCCTCTGTCCATTCTGTAACGGAGCGTCAGGAACGGGAAACCGAAGACCCAAAAGGCGTGATCGGCACGCAGCACCCCGTCGTCGACGTATACGTGGAGTTCCTCTCTGAACCCCTGGACTGCTAGCGAGATCAGCTCGCGCGTGGCCGGGTCGATGTAGGTGAGGTAGTGGCCAGGATGATCTAGCTTGCTCATGCTGGTCAGCGTCATCCCATCCGACTGCGCGTGCGGCTCCCGCGTTGCTGTAAAGCTCGCGTCAGGGAGTGGGAAACCGACGCTGACGTACCCCCGGTCCTCGTGTCGGTA
>JBOGWV010000101.1:0-10487 GCA_050693975.1 Actinomycetota bacterium
GCCACATTCACCGCCGGCGACCGAGCAGATGGCCTCCTGCACCTTGTCGACCACCACGGCTCCGATGTCGGACGCGGACATCAATATCAGGGCGACGACCGCGGCGACGAAAGCCAGGATGCCGACGTACTCCGCCGAGGTCTGGCCTTGCTGAGCGCGCGCGCCGCGGGGAACTCCCATGATCGCAGCCTAGGGACGGGGACCCTCCGGCACATGGGCCCGGGGACCTATGTTTGCCTCTGGGCCGGGCCCAAGCTTCTGAAGGACGGGCGCTAGGGGAGGTTGCGAAGCAGCCGGGCGAAGACCCCTTTCAGGCTTTGCTTTCCGTAGTCATGGCTGGGGCTGTTGGTCGTCATCACTGCGAGCCCGACTCGGGTCCCGTCCTTGCGCTTCAGCAACACGACCTGGTGATCGACGGCTCCGGTCCCCGAGCCCCATCCCCCCTTGAACAACTTCCTCCAGCCCTCGGTATCGACCTTGCCGATCCCCCAGCGCTGGCGCGGGATGATGTGCGCAAGCAGCCAGCGCGCGTAACCGCGATGCCGCTTCGGAACATAGCGATCGACGCGGAACATGAAGCGGGCCTGGTCACGCGCCGAGGTGGTGCTGAGGCCCCAGGGGCGCGTGTAGTGAAAGTCCTTCATCTTCGCCTTACGCGCCAGCCGGTACATTGGCCTGGGACCCAGCCTGTCGGCGATTCGCGTCGCGGTGTCGTTGTCCGAGCGTCGAATCATCGGCGCGAGCAGCGACCTGTCGGAGTCGCGCAGTCGCCGGTGCCTAACCGAGTCCTGGCGCAAATAGGCGACCAGAAACATGACCTTCAGCGTGCTCGCCATCGGTACGCGAGTACGACCGGCGCGCGCATGCACCCGGCCCTCGGTGTCCTTAACCGCGAAGGTGATCGAACCTTGTCGCCCGTTCGCCCAGCGCTTCGCCTTACCCGTCTGGGGTCGCCACGTCGTCTCTCCCACGGCCGGCGCGAGCAGCCCCAGAACCAAGAAGCAGCCGACGATCGCCGCTGTCACCCGTGTAAACCACATCGACCTGAGGCTAATTGGAAAGAGCCATCGCAACAACGGAGCACGACCGCATCTAGGACAACACGTCCTTGCGCTGGAACCACCAGAGAGCGACGCCCAGAAAGACCAACGCGTAGACGAGGTGCAGCATCGTCCCTCGCACCATCTCAAAGGGGTCGTCGATCGGGAAGAAGAGATTGATCCACGCGGTCGTGTAGTGCGTCGGAAGGGCGTAACGGATGGGGCCCAGTCCGGTGATCGCGTCGAGGATCTGGGACACGATCGATAGCCCGAACGCGCCACCGATCGCGCCCGCGGGTATGTCCGTCATCGTCGACAACATCAACCCGAAGGTGAGAACCGGAAGCATCGCGCCCACGACATAGACCGTCGAGAGCGTAAGACCGTACAGAGCCTCGCCCTGTGAGGTCGTGAAGATCAGCGGCCCCTGTAGCGGCTTCCACCCGAAGAGCGCGATGCCGGAGGCCAGCCCCGAGAGCGTCACCGCGAAGGTGGCGGCAGTCGCGAACACGAAGGCGACCAACAGCTTGGTCAGCAGCAGCCTTCTTCGAGCCACAGGACGAACCAGGAGATAGCGGAGCGTGCCCCAGTTGGCCTCGCCCGCAATGGTCTCTCCCCCGAAAAGGGCAACCACGATCACCAGGAAGAAGACACTCTGAAATCCGAGAGACGCGAGCGCGTGATTCAGTCCCGAGGCGGTGGTGGCGACCGCAAACGGAGGGCCTTCTCCGTCGCCGCTCTCGCCCGGGTTGAGCTTGTTGGCGATGCCGGCAACGACCGGCACGCCCACCAGGAAGCCGAAGGCGATCCAGGTTCGGAGCCGGCGCAGTTGCTTGACGAGCTCGACTGCAATCACTATTCGATCGGGCCCGCTTCAGAGTCGAAGAGGCCGAGAAAGGCCTCTTCCAGGCGATTCCTCGTGGCCACCGTGCTCACTCCCACGCCCGCTCCCACCAGGGCGGCTACCAGCTCCGGACGAGGCAGGCCATTGAGCTCGAGTGACAGACCCGGCGGATCGTCCACGATCGAGCGCACCCCGGGGAGCCCCTCGATCACGCCGCGGGCGCGCCGGACGTCGTCGACCTCGATGTAGACGCCGGTGGTCGCGGCCATGATGTCGGTGACGCTCCCCCGGGTCACGAGCCGGCCCTTGTCCATGACGACGACATGACTGCACACCTGCTCGACCTCGGCGAGAAGGTGACTCGAGATCAGCACCGTGATGCCCTCCCCCGCGAGTGACTTCAGCGATCTGCGCACCTCGCGCATCTCCCCGGGATCGAGCCCATTGGTTGGTTCGTCGAGGATCAGCAGTTCGGGCTTGCGCAACAACGATTGCGCGATCCCGAGTCGCTGGCGCATCCCCTGTGAGTAGGTCTTGACCTTTCTTTGGATGGCGCCGCCGAGCCCCGCGATCGAAAGGGCCGTATCGAGATTCGGTGGAGGCCAGTCCTCGTTACCCGAGCGCCAGTAGAACTCCAGGTTACGGAGCCCCGAGAGATGCGGGACGAACGCGGGCTGTTCGACCAACACCCCCGTACGGCGAAGCACCTCCGCTCCCGAGCGCGCTCGTTCGCCCAACAGGAAAACCTCGCCAACGGACGCGTGCACCAACCCGAGGAGAATTCGCACCGTCGTGGTCTTGCCCGCCCCGTTGGGGCCGAGCAGGCCGCACACCTGGCCCGGCTCGACGGAGAAGCTGAGGTCGTCGACCGCCAGCACGTCGCCAAATCGCTTAGTGAGGCGCTCGACCGAAAGAGCGGAAGACATAGAGGAAGTGTAGAGAGGGAGGATGGGTAGCTGTGCATCATCAACCGGAGCCGTAGACGACCAGGCTTACCGCGATGTAGTGGCAGATCCACGCGGCGACCGTGAACGAGTGAAACACCTCGTGGAAGCCGAACCAACGGGGTGAGGGATCCGGCCATCGTCTCGCATAGACCACAGCGCCCAGTGTGTACAAGAACCCACCGATCAGTACGAGGATCGCCGCGGGAATCCCCGCTCCCTCTACGATCTGCGGCATCACGAAGATGGCCATCCATCCGATGGCTATGTAAAGGCCGGTGTACAACCATCGAGGCGCGTCAACCCATAGGAAACGAAACGCAACCCCCGCGACCGCGCCGCTCCATACGACCGTGAGGACGATGGTCGAAACGGGAGGCTCGAGCGCAAGCACGGCGAACGGTGTGTACGACCCCGCGATGACGAGATAGATGTTGGCGTGATCGAGGCGCTTCCATACCGCCAGGGCCCGCGGTGACCACGTGCCGCGGTGATAGGCGGCCGACGTACCAAACAGCATTAACGAGGTCAGAGCGAACACCGCTGCGGACCATCTGGCATCTGTCCCCGGCGCGAGCACGACGAGGACGATCCCCGCGATGAGCGCCACGGGAGCGATACCCGAATGAAGCCATCCCCGCAGCCGGGGCTTGGCAAGCTCCACGAGCTCGTGTGTGACTTGCTGAACAGGACTATCGGACATCAGGGTTTCCGTTCTCCGAGCGATCTTGAACTCTCTGTGACACTCTCTCAAATCGCACAATCGCCCTCTATGATGTCAAGTCCTGCCGCACCAGGTGAAGCGGAGCGATGTGAAACAGCCCGAGGAAAAAACCGACCCTCTGTCGAGAGCCTTTTCCGACGCTCGCTTCCGCGCTCTGGTTCAGAGATCATGCGACGTGATAACGGTTATTGGTCCCGACATAAGCGTGCTCTACGTAAGCCCTTCGGTCGAGACCATCATGGGCTACCGGCAGGACGAGCTCGTCGGCAAGGTCGGACTCGACTTCATTCACCCCGACGATTCGCTGGCGGCGGCACAACGCTTGGGAGACGTTCTCGGGGAACCTGGGGCCACCGCGCTACTGGAGCTGCGGGCCCAGCACAAGAACGGCAGCTGGCGATGGTTCGAGGTGAGCCTTCACAACCTGCTGCACGATCCCGACGTGCAGGGCATCGTCATCAACCAGAGAGACATCACCGAGCGAAAGAACCTTCAGCTGCAAGCTCGTCAACAACAGAAAATGGAGGCGGTCGGACAACTGGCCGGGGGTGTGGCACACGATTTCGCAAATCTCCTGTCCGTCATAAGCGGATGCAGCCACGTGCTCAAGGAGTCGCAAGACGAGCCGGGCGAGCGGGACGGCGAGCTGCTCGACGCCATCATCGACGCCGCCGAGAAGGGTGCTCACCTGACGCGTCAACTCCTTTCGTTCGCGCGGGACACACCTTTTCACCTCGAGAACGTCGATTTCGGCGAACTCATCGCCGGGTTTCGGAGCCTGCTACAGCTCCGTCTCGGAAGCGGCAACGGCCTCGAGATCGACACACCGCCCGATCTGTGGCTGGCCCACATCGATCGCTCCGAGTGTGAGCAGATGCTGCTCAATCTCGCCGCGAACGCGGGGGCCGCGATGCCCGAGGGAGGAACGGTTCGTATCTCGCTCGTCAACGAAGTGGTGGAAGCAACCGGCGATCTCGATGATGGCGCGGCTCCCGGTCGTTACATCCGCCTTACCTTCAGCGACGAGGGCATCGGAATGGAGCCGCACATGCTCCAGCACGTGTTCGAACCCTTCTTCACGACGCGCCGGGAGACCGGAGGCACGGGACTGGGATTGGCCAACGTGTACACGGCCGTAACCAAGGCGGGAGGCGCCATAGCGGTGGAGTCCGAGCTTGGCTCGGGTACGACCTTCACCATCCGCCTGCCGGCAATCGAACCTATCGAGAGCTAGCGTCGCCCGCGCAGCGGACGCAGAGAACCGACCACGGCAGTATCTCCAGACGTTCGGGTGGGATGGCGTTCCCACAGCGGTCACAGGTGCCGTAGGTGTCTTCCTCGAGCTTGGTCTGGGCCCGCCGCACATCCGCCAGCATCGCCTGCAACTGGTCGTAGGCCTCAACCTGTATTAGCCGGTCGACCGCAAGGCTCGTGCCCTCGCCGACCCGCTTGCCAAAGGAGATCCCGCCCTGCTCGTCCGGCGGTGCCGAAATCCGTGCCAAATCGGCCTCCAGCCGAGCCCGTTTCTCCTCGAGGACCGCCTCGACAGCCTCCACGACCGGACCCTATCCCCAGATGACAACTCGTAGGCCACCTTTGCCGTCCCTGAAGTAGCCGGCGGACCGTCGTCGCAGAGCCGGACATAACGATGTCACCGTCGATCCGTTCCTTCAGATCCGTGATCTGGCGTGGCACATCACCGTTGATCAGCGTGGTGTTGTTCCAAGTCGCCTCGCGAAGGATGCCCGAGAGGACGTACTTCGGATGGTTGTTGATGATCGAGGCGAACGGCTCGGCATCGCTCTCAGGCAAGTCATCGCTTCGGCTACACAATGACGCATGCCGACCCGTAAAGCAGTCCCTGACTTTGTCACGGGCTAGCAGCCGTTCGTCGACGCACGCGCTATCTTGATGATGGTGGCGAAGGTAGCAATGTAGAGGCACCCTCCTGGCCCCTTGGCGACATCGGAGATCTGGCGCGGCGACTGGTAGATGGGGCGCGACGATCGCACCCTGCTCACCTTCCGGTTGAATTGAAAACGACGAAGCTTCTCGATTTTGAAGTCGCCCACATACAAAGAGCCAGAGAGTCTCCGCAGCGGTCCCTCGTACCAGACGGGATCGGTGGGCGCGATCGTGGGAGTCCAGCGGTGAAGAGGTCCCTTTGGATTGGGCCCCACCCCCGCCGTGCCACAGCCATAGCCGGGGCCCCATCCGTAGTTCCGGCCTTTCACTATCCGGTTGACCTCGTCGTCACACTGGGGGCCGTTCTCGGTTTGGAGCAACACCGATGTGCCCGGTTTGTGGGTCAGGCCAAAGGGGTTGCGGTGGCCGTAGCTCCACACCGGATTGCGTCGGCCGCCCCGAGAGAAGGGATTGCCGCGCGGGATGGAGCCGTTGGGAGAGTAGCGAAGGATCTTGCCCTGCCGGCTCCCGAGATCCTGCGCGGTACCGGGATTGCCTCCATCGCCGACGGAGACGAAGAGCTCACCGCGCATGAACTCGAGCTGTCCCCCGTGGTGGATCAGTGATCCAGCCGGCAACCCACGCACGATATGGCGGGGACGCGTGCAGCGATTCTTGTTCACCTTGAATCGGGTGACGCGGTTCTCAAGCGGAGACGCGTTGGTGTAGTACACGTAAAGCAAGCGGTTGCGATCGAAGCTGGGATGCAACGCAATGCCCAGCGTTCCTCGCTCGCCCAGTGCGTTGACGTTGAGATCGACGCACGCCCTTCTCAACAAGCGCCTGTCCTTGATTATCCGAACCTTGCCGGTCGACTTCTCAGTGAAGAAGATCGTCTTGGTCCCTGACACCCAGGCGAGATCCACCGGAAAGTTCAGCCCGCGCAGGTATGGCCTGGCCTGAAGACCCTTGGGGAGCGAGAGGGCCACTCCGCTGATTGCCGTCATAGGAATCACGACCGCAAGAGCCAACAGCGCGCGAGCTCCCCTGGTTTTCATCCGTCGGCCCCCCTCAGCAGCGCCCGGTCGCCTCATTATCGACCCGAGATATGAGCACTACAAGAGGGTTCGAGAGGGTTAATCCCTCTTGTTGCGCCATGAATGGAGCGCGGGAATGGCTAGAGGAATTTCGAGATTCGGATGGGGGGCCATGAAGAAGCTGGCCGTTGTATGCACAATGGGACTCGCTTCGTACCTGCTGCCGGCAAGCTCCTCGGCTAATACGCAATGTCCGGAATGCTTCGATCAGGCTGCCACGATCGTGGGAACGAGCCACGGAGACCGAATCATCGGCACAAGCGGAGCTGACGTGATCGTCGCCCGGGGCGGCGGCGACATGATCAGAGCAGGTGGGGGTGACGACGTGATCTGCGGTCAGGCCGGGCGAGACACCATCGCCGGGCAATCGGGCGCGGACTTGATTTCCGGCGGTACAGGGCCCGATTTGATCACCGGTGGAACTCGAAGGCCGACTTTGGAAATGACTATTGCCGCGGGTTGGACACTGGCGATGACCTCATCGCCGGCAATGCAGGACACGATTTTCTCGTGGGCTGCGACGGAGACGATGAAATCGCCGGCGGCGGGGGCCGGGACTGGATCATGGGCGGTGACATCGATTTCAGTTTGCTCCTCCCCCACTGCCACGAAGCGGGAGGCGACAACCTCCTCGAGGGCGGCGTCGGCGACGACGACGAGCTGGTCTCCTGCGACGGAGACGCCGTCATCGAGGGGGAGAGGGCGCGGATACCGCGGCCTTCTTCAGCGCCGACACCGGCGTCACGATCGACCTAGCCGGGGGCATGGCCTCTGGCGACGGCAACGATTCGATTGCGGGAGTCGAGAACGCGATCGGAAGCGACCATGACGACGTGATCACAGGCGATTCGGGGGACAATCGGTTGTCGGGCGGGCCCGCACACTTCGCACCATCACAAGAGGAGCCGACCGGGCTTGGTAACGACACGATCTCCGGAGAGGGCGGCAACGACGTGATCCTAGGTGGCCTCGACGACGACGAAATGCATGGGGGCACGGGTACCGACATGTTGGTATTCGTGCATATCTTCGCACCGGAGGTCGGGCCGATAACGCCAACCTCCAAACCGGGGAGGCCACCGGTGAGGGGCTAGATACACTTCTCGAGTTCGAAGACCTCAAGTCCTTCAACGCCTTCGGCAACATCCTCGTCGGAGACGAGGGAGACAATCGCATCCTCGGGAGCGACTACGACGAGGACTCCATTTCCGGCGCCAGAGGTGACGATTTCATCCGGGGGTTCGGCCGCGCCGACCAGTTGTCGGGCGGTGACGGCGACGATGTGCTCCTCGGAGACAAAGGTAGGGACCGCTATGACGGCGGTCCGGGGGCCGACATCTGCATGGACGTCTTCGTTGACTTGGGAGACTGCTGATTTCACCTGGTGGGCGATGCTGGACTTGAACCAGCGACCCCTCGCGTGTGAAGCGAGTGCTCTGCCAGACTGAGCTAATCGCCCTGCGACGCCACATGATACCTGCGGCTCGCCGGCCCACATCCTTGGGCTTTGTGGGTGAATATGTGCGCTGAGCGCGCACATCGACCCACAATCCCCAGGGCGGGACATCCTGTGGAAACCGCCGGGCCCACCCCTCGCCCAGTTAACCTGTGGTTCACATGGGCACCGTCATTCATCTGTCCCGGGGATCTCACGAGCACGGCGCGGCCCCGGCCCGACAACGCCAGGCGGGGCGCGTCGCACTTGTGCTCGGCGGCGGCGGCATCACGGGAGCGGCCTATCACCTCGGCGTGCTCAACGCGATAAACGCCATCAGCGAACTGCAGTCCGCGAACGACTTCGATCTTTACGTCGGAACGTCCGCAGGTGCAGTGGTCGCCGCGTGCCTCGCCAACGGGATCACCCCCGAGGATCTCATCCTCGCCAACCTCGGCCACGACAGGGCGACGATTCCCCGCATCAAATCCGAGGACATAATGACGCCGGATCGAAGGGGCCTCGCTAAGTCGCTTGTTCGCTGGCCCATGAGCGTGCTGGGGGCGCTTCGAGCCTATGCCTTCCATCCGATCAGGGGCCGGCTCATCGACGGGATCGGAGCGCTCGCCGAGGGCCTTCCCCAAGCCTTCTATACGACCGACGGGACCGAGCGCTACATGCGCAACTTGTTCGACGTTCCCGGTCGCAGCAACCGTTTCGGCCAGACTCACCACACGCTGTTGATCACCGCTACGGATCTCGACACATCTGAGCGGGTCGTGTTCGGTGAGGAGACCACGAGCGACGTCGATATCTCCGAAGCTGCGGCTGCTTCGACTGCCATCCCGTTGATGTACGCCCCACGCGACATTGAAGGACGCCAGTATCTCGACGGAGGCCTGCGCTCGACCACCAACATCGAGGTTGCGATCGCGCACGGAGCCAAGCTCGTCATCTGCATCAACCCGCTAGTCCCCTACGTGCACGACGCTCGCTACCTTCTGCCGAGCGCGACCGGTCTTCCCGCACGACACCTCGCGCAGAAGGGGTTTCCGCACATCGCCGCGCAATCGTTTCGGATCATGGCTCAGGCGCAAGTCGAAAAGGAGCTCGAGCTCATCGGTCACGCGCACCCCGACGTCGACATCATCCTGATTGAGCCGCGACGCGACGACGAGCACCTGTTCGTCTTCAACCTGATGGATTACTCATCACGCGAACGGATCGCGCGACACGCCTTTGAGACCGTCGCCATCGATCTCGTCACGCGCCTCAGTGACTATCAGAAGGTATTGGGGCGGCACGGTATCAAGCTCAGCAAGGACAAGCTCATCAACCAGCTACAGAGCATCGTCGATGGAGCTGAACCCCGTTTCTTCGGTGGAGAATCCGAACCGGCCTTGAACGAGGCCGACGCGGACTGACCACTCAGACCTCGGCGCGACCCTGGGCTTTGGCACGCTCGAAGGCCGCTTCGATCTCGCGCCAAGCCGCCTCGCATCCCTCATGGCCCTGTGTCGACGAGGTCTTGTTCGGCTCCAGCATCTTGTACACGTCGAAGAAGTGCTCGATCTCACTCATGATGTGCGGCGAGAAATCCTCGAGCGACCGGTAGTCAGCCCAGTTGGGATCGCTGTCGAGCACGCAGATGATCTTGGCGTCGTGGCCCTTCTCGTCCTCCATCCAGAGAACACCGACGGGTCGCGCGTCGGTGATCCAGCACCCGGGAAAAGTCGGATCTTCTAGGAGGACCAGTGCATCGAGCGGGTCCCCATCCTCACCGAGTGAGTGCGGGATGAAGCCGTAGTCGGCCGGATAGGTCGTCGCGGAAAATAGCCGGCGGTCGAGCTTGTAGATACGCCGCTCTGAGTCCCACTCGTACTTGTTGCGGCTTCCTTTGGGGATCTCCACGACCACGTCGATGATCCGGCTCTCGTCTTCCATGTGGCGATGTTAGTCGTGTGGTGCCCGCGGCGTGAGGCTCAGGCCGAGCGCCGGGCGGTCGCCCGTTTGCGCGGCTTGGTGGCCGCAACTCGCTTGGTCGTGCGTTGCTCGCTGATACCGAGCACGGGTCCGAGGTACTCGCCCGTGTAGGAGCCGCTGGTGCGGGCAACCTCTTCCGGCGTGCCCTGCGCGACGATCTCGCCCCCGCCGTTTCCGCCTTCGGGCCCGAGGTCAATGATGTGGTCCGCGGTCTTGATGACCTCGAGATTGTGCTCGATGACTACCACCGTGTTTCCATTGTCGACGAGGCGGTGGAGAACGCCGAGGAGCTTACGCACGTCCTCGAAATGAAGTCCCGTCGTAGGCTCGTCGAGGATGTAGAGCGTGCGGCCGGTCGAGCGCTTGGACAGCTCGCTTGAGAGCTTCACGCGCTGTGCCTCGCCACCGGAAAGCGTGGGGGCCGGCTGTCCGAGCTTGATGTAACCGAGCCCGACGTCGCGCAGCGTGGTCATGTGGCGAGCGATGGGTGGGATCGCCGAAAAGAAACCGCACGC
>JBOGWV010000102.1:0-1813 GCA_050693975.1 Actinomycetota bacterium
CGCAGACCAGCACCACGCGGTGACCCGCGTCGGCCATCAGGGCCATGGTCCCTCCGGTTGCGATGGCCTCGTCGTCGGGGTGAGCATGAAAGAAGACGGCGGTGGACATCGCCGAATCATAGTTTTCGATCCACTACTATTGGCTCCTACTATCCCCGTAGTAATTCAGATCCGGAGGAGCTTTGAGGCGAGGCGGGCGGCAACTTGCGCGTGTCCTCTTGCTGCTCGCGGTGATGCTGGTGTCGTCGGCTTGCAACCAAGGCGAGAGCCGGGACTCCCAGCAAGCCACGGAGCCGGCGCTCGATCTGAAGGGGCGCATGCTGACCACGGGCGGGGTCCGCGATCCCTTGATGCAGATTCACGACCTGGATACCGACACCACCGAGCGGTACCTCTTGCCCGGCAACCCTCAGGTGGTCGATGCCTTCTGGAACGAGTCCTTCGAGAGCGGCTACGTTCTTACGGAGGGCGTGCAGACCGGGCTCTTCTACGAGATCGACCCCGATGACCGGGTTCGGAGATTGGGCGAAGCGCTTCCCGGATACGCGACCACGGCCGATCTGGGTAGGACCACTCTCCTCGCGACCGTTTGCCGGCGGAAGTCGTCCTCGGTTCTGGTGATGGACGTCGAGGGCCGGCAACAATGGGACGAAGTAGCGTCCGGGTGCATCGGAGCACTCTCCCCGGACGGTCGGGAGGTCGTGTTTTCGCCGGATGGTCGGGCACTCTGGACGACCACCGCATCGGGGCAGGGACAGGCTCGCAAGATCGCAGACCTGGAGAATCTAGAAGGGGTCGAACCCGCCGACGTGCCCGACGCGCGCGTAGAGAGCATCGATTGGGGCGACGGTGGCATCGCACTCGAGGTGTCGATCGGGGATCGCAGGCTGGTGGTCCTCATGGGCGAGGACGGGGGTCTCGAGGCTATCGCAGGGGATCCCGGTGTTGACCAGCTCGCCCTCGCGTGGCAGCCCGATGGCGACCAGCTCGCAGTGGCTACGTTCAGTTCGGCCTTCAACGATGCCGAGGCCGTGATTCGAATGGTCGATGCCAATCGGGGCGAGGCTGAGGTCATCGCACTCGATCCGAGTCGCTTCTTCAATATGACCTGGTCACCGGACGGCGCCTATCTCGTCGCCACGACCTCCCAGGGGCGATGGTTGTTCGTGGATGCCGGCGGCGACTGGTTGACGAGCGAGCACGTCATAACCGCCGGCGCAATCGATTGGGCACCGTGAGCGGGACACAGTGAGGTCGTTGGTTCGCCTCCTGCGATGGCCGTCGCTTGCCGGTGCGGTCTTCGCGTCGGCCGCGATCCTCGTTTGTGCGACCGCCGTCGCGCCCTTGTTTCTCGCGCGAGCGGGGTCAGCGCTCTTCGACGAGTATGCGGTGGGTCAGGGGGCCGACGGGGCCGTCACCATCGCGAACGATGGAGCCTTTGCCGCCGACGTGGCCAACTACCGCGACCGGCTGGTGGTGGAGTCGGCGCCCGCCCAGCTCGGTGAGCCAACCCGCACGATGGTCGGGGCCGAAGCACCAATCGAGGGTCCGGCTGGGGGCTACCCCTCGAGGCCGATCTTTCGAAGCGGCGCGCTCAATCATGTCGAGCGGCTAACCGAGGGTTCCGGGACCGGCGTCTGGATCTCTAGCTTTCTCGCCAAGCGCATGGACGTGCAACCGGGCGACAGCGTGAAGCTGGGCCTCGAACCCACCATAGACATCGAGGTTGCCGGCGTCTATCGCGATCTTCTCGAGCTGCCGCGGAGCGACTTCTGGGCACCTCTCGACCGGCTGATCTATCCGGCGGCGACCG
>JBOGWV010000103.1:0-4937 GCA_050693975.1 Actinomycetota bacterium
TGCCAGTTGCGCTCGGCGAACCCGGTAGCCACGGCCGCGGTGTGGGCGCTCGTCGCAATCGGGCTCATCATCGGGATGTTGCCTGCGGCGGTCCTGGGATCGGGCGACGACATCGTTGGCGACTCGAGCAGCGTGCTCGTGTTGCAATGCGTGGCCGTCGGCCTCGGCGGGGCGGCGGCTCTCATGGCGTGGCGCAAAACCCCGGCGCGGGAACCAGAGCCTGATGCTCGCCTCCAGGTCGACGTCGGTTCGCTCACCTACTCGGACGACCGCGGTGACGTTGCGGTCGTGCTGGGGCTGGCGGGGCTGATCGCGCTGGGTACGTTGGGCGCCGTGGGGTACCTCACGTTCGAGGGTCTCAGCTACGGGTTCCTGCCGCCGGCCAACTTCTGAGGGGCCACCCGGCATGGAGCCCTCTGGAGCTATCCGC
Organism: Actinomycetota bacterium; assembly: GCA_050693975.1. Lineage (GTDB taxonomy): Bacteria > Actinomycetota > CADDZG01 > CADDZG01 > WHSQ01 > WHSV01. The sequence continues at coordinate 431 of JBOGWV010000103.1, forward strand.
GGCAACTTCCGGGCAGGCCCTGGGAGTCTGAAGCTCGAACCCTCAAACGCACGATTTTCCCAGCCAGGAGCCTAGACTCGGTCGAATGAGCAAACCCCCGCGCAAGCCTGCAAGCAGGGCAAAGAGCACCGCCAGGGGCTCGACGCGTACCTCTACGAGAACGACCACCAGGGCGAAGGACCGCTCGCGCGGCTCCCGCTGGCTGCTTCGGCTCGGCTGGTTGCTGCCCCTGTTTGCGCTGGGCGTCGGCGGGGCCGTGTTGTTTCTCACCTACGCGTTCGCCAATATCCCCCTGCCGCGCGAGGTGCCTCTGCCCTCGGCGGCCGAGGTCTATGACGCCAACGGCGACCTGATCGGAGTCTTCTCCGGCGAGGAGCGCCGCTTCCTCATCGACACCGAGAAGCTCGTCAAGAACAAGGACACCGCCTTCATCGGTGAGGCCGTGATCGCGGCCGAGGACCGCAGCTTCTACGGGCACAATGGAATCTCGGTGCGAGGCATGATGCGGGCCGCCTGGGCCGACGTCACCTCGGGGGAGATCCAGCAGGGTGGTTCGACCATTACCCAGCAGTACGTCAAACAGGCGGTGCTCCAAGACCCGGGCCGGACCGTCGAACGCAAGCTCAAAGAGGCAATCCTCGCGATCAAGCTCGAGCGGCGCTATTCGAAGGATCAGATTCTCGGCTTCTACCTGAATACCGTTTACTTCGGTCGGGGTTCCTACGGCATCGAGGCCGCCGCGCGCACCTACTTCGACAAGAACGCCACCGAGCTCAACGTGGGCGAGATGGCCTTTCTGGCGGGCATCATTCCGTCGCCCGAGTCCTATCAGCCCGACGACAACCCCGAGGGGGCAGTTGAGAAGAGAGATCGGGTTCTTAGCCTGATGGTCGAGCAGGGCTTCATCGACCAGGAGGAGGCCGACCGGTGGCTCGGCAAGAAGATCAAAGTCGTTAAGGGCGGTGACGGCACCACCGGCAACACTCAGCCCGCCGCGTACTTCATGGAATGGCTGCGGCGCGAACTGCAGAACGAGTACGGGACCGAGCTTTACACCGGCGGCTACAAGATCCACACCACGCTCGACTTGGAGATGCAGGAAGCGGCTGAGAACACCGTCGCCGAGACCCTCACCGAGGAGGGAGATCCGCAGGCGGCGCTCATCTCGATGACTCCCGCCGGCGAGGTCAAAGCGTTCGTCGGGGGTAAGGCGTTCAACAACGTCAAGAAGGCGCGCGGGTTCAACTACGTCAGCGACAACTATCGCCAGCCCGGTTCGGCCTACAAGCCCTTCACGTTGCTAGCAGGTATCGAGGACGGTGTGTCGCTGCAGTCGAGTTTCTCGGGATCCAGTCCTTACAGCATCACCGATCCGCAGTGCTCGACGAACGGCGTGTTGTGGGAGCCCGAGAACTACGGCGGCGCGAGCTACGGCTACATGGATCTGATGTCGGCGACCGCCAGCTCGGTGAACACGATCTATGCGCAACTCATCGTCGAAGTCGGGCCCCAGAACGTTGCCGACCTGCTGGAGGAGTTCGGTTTCGACGGTGATCCCACCAAGCCCGGCAACACACCGATCGCGCCCAACTGCTCGCTGGTGCTCGGCACCCAGATCGTGACTCCGCTGCAGATGGCGCGGGCCTACTCCGGTATGGCGAACGGCGGCGCCCTGCCCGAGGTGACTCCGGTGGCCTATATCGAGGACGCCAACGGCAACTGCGTGAAGGCCTACCGCCCGAACGACTCCAAGGCGTGCGGTAAGCGGGACCCCAAACCGAAGAGGACGCAGATCGTCGAGGAGAACTCCATCAACCTCCTGAACGAGGCCCTGCAGGGGGTCGTGACCTCCGGCTCGGGTTCGAGCGCCAACATCGGGCGACCGGTGGCGGGCAAGACGGGCACGACCCAGAACAACGTCGACGCTTGGTTTGCGGGTTACACCCCACAACTCGCAACGGTCGTGTGGGTCGGCTATCCCAAGGACGGCGCGATCGTTCCGCAGATGCGCTACTGCACGGATCCCAACCTGTGCCGCCCGGTGCACGGCTACGAGGTCACCGGTGGGGGATCGCCGGTGAGCCCCGCGCCCATGTGGGCGAACTTCATGGCCCAGGCCATGCTCATCGGCAACTACGAGATCGAGTCCTTCGAAGACGGCATCGAGTCGGGCACGATCATCAGCGCTCCTCCCCCGAAGCCGACGAAGGAGCCCAAACCGGCCGAGAGCCCGGACCCGTCGCCCTCCCAGGAACCCTCACCGGACCCGACCGAGCCCGAGCCACCTCCCAGTGAGTCGCCCCCTCCAACGCCCGACCCCTCGGTGACGCCGCCGGGCGATGGCAATAATCGGCGCCGCGGGGCGGGCTCGGCCGGACCGCAGAACAGACGCGGCCAACGCACCAAACCCGGTGGAGTGGAGCCGTAGCCGGCGACGGTGAGCGCCCCAGGTTGTTCGGCATGCCCGGCGCGGTCGCCGTACTCGCAATCTCCCTGTTGTTCTTGATCGTTGGGTTCGCCCTCAAGGCCCAGTGCCTGGCCGGCTTCGGGGGCCGCGAGTTCAGCCACCTCTGCTACAACGACATCCAGCCTCTCTACGGAATCCGCGGGATCGCGGACCACACGTTCCCCTACGTCACCGGAGAGCTGGCGGGCTCGGAGCTGACCGGAGGGGCGGTTGAGTATCCGGTGCTCACCGGTGTTTTTATGTGGGCGAGCGGCCTGCCGGTGTCTACGGTGAACTCGTACCTGGTCCTCTCGGCGGTGTTGCTGGCGCCGTTCGCGCTGCTGACCACTTGGTTGTTGTGGCGAATGAGCGGTCTCCGCGCGCTGCTGTGGGCAGCGGCTCCCGCGATCGTTCTGTACGCCTTCCACAACTGGGATCTGCTCGCGGTCGCGGCGGTCGCCGCAGGGCTCTACGCGTGGTGGAGTGGCCGGCCCTGGTGGGCCGCGGTGGCGTTCGGGGTGGGAGGGGCCCTCAAGATGTACCCGTTGATGTTCCTGGGTCCTCTGGCGCTCGAGTTCCTGGCGCGCAGGGAGCTGAGGGGCGCGATCAAGGTGGTGGCACTGGGGGCCGGGACGTGGCTGGCGGCAAACCTGCCGTTCATGATCGCCAACTTCGAAGGTTGGTACGCGACCTACGGCTTCCATCGTCAGCGTGTCGCGAACTTCGACTCGATCTGGCAGTTTGGCTGGCCCACGTGGAGCGCACAGGAAACCAACCTGATTACAACCTCGCTCTTGGTGGGGTCCTTTGCATTGATCCTCGGCGCCGGCTGGCTCGGCCGCGCGGGCCACTCGCGCGCTTATCCCTTCTTGCAGACCAGCGCCGCGCTGCTGGCCGCGTTCCTGCTGTTCAACAAGGTGCACTCACCGCAGTACACGTTGTGGCTACTGCCCTTCTTCGTCGTCCTCAGGGTTCACGTCGGTTGGTGGATCGCCTACGCGTTCGCGGATCTCGCCGTCTACGTGGGGGTGTTTCGATGGTTCTACGACTTCGTGTACCAGGGTCTGGACTTCACGTGGGCCAAGAAGCTGTTGATCGCCGGAGTGTGGGGCCGAGCCGCGCTCCTGGCCGCCTTGATCGCGGTCTTCATGAACGCGCGCGGAGCTCTTCGAGGCGAAGATGGCGACGAGTTGTCACACCCGGTGTCTATGGTTGGCGGCGTCGGAGAACAGCACAACCAGCAGGACGATCACTGATCCTTCAGTCTCCCGTGCAAGGCTGAACTAGCCCAAAGTGGGAGGTGCTAGCATGACCAATCCGCAGCTCTGCTGCTAGTCAGTCCACCCCTGCCCCGTCAAGCGGTTCGCGCCGCGCCGGGGCCTCGAGCCGGGCCCGGTTCGAGTCCACAGGAGGAGATATATGAGGAACTACGAGGCCATGGTCATCGTGGATGCTCGCCTCGAAGAGGGAGACATCCAAAAGGCGGTCGACCGCTTCACCAAGGCCGTTACCGATAACGGGGGCCAACTCGGCAAGGTTGATCGCTGGGGCGTGCGCCGCTTCACCTTCGAGATCGACCACCAGAACGAGGGCTACTACTTCGTGGCCGACTTCGCCGCTCCCGAAGAGGCGATAGACCAGCTGAAGCGAACTCTGCTGATCTCCGACGAGTTCATCCGAGGAAAGATCGTGCGCCCCTCTTAAGGGGACGATCTGACATCAACTAAGGAGCTTTAGATGGCTACTGACAACGTTGTGACACTCGTCGGAAACATCACGGACGAGCCCGAATTGCGCTTCACCCCCGGCGGCGCCGCGGTAGCGAACTTCACCGTCGCGGTGAACCGGCGTTTCCGCAACCAGGACGGAACCTGGGACGACAAGCTCGACGGTTTCTTTAGGTGTAGCTGCTGGCGCGACATGGCCGAGAACGTGTCCGAATCCCTTAACAAGGGCGCGCGCGTGATCGTCACCGGCCGGCTGCAGCAGCGCAGCTGGGACGACAACGAAGGAAACAAGCGCAGCACCATCGAGGTGCAGGTCGACGAGGTCGGCCCCTCG
>JBOGWV010000104.1:0-7418 GCA_050693975.1 Actinomycetota bacterium
TGGTACAGACATAGATATGTACTGTAACAAATATCCCCAGGATTGAAAGGCAAGAAAGTCACGATGACCGATGCTCCTGCCAGCCCCCGAGTCGAGGTCCGCCGCGCCCCCGAACGAGGGGTCTACGGCCGCTCCGAGATCGCCGGAATTCTCGACGACGGCTTCGTCTGCCACCTCGGCTTCGTAATCGACGGCGCCCCCGTGGTGCAACCGACGATGTACGCGCGCGTCGGAGAGCGCCTCTACGTCCACGGGGCCCCCGCCAGCCGGATGCTGAGGTCGTTGCGCGGGGTGGGCTCGGCCGGACCGCAGGCTAAACGCGCCGGGATCAATGTGTGCTTGACCGTCACGCATCTAGACGGGCTCGTCTACGCGCGCTCGGCCTTCCACCACTCGATGAACTATCGCTCGGTGGTCGTGTTGGGGCGCGCGGTCGAGGTCACCGATACCGAGGAGAAGCTCCTGGCGCTACGCGCACTGGTCGAACGCTTCGGTTCGGGCAGATGGGAGGACGCTCGCAAACCGTCGCTGAAGGAGTTCAACAAGACGCTGGTGCTGGCCGTCTCGCTCGATGAGGCCTCGGCCAAGGTCCGCGCCGGCCCCCCAGTGGATGATCCGGAAGACCACGAGCTCGAGGTCTGGGCCGGGGTCGTTCCCCTAACCGTGAGCACCGGCCAGGCGAAGCCCGATCCGCTTCTTCCCTCGCGGATCGGGCCTCCTGCCTATGTAACCAGCAAAGGTATTTAACAGGTTACTGTTACACGATGCGGGAGGCGAACCAGGGAAGCACTCGTTCAATCGTCGTAACGGCTCTTCCGGCCGCGGTCGCAATCGTGGTGTTCGGAACCCTTTACGGTGCCGCGGCCCAGCCGCTGCTGGGAACACCTCTGACCATCGCGTCGTCGGTGTTCATCTTCTCTGGGGCTCTGCAGTTTGCAATCGTCGGGTTGCTGGCCGCGGGCGCAGGCGCACCCGCACTGTTGCTTACGGCTACGACGCTCAACCTGCGCCACGTCGTCATGGGCGCGGTGCTACGCCCGCACGTTGGCGGATCCCGTCTGAGGCGCGCGGGACTGGCCTTCGTATTGCTCGACGAGACCTTCGGCTTCGCGGTGGCGACGCGAGAGGACGCCGAGCGCACGCTGTTGATCTCGGGAATCGTGTGCCACGTGGCCTGGCAGGTGGGGACGATTACCGGAGTCCTCGGGGCGGGCCTCTCGGGTGTCGAAGGGCTGGCAGAGGCGATCTTTCCCGTGCTGTTCATCTCTCTGGCGGCACTGGCGGCCACCACCTCAACGCTGGTGGTGAGGGCGGTCGCGGCGGCCGCGCTCACTGCACTGGTCGCCTTCACCCTCCCTGAGGTGCGTTCGCTGGCCCCGGTGATCGCCGGAGTGCTCGTAGCGCTGCCCGGTAAGGCGGGCGAGCGATCGTCTCGACGATCGCGACCAGGAGAAGCGGCAGAGTGAGCATCTGGCTGCTTGCGACGATCGCGCTGATCACCTACGCGAGCAGGGCGGCGGCACTGGCGTTCCTGCCGCGACCCTCGGGTCGGTTCGAGGCCCTGCTGTCGAGGATGCCGGCGCCCATCTTCGCGAGCCTGGCGACGCTCACGCTCATCACCGAGGAGCAAGCCTTCGCGGGAGGTTCACTGCTGACGGCGGCCGCGGGGGCCCTGCTGTTCAGCCCCAAGCGCTCGTTTCCACTCTGTCTGGTCGGGGGAATCGCCGGTTACCTCGTGGGCGAGCTCGTCTTCTGACTCGGGGTGCGGGGAGCGTCGACTAGAGCGGGGCCCTCAATGAGCACCTGAACCACCCGCCTGCGGTGCATGGTGCGGACCCGGACCGTCCAACCCTCGTGCTTCACCTCGTCGCGGCGTCGGGGAATGCGTTGGAGTCGATCCATGATCCAGCCGGCCACGGTTTCGTAGTCGCCGGCCGGGAGGTTCATCCCCAGGAGCTCGGCGGCCTCGTGAATCCGAAGCGAACCGGGGGTGAGGAAGCGGTTGCCTCCGAGCCTCTCGATTCCGAACTCCGCGTCGTCGTGCTCGTCGCGTATCTCGCCGACGAGCTCCTCGATCAGGTCCTCGATCGTCACGACCCCCGCGGTGCCGCCATGTTCATCGATCACGAGGGCGAAATGCCTTCGGTCGCGGCGCATCTCGAACAGCAGAGGATGAAGCTTCTTCGACTCCGGCACGATGAGCATCTGCCTTACGAACTGACGTGGCAGCGGACGGTCCAAGGAGTCCGACGGGATCTTCAATAAGTCTTTGGAGTGAAAGAACCCGAGCATCTGATCGAGGCTGTCGCCGAACACGGGGAAGCGCGAGTGCCCGGTCTCCAGCACCAGCCGCTCGATGTCCGCGGGCGTGGCGGTGATCGGCAGAGCGGTGAGCTCGGTGCGCGGCACCATCACCGACGCCGCGTCGAGGTCGCTGAACACGATTGCGCCCGATAGCAGCTTGTGCTCGAAGCGATCGAGCATTCCTTCGCGCGCGCTTTGAGCGATCATCGAGCCGATCTCCTGCGCGGTGTGGGTCGAGTGGAGCTCGTCGACCGGCTCAACCCCCATCAGTCGCAGGATGCCGTTGGCGGTCATGTTCAGCAGATGGATGAAAGGGCGAAACACGTTGACGAACAGCCGGAAGGGGAGGGCGATGATGAGTGCGCTCTTCTCGGGCTCGGCGATCGCGACGTTCTTGGGGGCCATCTCGCCCACGACCATGTGGAAGAACACGACAATGGTCAGGGCGATCACGAACGAGATCGTGTGGAGCAGGCCGGCCGGCAGCTCGACGATGTTGTCGAGCCCGCCCTCGATGAGGCGGGCGATCGCGGGCTCGGCCACGAAACCGAGCCCGAGCGACGCCATCGTGATTCCCAGTTGCGCTCCCGCCAGCATGAGCGACAGCTCGCGTACCGACGCCAGCGCGACCCGCGCGCTGCGGCTGCCCCCTTTGCCGAGCTGCTCGAGCTTGGAGCGGCGAGATGCCGTCAGTGCGAACTCCGCTCCCACGAAGAACCCATTCGCAATTAGCAGACCCACGGCGACCAGCAGCAGCCACACGCTGTTCATGAGCCGTCCGTCCGGTCGCGTCGTTGAGACGCGTTGGCGGGAGCGGGGGCGAGCCCGGTCGGGGCGACCATGAGCACCTTGGCTATGCGCTTGTTGTCCATCTCGACGACCTTGAACTCCCAATTGCGGAACTCGACGTGATCGCCCTGGGAGGGAATGCGGTCGAACTCGGTCAGCAAGAAGCCGGCGAGGGTCTCGAAGTCTCCCTCGGGCATCTCGAACCCGGTCTGCTCCAAGACCTCGTCGGGATGGAGCATTCCGGAGACCACGCAGATGCCCTCAGCCATCTCCGACCGGCCGATCGCCAGCGGGGCGGTGGCCGCGGTGTCGTACTCGTCTTCGATCTCCCCGACGATCTCCTCGAGCAGGTCCTCGAGCGTCACGATGCCGGAGGTGCCCCCGTACTCGTCGATCACGATTGCGAGCTGCTTGCGAGACCCCCGCATCTCGAGCATCAGCGACTCGAGCTTGCGCGACTCCGGAACAACGAGTGCTTCTTGAACGATCTCGCCGACGGCGGTCGCGCCGCGCTCCTGGCGAGGGGTGCGGTTAACGTCCTTGATGTGCGCGATTCCGAGGATGTCGTCGATGTCGCGCCCGATCACGGGAAAGCGTGAATGTCCGGACTCGAGCGCGAGCAGCGTCAGGTCCTCGAGTGATCGGTCCTGAGCGATCGCCTGGATGGAGGTACGAGGCACCAGCGCGTCGCCCGCGTCCTTGCCCCCGAAGGAGATCGAGCGAGCCAGCAACGAGAACTCGGCCTCCTCGAGCGATCCCTGACTGCGCGAGGACCGGATGAGGATCTCGAGCTCTTCTAAAGAGTGAACCGAGTGAAGCTCATCGCGCGGCTCGATTCCGAAGAGCCGTACCGTCCAGTTGGCCGAGTTGTTGAGGAACACGATCAGCGGCTTCATCGCCAGGTTGACGAGGTTCATGGGGCCCGAGATGCTAAGCGCCAGGCCGACGGGTCTGGCGAGGGCGAGGTTCTTGGGGACGAGCTCGCCAACCACCATCTGTGAGGCCGTGGCCAGGATCAAGGCGACGGTGATCGAGACTCCGAAGCTGGAGCCGGCGGGAACTCCCACAGCCTGGAGCAGCGGGTCAATAAGGACGGCGATGGCCGGCTCTGCGATGTATCCGACGATCAGAGAAGTGATCGTGATGCCGAGCTGGGCTCCCGAGAGCTGGAAGCTCAGGGTCTTGAGTGCCCCCACGGCGTTGCGAGCGCGACGGCTGCCGTCTAGCGCGAGGGCCTCGATCTTCGGACGGTCGGCGGCGACCAGCGCGAATTCGCCCGCGACGAAGAATCCGTTAGCAAGGATCAACCCGACGACGGCCGCTAGGCCCAGAAAGGTGTCGATGGTGACCGCCTACAACCGGCGCGTCAAGCGTCGACCGGCGCCGGGAGGTCCGGCCGACGGAGGGTGGTCGGAGCTGGCTTCACTACGGTCGGTGCTCATCGGGCGACTATCATCTTCCATCATGGGCAATGTTTCGATCGACACCATCGTCAACCTGGCCAAGCGCAGAGGCCTGGTCTTTCCCTCCAGCGAGATCTACGGGGGGCTGCGCTCGGCGTGGGACTGGGGGCCGCTGGGAGTCGAGCTGAAGCGCAACGTCAAGAACGAGTGGTGGAAGGCGATGGTGCACTCTCGTGACGACATCGTGGGGCTGGAGAGCTCTATCCTCATGTCGCCGCGCGTGTGGGAAGCGTCGGGCCACGTCGCCACCTTCACCGATCCACTGGTGGAATGTACCAACTGCCACAAGCGCTTCAGAGCCGATCACATCGACCTCGCCAAGGCCTGTTCGAACTGCGGCCAAGGCCCCGCATGGACCGAGCCTCGGCAGTTCCACCTCATGTTCAAGACGCACATGGGGCCCGTCGAGGACTCCGCACACATCGTCTACCTGCGGCCCGAGACGGCGCAGGGCATGTTCGTCGACTTCATGACCGTGCAGCAGACCTCGCGTAAGAAGATCCCGTTCGGGATCGCCCAACAGGGCAAGAGCTTTCGCAACGAGATCACCCCTGGGAACTTCGTGTTCCGCACGCGCGAGTTCGAGCAGATGGAGATGGAGTTCTTCGTCAAACCGGGTACGGACGAGGAATGGCACAAGTACTGGCTCGATCAGCGCATGGACTGGTACCTCGACCTCGGGATAACCAAGGAAAACCTCCGCTTGCGCCGACACGACGCCGACGAGCTGAGCCACTACGCCAAGGACACCTACGACGTCGAATACAACTTCCCGTCCATGGGGTGGTCCGAGCTCGAGGGCATCGCGAACCGCACCGATTTCGACCTCAAGGCTCATGCCGCTCATTCCGGCGAGGATCTCAGCTACTACGACCCCGAGACCGAGGAGCGCTACGTTCCGTACGTCATCGAGCCCGCGGTGGGAGTCGAGCGTCCGACCTTCGCCTTCCTCATCGACGCGTATCGCGAGGAGGAGGCCCCGACAGCATCGGGCAAGATCGAGAAGCGCACGGTTCTGCGGATCGACAAACGGCTTGCTCCCAACAAGGTGGCGGTGTTGCCCCTCAGCAAGAACGCGGATCTGGCGCCGGCTTCGGAGAAGCTCGCGGCCGAGGTGCGCAAGCATTTCGTGTGCGACTTCGACGTGGCCGGATCGATCGGCAAACGCTACCGCCGTCAGGACGAGGTCGGCACGCCCTACTGCGTGACCTTTGACTTCGAATCACTCGAGGATCAGCAGGTGACCGTGCGCGATCGCGACTCGATGGAGCAGGAACGCATTCCCATCGAAGGACTTGTCGAGTACCTGAGAAAGCGGCTCTAGTGGACCACCGGGAGGCCCCTCTGATGTCAACTACGCTTAGAGGTACCGTCATGCGTGAAAGTGGCGAACCTGCTCGCACCGCGACCGTCGAGCTCCACAATTCGAGTGGCGACGTGCTCGACCAGATCGTCTGCGACGAGGAGGGGCGCTTCCGCTACCACCTGGTGCCGGGGTCGTGGCATCTGAGGGTGTGGGACCCGCAGGGCGGGCGCGCCGAGCTAAACGTGCAGCTGGACAAGGATGAGGACGCCGCGGTCACTATCGACTTGGGCGGGGCCGCAGCGAGCTAACCGCAACTAAGAACCAAGCAATGAGGAGGGTACGTCTCTGATGGCGAAGTGGATCTACGACTTTGAAGAGGGCAACGCCTCGCAGAAGAACCTGTTGGGGGGCAAGGGCGCAAACCTGGCCGAGATGACGAATCTTGGCCTCCCGGTTCCGCCGGGGTTCACAATCACGACGAAGGCGTGCAACGCGTATCGCGAGGCCGGTCAGCAGTTCCCCGAGGGGCTACTCGACCAGGTGGCGGAGCACCGTAAGAAGCTCGAAGAGAAGATGGGCCGTGAGATCGGGAACGCCCGCGACCCACTGCTGGTTTCGGTGCGGTCCGGAGCCCCGTTCTCCATGCCGGGCATGATGGACACGGTGCTCAACGTAGGGCTCAACGACGAGAGCGTCGAGGGCCTGATCGCACAGACCGGTTCCGAGCGTTTCTCGTGGGATAGTTACCGCCGCCTCGTCCAGATGTTCGGCAAGACGGTGATGGGAGTCGATGGTGACCTCTTCGAGGAGGCGCTCGAAGACGCCAAGGACGACAAAGGCGTCACCAACGACGTCGACCTCGGTACCAAGGACCTGAAGAAGCTGGTGAAGAAGTTCAAGTCGATCATCAAGAAGGACACCAGGCAGGAGTTCCCTCAGGATCCGACCGAACAACTGCACCAGGCCGTCGAGGCCGTGTTCGGATCGTGGGACAACAAGCGCGCTCAGGACTACAGGCGGCGCAACAAGATCGCAGACAGCCTCGGCACCGCGGTCAACGTGCAGACAATGGTTTTCGGCAACCGGGGCGATGACTCGGGGACGGGGGTGGGATTTACTCGCGACCCCGCGACCGGCGAACGAGTTCCCTACGGCGACTACCTTCCGAACGCCCAGGGCGAGGATGTCGTCGCGGGGATCCGGAACACACTCGACATCGATGAGATGCGCACGATCCAACCGCGCGCTTACGAGGAACTCAAGAGGCACTTCGCGACTCTCGAGGGCAACTACCACGACATGTGCGACACGGAGTTCACGATCGAGAACGGCAAGCTGTGGATGCTGCAGACTCGTGTGGGCAAGCGCACCTCGCTGGCCGAATGGCGCATGGCTACAGAGATGCTCGAAGAGAATCTCGTCGACGAGGCCACCGCAGTTCGCGATCGACTGACCGCAGGAAAGCTCGACGAGCTCTTCAAGCCGATCATCAGAGCTGATCTCAAGGACGCGAAGACACCGGTGGCGAAGGGACTCAACGCGTCACCGGGGGCGGC
>JBOGWV010000105.1:0-7575 GCA_050693975.1 Actinomycetota bacterium
CGCTCCCCCACTCGCAGCAGTGACTTATTGTCATGCCGATATGAGCGACTGGATCGAACGAGATGCGGCCGTCGTGTGGCACGGCTTTACCCAGATGGCAACGTACGCGGACAACGTGCCCGTGATCGTCGAGCGCGGAGAGGGCCGTGAGCTGATCGACGTCGACGGTCGCCGCTATCTTGATGCGATCTCCTCTCTGTGGGTGACTACGCTCGGTCATCGCGTACCCGAACTCGATGAAGCTCTAAAGGACCAAGCCGGTCGAATTGCCCATTCCACCATGCTGGGAAACGGAAATCGCGTGACCATCGAGCTCGCTGAGGCCCTCGCGCGCGTCGTTCCCGTCGAGGACCCTCACTTCTTGTTCGCCTCGGACGGTGCGGCGGCAGTCGAGCAAGCGCTGAAGGTCGCGTTCCAGTACTGGGTCAACATCGGCGAGGACGACCGAAGCACGTACCTGGCCTTTGGTGACGCGTATCACGGCGACACCGTGGGCGGCCTCTCCGTGGGCGGCGGCGGTTTCGGCTCCGACATCTTCGACCCGCTTCGTTTCCCGGTCGTGCGCGCGCCGGGCTTCGACGATCCCGATTGCATGACCGCTGCGACGAAGCTCATCTTCGAGCACGCAGGCGAGCTTGCAGCCGTCGTCGTAGAGCCACTCGTCCAAGGGGCCGCAGGCATGAGGATGGTCCCCGCGGACGGCTTCCGCATGCTTGCCGACGCGTGTGCCGAAACCGGCGTGCTCTTGGTATGCGACGAGGTCGCCACCGGCTTCGGCCGCACCGGGGCGCTCTTTGCGAGCGAGCTGTGCGACCTCCGCCCCGACCTCCTGGTCGTCGGCAAGGGCCTCACCGGGGGCTACCTGCCGATGGCCGCGACCGTTGCCAACCGGCGTGTCTACGACGCCTTCCTCGGCGAGGACCTTGGCCCGAAGACCCTTTACCACGGTCATTCCTACTCGGGCAACGCGCTGGCTGCCGCCGTGGCGTTGCGGCATCTCGAACTGATCCTCGAAGGAGACGTTCTGAGCAACGTGCGAGCGCGCTCGGCGCAACTGAGTTCACTGCTCGACGAACGCATCTCGCCGCTCGATTCGGTGGAGGAGGTCAGGCTCCAGGGACTCATGTGCGGGGTCGAGCTGGCGACCGGATCGGAGGATAGACGCGGGGCGGGCTCGGCCGGGCCGCAGGACAGGCTAGGGCGACGCGTGTGCGCGGCCGCCGTCGAGCGCGGCGTGCTTCTTCGGCCGCTTGGCGACATCGTCGTCATCATGCCTCCCCTGACCATCGCCTCCGATGAGATCGAACGGATAGTCGACGTACTTCGGGACTCGATCCTCGAGGTAGCGCGGCCATGAACTGGTCGGAGTGGGTCGCGGAGTCCAACGGCTCGGTGCGCGCCGACGGAAGGTGGCGCTCGGTGCGCGATCTCGACGCGTTCGGGACCACCGGGACTCGCGATGGACGCGAGGTCGTGTCCTTCGCATCGAACGACTACCTCGGACTCACTGCGCACCCGAGGGTCATCGAGGGCGCACGGGAGGCACTCGAGCGATGGGGGTCGGGCTCGGGGTCGGCTCGTCTCATCGCCGGATCGCGCCCGGTTCATTCGCAGCTCGAACGAGAGCTTGCCACGTGGAAGAACTCCGGGGCCGCGCTGCTGTTCCCCAACGGATTCGCGGCCAACCTCGGCGTGCTGACTGCGTTCGGGGGGCCGGACGTAACGATCTTCTCCGATGAGCGCAATCATGCGAGCATCGTCGACGGGTGCCGGCTATCGAGGGCGCGAGTCGTCGTTCTCGATCATCTGGACTACGACGGACTCGCCCGCGACCTTGCGAAGACGGCCAGCGCGATCGTGGTCACCGACACCGTCTTCTCGATGGACGGCGATCTCGCCGACATCGAGCGGCTGGCCGGGCTGTGCCGCCGGCATGACGCCCTGCTGGTAGTAGATGAGGCCCATGCCGTGCTTGGGCCTCATCCGGACCTGACCGGCGTCACCACTTTGCGCGTCGGCACCTTGAGCAAGTTCCTGGGGGCAATGGGTGGTTTCGTCGCGGCCGAGCGCGACCTGATCGACGTGCTGGTGAATCGCGCTCGGGCGTTCATCTTCACGACCGCATCCTCGCCCGCAGATGCGGGCGCCGCGCTTGCCGCGCTGAGGGTGCTGCGCTCGGATGAGGGCCGCTCCCTGGTGGCGCGGCTCGAGACCCTGGTACAGCGCGTGGCCGCCGGGCACTCCTCCCCCATCGTGCCGGTGATCATCGGCGACGAGCACGAAGCGGTGAAGGCGGCGGCGGCCCTGCTCGATCGCGGGCTGCTCATCCCCGCCATTCGGCCCCCTTCAGTCGCGCCGGGAACGTCACGTCTGCGCGTGACCCTCTCATCCGCGCACACCGACGCACAGGTCGATGCGCTGCTCGCCGGCATCGAAGAGGTAGCCGGTCGCCTTGGAGAAACCTCTGGGGCCGGTCGTGCCTGACAACACCTTGGTGATCAGCGCAACCGACACCGGCGTGGGGAAAACCTGGCTCACCGTCGAACTCGCTCTCGGACTTCAGGCACGCGGCGTTCCGGTCGCCATCAGGAAGCCGGTGCAGTCGTTCGATCCCGGTGATCGAACCACCGACGCAGACCTGCTGGCAGAGGCCAGCGGCGAGGATCCACTGGTCGTTTGTCCCGGGCATCGTCGCTATCCCCTGGCCATGGCACCACCCATGGCCGCGGACGCGCTCGACGCCCCGCCGATCAAGCTGGCAGAGCTGATCGACGAGCTCGAGCTCCCAACGGCCGGCGTGGCGCTGATCGAGGGGGTCGGGGGGCCGCGCTCACCACTGTCGCACGACGGTGACACGGTCGCGCTGGCGCGCGCCGTGGACGCCGAGCGAGTGATGCTGGTCGCAAACCCTGGTCTAGGCACCATCAATGCGACGCTCCTGTCCGCGAGCGCGTTCGACGGGATGGATGTGACGGTGTTCCTCAACTATTTCGACAAGGCGAACCCGCTGCACGCCGCCAACCGCCAATGGCTTGCGGCACGCGCCCACCTCGAAGTAGTGACCGACCCAGCCGATCTGATCGCACGCATGACCGCCACCAAACACGCATGAGCGCTATCAAAACGGAGGATCGATGACTCGTACGAGCCTGGACGCTGCGGAGCAGGCACTGCTGAACGATGGACGTGACCTCACCGAGGACGAGCTGTCCGACCTCGCCCGGCTCGAGTCGGACTCGGTGCCCGCGCTCGCCGCACTTGCGCACGAGGTCCGGCTCGCCCGCTGCGGCCCCACGGTCGAGGTCGAGGGCATCCTCTCGGCTAAGACCGGCGGTTGCCCCGAAGACTGTCATTTCTGCTCCCAGTCATCACGCTTCTCGGACTCACCCGTTCGCCCGGGCCCCATCCTCGATCTCGACGAGATACTCGCCGCGGCGCGCGAGACGAAGGAGCTGGGCGCGAGCGAGTTCTGCATCGTATGCGCGGTGCGGGGGCCGGACCAAAGGCTGATCGACCGCGTGCTCGAGGCGACCGAGCTCGTGAAGCGCGAGACCTCACTGAACGTGGCTGCAAGCCTCGGCATTCTGACGCGTGAACAGGCACGCGCTCTCGCGGAGGGCGGGGTCCACCGTTACAACCACAATCTCGAGACGGCTCGTTCGTTCTTCACCACCATCGTCACGACCCACACCTGGGAGGAGCGCTTCGAAACTTGCCGGTACGTGCACGAGTTCGGCATGGAGCTCTGCTGCGGAGCGCTGTTGGGCATGGGGGAGACCGACGAGCAGCGCGTCGAGCTGCTCACGCAATTGCGCGAGGCCGCGCCGGCCGAGGTCCCCATCAACTTCCTCAATCCTCGCCCCGGAACTCCACTGGGTGAGCGTCCCCTCGTCGAGCCCCTCGAGGCAATCAAGTGGATCGCGCTCTTCCGCCTGGCGCTGCCGGAGGTCATCCTTCGCTACGCGGGGGGCCGCGAGGTCACGCTGCGCGAGCTCCAGGTGATGGGCATGACCTCGGGCATCAACGCGCTGATCGTCGGCAACTATCTGACGACGCTCGGGCGCGAGCCGCAGGCGGACCTGCAGATGATCGACGACCTCCGCATGCCGATCGGTGCCCTCAGCAAGGTGATCTAGGGGCATGTTCTGCTTGGGTTGTGGGCGGCGCGAGGCCGAGTGCGACGGCACCTGCCGCTCGCCGCTCGATCCTCCGCGCTACTGCCCCAGGTGCGGAGTCAAGCTGTTCGTCCAGGTCACGCCCAAGGGATACACGGCCTGGTGCCGCAAACACGGCGCAGTGGCCTAGGGCCTGCCCATGAGAACGCCGAGCTGGCGCGCCTGGGCGACCAACCTGCCACTCTGGCTCCAGATCTCGCCGTCCTCCACGAAGAAGCCGTCCGCGGCCGTCTCCGAACGAAACAGCGCCAGGTGATAGTCCTCCGGAGCCGCGCCTTTGTCGGGAAGCGAACTACGAAAGTGCACGGTTAGGTCCACGGTCGGCACTGCGATCGGCCGGGCCAGCCGTATGAACACACTGGGCATCCAAGCGTCGGCGAGAGCGGCGATGGCTATGTCGTCGACCCGACGCGGTTCCGTGAAACGGATCCACCCGCCCGATAGCGCGCGCTTGGACCCACTGAAGGGCCAGTCGCCGATCGCGGGGCGCGCATCGAAATTGTCGAAGAAGGGCGGCGCTAGACCGGTGCCCGCCGGCAGTTCGTCGACCTCGGAGGGAGCCGGAACCTCGGGCATGGACGTCTCCGCCCACTCAACCGCGTCCCACGCCGAAGAAAAGGCGGCGAGCGCGATCGCCATGGTGTCTCCACCTTGAACCAAACGAGCCGACGCCGACACGCGCGACCTCCCGACGCGCTCGATCCTGGTACGAATCTCAAGCGGCCCGTGGGTCGGCGGAGCAATGTAATGCACCGTCAGGGAACGAACCGGGCGACGCTCGTCGTCAACGGTGCACTTCAACGCACGCAACAGCAGCGCGGCGAGATAGCCCCCATGAGGGCCGCGCTCGACCCACCAATCCGCATTGGTCGCGCCGAGATAGGTGCCTTCGCCGCTCTGTTCGAGCGCGGTGTCCAGGTCGAACTTGTGCGTCACGCTGCCTCCTTGAAGTGTCCGACTGCAGGATAAAGTCGGCCCAGGTGAACGCGCGCAACAACTCCAAGAACATCGTCATCGCTTGTCCCAATCTGTCCCTCGACCGGACGATGAGCGTCGAGGGACTCGCTCTGGGTCGGGTGCACCGATCAACTCGATCCGACACTCGCGGTGGAGGAAAGGGCGTGAACGTCGCTCGAGCCCTTCGCCACATGGACCGGGAGTCACTGCTCGTCGGGCTGGCCGGTGGCCGAACCGGGGAAGCCGTCGCCGGCCTTCTTCAGGACGAGGGACTGGCGCTCGTCGCGCTCGAGTCGCCGGGTGAGACGCGCTCGTGCCTCAGCGTCATCTCGGACACATCGATGACGGTGTTCAACGAATCCGGCCCCCGCCTCGACGACACCGTGTGGAGCCGTTACGAGGCCGCGGTGCTCGAGCACCTCGTCGAGGGTGACCTGTTCGTGTGTTCCGGCAGTTTCCAGCCGGGCACTCCCGATGACGCCGCAGAGCGCCTCGTGAGGGAGGCCCGAGAACGGGGTTGCCTGACCGTTTGCGACACCTCGCGCGCGCACCTCGCCCGCGCGCTCGCCGCTCGTCCCGACGTCATAAAGCCCAACCTGCCCGAGGCGCTCGGCGTCCTCGATGAGGCCGACGACGAGCCCGTCGAGGCCGGGGCCGACGCGCTCCATCGCGCTCGAGACGCGGCCCTTCGGCTTCTCGAGCGCGGACCTCGCATCGTCATCGTGTCGGCCGGCGAGGCAGGGTTGGTCTACGCGACCGAGGGCCGCGCCCACATGGTCGAGGCCCCGCGCGTCAAAGTGCTCAATCCCGTGGGGGCCGGTGATTGCCTGGTCGCCGGCGTCGCGCTCGAGCTCGGGCGCGGAGCATCGCTAGGGGATGCCGTACTGACCGGCACCGCCATGGGCGCGGCCGGTTGCGAGACCTTTGCGGCCGGGGTCGTGGTTCCCGATCGCGTCCGCCGGCTGCGCGCGGCCATCAGCTCTTGATGCGGCGCCACCTACCGGGGCGCGTGAACCTCCGGTCCTTGCGGATCTGCCGGTAGGCGTTCAGCCCGGGGATGCCGGTGACTCCTCCCCCGCCGTGGGTCGCGGAGCTGCCCTGGTAGAGGCCCTTGATCGGGGTCCGGTAGTCGGCGTAGCCGGGCGCGGGGCGAAGATGGAACAACTGCTCAGGGCTGAGCTCGCCGTGGAAGATGTTGCCGCCGATCAGGCCGTAGCCCTCCTGCATCTCGTGCGGCCCGATGACCTGACGGTGCAGGATCGAGCTCTTGAGGTTGGGTGCGAGCTCCCCCACCGCATCGAGCAGCCGGTCGGCGTAAGCGTCGAGGGCACTTTGGTCGGGCTCGTCGGCCCACGTGTGAGGGACCCACTGTGTGAACATCGACATGATGTGCCGGCCCTCGGGTGCGAGCGTCGGGTCGAAGAAGCTGGGGATGCACATGTCGGCGAACGGAAGCTCGGCGGCCTTTCCCCTGCGCGCGTCCTGGAACGCGTTCTCGATGTGGTCGACGCTCTGCGCGAACGCGATGGTGCCGCCTTGAATCTCCGGGCGAGCGCCGGGCGCAGCAGAGAACTCAGGCAGCTCGGCCAGCGCGAGGTTGACCTTGACCACTCCACTGCGCGTGTTCCAGCGCTCGATGTCGCCTACGAAGTCCCCGGGTAGCTCGGAGCGGTCGAGCTGCTGCAGGAACGCGATCTTTGGGTGGGTCGCGGTCACGATCACATCGGCGGCGAGATCCTCGCCGCTTTCGAGCGCAACGCCGGTGGCGCGCCCGTTGGACGTGAGGATCTTGGCCACCGGACTCCCCGTGCGGATCTCGGTCCCGAACGAGCGCGCCGACGACGCTATCGCGTTGGCCACGCCGCCCATGCCCCCCTCGGCGAAGCCCCACTGGCCCACCCGGCCGTCGCCGAGATCTCCGATGTGGTGATGCAGCATGACGTAGGCAGTCCCGGGCTCGGCCGGCCCGGCCCAAGTGCCGATGACGCCGCTGACCGCAAGCATGGCCTTGACCTGGGGCGACTCGAACCAGTCATCCAGAAGGTCCGAGATGCTCATGGTCATGAGCCGCGTGATGTCGGCCACGCCCCGCACCCCCAAGTTGCGCAGCTTCCATCCGATCTTGGCTTGTGCGGCAAGATCGCGCGGCCTCAGCGATCCCACCGCGGGAGCGGGATGCAGCATGAGGGGCGCGAGCACGGCCCCCAGCGCGCCGATCCAGTCGTTCCATTCGTCTAGCGCCTCCGCGTCGCGCTTCGAGTAGCGCGCCACCTCGGCACGCTTCTCGGCCGGGTTCTTTCCGCCCATGACCAGCGCATCGCCGTCCGAGCGCGGCATGAAGTAGCCCTCTTGCGGATACACCTTGTAGCCGAAGCGGTCGAGCTTCAGGTCCTGCGTGAGCTTTGGTGGCATGAGGCTGACCACATACGACAGCGCGCTGACG
>JBOGWV010000106.1:0-45437 GCA_050693975.1 Actinomycetota bacterium
TCCCATGTCCGGTACCAGCAGCAACGTCAGGCGCACGAAGAAGTCGGACACCTCGCTCAGGTTCGCAACGAGCACGGCCTCCGCCACCGCGATGAGGGCAATAGTCACCCACAAGCTCGTCAGATCAACCGTCTGGAGCCTTCTGTAGGAGCGATGGGCGAAGATGGCCGGGGCCTGAACTTGCTGCTTCACTCCTGTTCCTTCGGCCCCTCGGGCATCGCTCTGAACTGGAAGAATCGGACAACCGGCTACACAACCGTTCAGGAATAATCTTCCACCCCACCCCACCCGCCATGCGCCCACGCCCTCGTTAGCGGCTCCAATGACGCGGGTAACGTGCGCCCATGCGATCGACCCCGCGCGCCCGCCGAGAATGAGCGCCCTCAAGAACGCCACCGCACAGGCCAAGTTGCGCGTCGAGACGGCACGCGCCCGCTATGGGTGGTTCGACGTGGCGATATCGACCTTCAAGCGCTTCTCGGAGGGCGATGGTGGCTTTTACGCCGCCGGCCTGACCTACTACGCGTTCTTCTCGGTGTTTCCCCTGGTTCTGTTCGCCGTCTCAGCGCTCGGTTTCGTCGCGTTCCTGAGCCAGGAACTGAAACAGGACCTCCTCGATGCCGGCAGGGAGTCCTTTCCTCTGATCGGTGAGATTCTGACCATCAACAACCTGAACAAGATCGAGGACGCGCGCTTCTCGCTTGCCGCGGTCGGGCTGCTCTTGGTGCTGTACTCCGGCACGGGGGGGATAGTGGCCTTCGAGCACGCGTTGAATCGCATTCATGGAGTGAGCGAGGAGGGCACCTTCTTTCAGAAACGGATGAGGTCGCTGAGGTTTCTGGGCGCAATCGGCGTCATCGCCCTCGCCTCGGTGGCCTTCGGAGCGGTCTGGCGTTTCATCGACTCGCCGGTGGTCAGCGTCTTTGCCTTCCTCGCCGGCTTCGGCACAAGCGTGCTCCTGTTCGCCAGCGCCTTCAGATTCCTGCCCCAGGCCAACCTGACCTGGAGCGAGGTCTTACCCGGCGCGGTCGTCGCAGGGGCTATCTTCGAGGTGTTGAAGATCGTGGGCCCCACCTATCTGGCCTCGGGGGAGGAGGGGCGGAACGCGACCTTTGGTGCTTTTGCCGCGGCAGCCGGGCTGCTGATCTCCGCCTTTCTGCTCTGTCAGGTGGCGCTGCTTGCGGCGCAACTGAACGCCGTGCTTGCGGAAAGGCGGCAGTCTCGTGAATTCTCTCTGGCAAACAAGGACAAGGAGGCACCTTGAGCGACCGGCCGACCAATAGCGATCTTTATCGAGGCGGCGACCCCTCCAAGAAGTCGGTGGGTCAACTCCTCAAGGAGATATCCGAGGATTTCTCGACGCTCTTCCGGAAAGAGATCGAGCTGGCCAAGACGGAGCTGGGCTCGTCTATCTCGGCGAAGGTTCAAGGCGTTGTCACCATCGCCATCGCCGGGGTGTTCGCGTTTTTCGCTTTGATCTTCTTGCTGCTCGCATTGCGGGACGGACTCGACACCTTCCTGTGGACCTGGCTCGCAGATATCGTGACCGCGCTCATTCTGATCCTCATCGGTGTCGGCGCCGTGTTGTTCGCCAGGAAGAAGTTGGCGACACCGATCAAGGCCGACCTCACCAAGCAAACAGTTAAGGAGGACATCGAGTGGGCCAAGACCCTCAAGAAACGGTAGACGAGATACGCCGCACCCGCGAGCAGATGGCCGTCAAGGTCGACCAGCTCATCGACCAGGCCAAGGTCGAGGCGACCGAGGTCGGCAAGAAGGTGGCGATTGGAGCGGTCGCGCTGGCGGGACTGCTCATTCTTGGCATGATCGCCAAGCGCCGGGTTCGCGGCTGAGCGACCGGACGAGCCGCTGAGCACGGAGTCCGGCGAGCCCGGACGAAGCTCAGTCGACCGGAGCCTTCTGAACGCGGCTTCTTATACCGGTATTGCTCGAGGGGCTTGGGTCCTCTACCGGGCGAGCTTCGCCGGTCTCCTTAAGCTGTTTTTCCCCGGGATGCTCCTCGTCTTTCTGCTCGAGTTCGTGTGGCTGGCCTCGGCCGATAGCGAGTCAATGCCGGCCTTCGCCCTGGTTGCCGGGGACATCCTGTTTCGCACCCTCATCCCAGCGTTGGTCGGCACCTTCTTGATCGCCGCGGCGCACATTCTGATGGCCGACGAGCTTCTGGGAAAGAGCAGAGGTCTCTCCGATGCGATTGGCGAGGTCAGGCGCTGCACCCCCTCCCTTCTCCAGGCCGGCCTCGTCGCAGGCACCGGCGCGATGTTCTTCGGAATCTTCCCCGGACTGATCTTTCTCAGCTTCGTATGGTGGGGCCCACCGATACTGGGCTCGACGATCGTTCTCGAACGACGCGCGTTCCCCGACGCCTGGACCGAGACGCGACGACGACTGCGCGGCAATCTGGGGCGCGTGGTTCTCGTCGTTCTCATGGCGGCGTTGGGATTGGTGATCGTCAGCTTCGTGGTCCTAGTGCCGATCGCCTTCGCCTTACAGGGCCTCGGGACCACCGGCGACCTGGCAACCTACGTTGCCGTCGCGGTGATGACCGCACTGCTTCGTCCCGCGGTCGCGGCCGCTACGCTACGGCTGTACTTCGACGCGCGAGCGCGCTCGGAAGAGGGCTTCGACGGGCGGGTGCTCGAACGGGACCGGGCCGAGCGGCCGGAGGGAGACGAGACCGGGAACGCGTGAGGTCAACCATCAGCCGTAGGCGTGCGCGATCGAACTGCGTCAGGGCTCGGGCGGCTTGAGTCTGCCGGCCTTGCGATCCCGCTCGGTCTTTAACTGGTGGCAGCCATAGCAACGCGCCTTGAGGTTGCCATGCGACGTGGGACCGAGCGCGACGCGCGGCTCGACGTGATCGAACTCGTTGCGAAAGCGATTACCGCAATCCGCGCAACAGACGCCGTCGAACTCGGGCGGCTCACCCAACTCCAGGGCTGTGCGCACCTCGACCGAGGGAGCGCGCGACCAGCGCTTGAAGTTGCGCAGGTCGACGCCGTCGAAGAACACCCCGTTGAGAAAGGCATCCTGGGCGATCTCCCCGGCCACCTGCGGTGACACCGGTCCCACACCGGGGATCTTGCAGAGCTCACCCTGCTTTACATCTTTCCAACCGCGCTTGGCAATCTCGTGGCTCACCAGTATCACTAGCTCGGGCCGCTTGGCTCGCCCCTTGCCGGAGCCCGACAGCAGCGCCGCGTAGGCGTCGGCCAGATGACGCTCGAACGGCTCTTTCATGCCTTCGGCCTTGGCCTTGCGGCCGAGTCTTTGTGCCTCGGCCTCGGCCCGGGCAACGATGGGTGCCAGGTGGGGCTCGAGCTCCATGTGGATGTGCACCATGCCGAGCTCGTCGCTGTGGCTGCCCGCCTTGCGCGCCGCTCGCTGCCGTTCCGCCAGACCCCGGTGCTGCTCTGCCTCGAGTTTGACCTTGCGCGCCTTCTCTCGCAGCACGTGAAAGGACTCTTCCTCGGCCACCTTCAGCAACTCGGTGGCCGCCCCCGGCGCTGACTCCTCGGCCTTGGCGATCTCGGCCGCTTGGTCGAGTGAGATATCTCCCTGCTTGAGGGCGTCGGCCAGCGGCGCCGAACCACTGAGCACCTTGCCGGTGGCGATTGTGTCCTTGGCTCTGCCGGTGGAGCTCCCTGTGGTCCGGGCGATCTCGGAGGCGTCGTCGATCCTGCGGGCCAGCGCGGCCACTCCGAAGGCAGCCAATCTCTGAGCGCGCGCATGAGTCTCGAGTTGCTGGCGGGCTGCGGCCAGGCTCAGCAACTCGGGCTCGAGGTTGGCATTTGCCTTCTCGAGTGAAGTGACCGCCTCGTCGGCATGACTGAACTCCATGCCTGTAATTATGAAGAAGAGCTGTGACACAAACGCGCTCTGAGTGGCCCCTCGGTGAAGAAATCTCGGATTTCTTTTCGGTTCCTCCCGAGACTTGCCGTAAGTCGGCCGTCTTGCGGTTAATCGAGGCAGAAGGTCTTCACCTTGGCCGTTCCCACCACGCCGGGGTCGTAGAGAGTGGCGAACATGTCTGCGTCGGCGCGGGTTGCGAAGTAGAGCGTGACGTCGGTGTAACTGCGCGCGGGGTCGAGCCCCAGAGCTTCCTTTGCGCCGGAGTCGCAGTCGATGCCGCCCACGCTCGGCTCGAAGCCCAGGTTGCGGAGATCGGACTCGGCGGCCTTGATTTTCGGGTCGCCGGGGCCTTTCTCCGTCACCGCGAAGTACACGGCGAAGTAGAAGCGACCCTGCTCGGGGACGACGGGGTCGGGAAACAGCTCCGAGCTGTTGTCGTCCTCACTCCCCTCCCCCTCCTCGTACTCGCCCTCACCGTCCTCGGGGTCGGCCGATTCCACCGGTGAAGGGGTTTCTGCCGGTGGCGGAGTCTCCTCGACCGGACTCGGGGTAGGGCTCGGCGCAGAGGTCGCGCCAGCCTCGGTTCGACCTTCCGGCGTCTCTTCTGTGGAACAGGCGACCGCGCCGAGCACAACGGCGAGCACGAACAGTGCCCCGCATAACTTGGTGAACGTCATCCGGCGATTGTCACAGCAACCGACCCCCAGAGGTCGGCTTTCCGCCGGCCCGCTAGAGCGTGGCGCCCCGCCAGCCGGGGTTGACGGGCCCGTAGCCTTTGCCGATGCGCAGGCCGCGATCGATCGCTCCCGATACGAACTCCTTGGCCGCTCGAATCGCGGCCACGACCTCGTCTCCGTGCGCAAGCCGGGCGGCGATGGCGGCCGACAGGGTGCATCCCGTTCCGTGTGTGTCATCGGTATCGAAACGAGGGCCGGTCAGTTCGGTAAACCGCTCGCCGTCGTACACGACATCGGTCGCGACGTCACCCGGAAGGTGACCCCCCTTGACCACCACGTAACGGGGACCCTTGGCGTGAAGTGCTTCGGCGACCTCACGCATGGCCCCCAGAGAAGAGATCTCGCCTCCACCCACGAGACCCTGAGCCTCGTAGAGGTTGGGCGTCACCACTTCGGCGAGTGGAAGAAGCCGTTCGACGAGGGCCGTCACGGCCTCGGGCGCGAGAAGGTGATCGCGGTGCTTGGACACGAACACTGGGTCCACCACGAGGTGCTCGATTCCGTGAACCTCAACGGCCTTGGCCACGGCCTCGACGATCGCTGCCGATGCCAGCATGCCGGTCTTGGCGGCGTCCACCCCGATGTCCGACTCAACCGCGTCGATCTGCGCGATGACGAACTCGGGCGGGACCTCGTGGATCGCGCTCACCCCCACGGTGTTTTGCGCGGTGAGCGCCGTCAGCGCGCTCATGCCATGGCATCCGAGCGCGAAGAAGGTCTTCAGATCTGCCTGGATGCCGGCTCCTCCTCCGGAGTCTGAGCCGGCGATGGTGAGCGCCCGCGGAAGGCCACTCACCGGCCTCGCAGATGTTCCCATCCCTGCGCCCTCCAGTCGTCGAGATCGCGGCCGCCAATCTGAGCGGGCCCGTCGGTAATGACGCCGATCTTGGTCAGTGGCGCGCCGAGCCTCGTCAGCGCGACGCGCGCCTCCTCCAAGTGTCCTTCATCGATCGTGAAGAGCAACTCGAAGTCCTCGCCACCCGTGACCGCCAGCGCCTGCGCCTGCGTCGCGTCCGTCGACGGGAGCTGCCGCAGCGCGGGATCGACGGGAATCGAGGCGAGCTCCACCTCGCAGCCCACGCCGCTCGAATCGGTGAGGTGGCCGAGGTCGACGGCGAGTCCATCGGATATGTCGATCATCGCCGTGACTAGGCCGGCAAGCGCGCTTCCCTCCGCAACGCGGGCGCGCGGGCGCAATTGACGTGCGACCAGAGGATCGAGCTCCGCTGCCAGAGGGGCGCTCCCCTGTAGCACGAGCAGGCCACCACCCGCCCCTCCCAGCGCTCCCGTGACGCAGAGCGCATCTCCGACGGTCGCGCCGCTGCGGAGCACGGGCCCACGTTCGTGTGCGCGCCCTATGAGCGCGAGGGTCGCGCTGACCTCTCGCCCGGAGCTGAAGTCCCCCCCGACCAGTCCAATGTCCCACTCTCGGCAGGCGCTCGCCAGACCCTCAGCAAGAGCGTCGATGAACTCGATGCTGGTGTCGGATCGAAGGGCGACGCCGGCCACTGCCCGCCACGGCCGCCCCCCCATCGCGGCGATATCGGATGCATTGGCCGCGACGAGCTTCCATCCCACGTCGAATCCGCTCGCATAGGCAAGCCGGAAGTCGACGTCCTCGACCATCAGGTCGGTGGTGAACAGGAGCCCGTCCCCGAACGCGGCGGTGTCGTCGCCGCTCCACACCTCGTCGGTGGGGGGAGATCCGAAGTGGCGAACGACGCGTTCTATCAGGGCGTGTTCGCCGAGGTCCCCCACGACCCCGGGCTCGTTTTGACTCACGCCTGGCTAGTCGGCGGTTGGGCCTGCGGCCACGACCTCAGGAGGAACCGTGCTGCGGTACTGCTCGAAGTTCTTAGCGAACATGCGGGCGAGCTCGCGCGCCTGTGCGTCGTACTCCCCTGCGTCGGACCAGGTGGCGCGGGCGTCCAGCACCTCGTCGGGAACGCCGGGACAGGACACGGGGACCTCGACGTTGAAGATGTCGTGATGGCGAGTTTCGACGTCGTCCAGAAGCCCCCCGGTGATGGCATCGACCATGGCACGGGTGTGAGCCAGATCCATTCGCTTACCAACCCCGTAGGGGCCACCCGTCCATCCGGTATTCATGAGGTAGACGCTGGCTCCGTGCCTGTCGATTCGCTCGCCGAGCATCCTCGCGTATACGCCGGGAGCGAGGGGCAGGAACGGGGCCCCGAAGCAGGTCGAAAAGCTAGGCTCGGGCTCGTCTCCGAGGCCGGCTTCGGTTCCCGCCAGCTTCGACGTGAAGCCCGAGAGAAAGTGGTACATAGCGCCGTTGGAGTCCAGCCGGGAGATCGGAGGAAGCACTCCGAACGCGTCGGCCGTCAGAAAGATGACCGTGCTCGCGTGACCCGCCCGTCCTTCGGGGACATGATTCGGGATGAACTCGAGCGGATACGCCACCCTGGTGTTCTCGGTCAGCGAATCGTCCGAGTAGTCGGGAACCCGAGTAACCGGGTCGATGACGACGTTCTCGATGACCGATCCGAACTTGATCGCGTCCCAGATCTGGGGCTCCTTCTCCTTGGAGAGGTTGATGCATTTCGCGTAACAGCCGCCCTCGAAGTTGAAGATTCCGTTGTCCGACCAACCATGCTCGTCGTCCCCGAGAAGCCGGCGTGAAGGATCGGTGGAAAGCGTCGTCTTGCCCGTCCCCGAGAGGCCGAAGAACAACGCGACGCCGTCGTCCGAACCGACGCTTGCGGAACAGTGCATGCCGACTGCTCCTGCCGCAGGGAAAAGGTAGTTGCCCGATGTGAAGATCGACTTCTTGATCTCACCCGCGTAGTGCGATCCGACGATGAGGACGAGCTTGCGCTCGAGATCGACGCCCACGAAGGTCTCGGTCCTGGTTCCATCGCGCTCGGGCTCGGTCTCGAAAGTAGGAGAAGACAGGCTTATGAACTCGGGTTCGAAGGTCGCCAGCTCAGCGCGCGACGGACGCCGAAACAACTGTTGCGCGAACAACGCATGCCAGGCGAGCTCGGCGACAACGCGCAACTTGATCTGATGCTGGGGGTCCGCACCGATGAACCCGTCGATTACGAACAGATCCTTGCCGGATAGATGCTCTCGAACCCGGTCGTAGAGCGCATCGAACTTATCCAACTCGATGGGTTGATTCCTCGATCCCCAGTCGATGCTCTCAGCCGACTTGCCGTGCCTGACGAAAAAGCGGTCCTTGGGGGAGCGGCCGGAGTACTTGCCGGTCACGGCAACCAGGGCTCCGTCGCTCGAAAGCTGGGCTTCGCCACGAGCGATCGCAAGCTCGACGAGCTCGGCGGGGCTGGGATTGATGTGAACCGTGCCCGGATTCTTGACCCCTGCAACCTCAGATGGCATGAACGGCTCTCTCCTTAGTTGAATAGATCAATTGAATGACCGAAGCCTACCTCTTGACGCCTCCGGCCCCCTGCGCAACGGTTTCCCATCTGCACTAGACTCCCTGCACTTTCTGGTAACCGGCGCGGGGGCGGGGCGGGCTCGGCCGGACCGCATAATGAAAGACGGACTCGGCCGGACCGCACAGGCGAACCGTCTGGGACGACCGAAAAAGGAGGACTCAGGAGTGGCAGACGTTCAGGCTTACGTTCTGATCCAAACCGAAGTCGGCAAGGCCGCACAAGTCGCCAAGGAAGTAAGGGACATCACGGGTGTGGATGCGGCCGAAGATGTCACGGGCCCCTATGACGT
Source organism: Actinomycetota bacterium (assembly GCA_050693975.1). Lineage (GTDB taxonomy): Bacteria > Actinomycetota > CADDZG01 > CADDZG01 > WHSQ01 > WHSV01. The sequence continues at coordinate 8,322 of JBOGWV010000106.1, forward strand.
CATCGTGCGCGCGAGCGCGGGCAACGTAGACGATCTCGGCAAGCTGGTCGTGGCCAAGATCCAGGCGATCGAGGGAATCACGCGCACGCTCACCTGTCCCGTCGTACACCTCTGAGCCCAGAAGAGGCGGCCCGCACAATAAGGTTTGACGGCGCCGAACTCCATGATTCGGGCCTCATACCTTCCGGGCGAGCGGTTGACCCAGGCCTCCGGGAGGTACAAGCTTGATTTGGTTCGGCGTGCGTTCGCACTAGTCCCACCGGCCAGGGGAGGCAGCATGGATCACGACAAGCACGATCACTCGGGTCACGGCTTTGGGAAAGGTCAGGAGAAGCTTCCCGACGACCTCGAGAAGGAACACCGGTCTGACTTCGCACGCGGTCAGGACACCGACGATCCCGTGCGCGATGCAGAGCATCCCGACTTCGCCAGGGGCTCGGACAAGAAGGACCCCAAGCGCGAAGCAGTGCGTCCGGACTACGCCCGAGGTCAGGACAAAGACGTTTAGCTTTAGCGGCTAGCGCTCTGCTATAGCCTCGACCAGCTCCCGGCAGAAGTCCGGGATGTCGTCGACCACTCGGCCCCAAACTATGTTGCCGTCGGTGAACGCGGCCTCGTCCACCCACGTCGCCCCGGCGTTGACCAGATCGTCCTTGATGCCCAGGCTTCCCGTCGCGCGGCTTCCGTCGACGATCCCTGCGGAGATCCCCACGAGGCCGGCGTGGCAGATCAATCCCACGATCTTGCCCTGGCCGTGGGCCTTGCCGACCAGGGTCGTGACCTCCTCGTAGCGTCGGAGCTTGTCCGGTGCCCACCCCCCCGGGACCACCACGACGTCGAAATCATCGGCCGACACATCTGAGGCCGCGGTGTCGCTCGTCGCCGTCAGCGCGTTCTTGCCGCGGTAATCGCGGCCGGCCGCGGGAGCCACTATCGAGACGGTGGCGCCCTCCTCGCGCAATCTCATAACCGTGACCCAGAACTCGAGATCCTCAAAGCCGTCCTCGACAAAGAAAGCCACCTTGGTGTTCTGCAGTCGTCCCATAATCAGTCCCCTTCCTTACGCCCTCGGAGCTCACCTGTGTAGCTTGGTGGTGGCGGTACCTCTCCCTCGTCGATGAGCCACCGCACGGTGCGTTCGAGAGTCGTCTCGATCGGCGTGTACTCGAGACCGAGTTCACGCTCTGCTCGCGAGCCGTCATAGATGTGACCGTGCACCAATGTCCGGACCATCTCGGGGCACACGGGTGGCTCCTTACCTCTAACGCGAAACGCTGTCGCCACCGCCCCCGCGGCACCAATCGCCACTCGTCCGGGAATGAAGCGCGGCACATATTTCACTCCGGTGATGCGAGCCATGAGCCCGAGCGCATCGATTGCGGAGATGGTGCCGCTGTTCAGCACATAGCGCTCCCATGGCCGACCCTTCTGCTCCGCGAGAATGTGTCCCTTCGTGCAGTCGTCGGTGTCGACGATGCTGAAGCGAGTGTTAACGAAATACTTAAGCCTCCCCGTCAGGTAGTAGATGATGATCTTCGCGGTACCGCCGGCCCGTCCCGGCCCCTGGACCGACGATGGATTCACGCAGACGAGCTCCAGTCCCTTCGATCGCGCGCGCTCCATAACCGCGCGCTCGGCCTCGAACTTCGAGCGTTCGTATTCGGAGAGGAACCAGCCTCTGTGCATCGCGTCCTCGCGGCCCACGATGCGGCTCTTCTCGCCCAGAGTTGCGGCGGAGGACGTATAGACGACGCGCCTAACTCCGGCGCGCAGCGCGGCGTCGACGACGTTCAGCGAGCCCGTCACGTTGACCTCGAAGAGAGGTGAGCGGTCCTTCAGGCAGAAGGCGTTGATGCCGGCAGCGTGGTAGACGACGTCACAGCCGATCATCGCTTTTTCTAGGGAGTCGACGTCCAACAGGTGCGCCGTGGACGGCGACGCGCCCATCGTTTCGATGCGACTGCGAGACTCGTCCGAACGGCACAACCCCGATACGTCCCGACCCTCGTCTAGCAAGCGCTGAAGGATCGCGCTTCCCAACAGGCCGGTGCCACCCGTTACCAAGACCCGATCCGACATCGCCTAACGCTCCCGTCCCGAGATTCCCAACACATGCGAGAAACGGCTCAAGTACTCGATTCCCGACATCACGGTGACCCCCGCCGCGATCCACATCGCCCACTCATCCAGCCACAGAGGCCCAATGTGCACGGGCCATCTGATGATTGCCAGCGTGATCGCAACGAACTGAACATTTGCCTTGAGCTTTCCCCAGATCGACGGCTTCATGACCGTACCGTCTGCAGCGATCAGTCCCCGCAGACCCAGGATCATAAGTTCGCGCCCGATGATGATCGTCGCCACCCACATCGAGGCGCGATTCGTATCGACCAGCGCGATCAGCACCCCCGTCACCAACAGTTTGTCCGCCGTTGTGTCCAAAAATGCCCCCAGCGCGGTCACGGCGCCCCACTTGCGGGCCAGGCGGCCGTCGAAGAAGTCGGTGGCTGCGGCGAGGACGAACAGGGCGGCGGCGACCGGACGTGCGTAGCGCAGCTCGTCGCCCAGGGCGATGAGGATCATGACCAACGGAACGAGCGCGATGCGCACGTACGTGAGTGCGTTGAGAATTCGCACGGCGCGGTCGTGGGCGAGGGTCACCGACCCGCCTCGCCTTCGATCAGAGCACGAACCTGCTCGGCGGAGTCACAGTTCAGGGCATCCTGCGCCAGGCTACGGGCGGCGGCGAGGGTCACCGACCTGACCGATTGCTTCACCGAAGGGATCGACGGAGGCGCCATGCTGAGCTCAGTCACGCCCAGACCCAGCAGAAGCGGGGCGGCCCCGGCCTCTCCCGCGAGCTCGCCGCAGACGCCGACCCAGGTGCCATGGGCGTGCGCCGCCTCGGCCGCATGCGAGATCAATCTCAAAACCGCGGGGTGAACCGGATCCGCGAGCGATGCCACCTGTGCGTTGCCGCGCTCGGCGGCCATCGTGTACTGGCTGAGGTCGTTGGTTCCAATCGAAAAGAAGTCCACGCTCGCCGCGAGGTGCCCCGCCGTCAGCGCAGCGGCGGGTACCTCGATCATGACCCCGATCTCGAGTCCGTCGGGGCGCGTGGTCCCCACCGCCTCGTCGAGGGCACCCTTTGCGGCATTTAGCTCCGCGACGGTCGCCACCATTGGGAACATGACCCGCACCGGGCGGACGCGGGCGAGGCGCGCGAGGGCGCGTAACTGGACATCGAGAAGCTCTCGCCGCGCGAGCCCGAGACGGATGCCTCTAAGTCCAAGAAACGGATTCTCCTCGGCTTGCTGCGCCGCGTAGGGCAACGGCTTGTCCGCTCCGACGTCCAGCGTCCTTATGGTGAATGGCCGCTCGCCCAGAGCCTCGCCGATGGCGGCGTAGACCTCCAGTTGCTCATCCACCCCGGGCATCTCGTCGCGGCCGAGAAAGAGGAACTCGGTTCGGAGCAGGCCGACCCCATCCGCCCCCGCGGCGACCGCCCTGAGCGCGTCCTCGAGGGAGCCGACGTTGGCCGCCACTTCGATCGTGGTTCCATCCGTGGTCGTGGCGGGGCGGCCGGCCGATGCCTTCGCGGCCGCCTCGGCTACGTGTCCCGCTTCCATCCGCGCCTCGAAGCGTGCGACCACGTCCGAACTCGGAGCGACGATGACCACTCCCGCATCACCGTCCACCGCAAGGATGCGATCCTCGGGCACGGCCAGCAGCTCATCGCCGATGCCGACCACGGCCGGCACCCCGAGAGCACGAGCCAGGATGGCTCCGTGCGAAGTGGGACCTCCAGTGGCGGCGACAATCCCTTTCACCATGCCGGGGTCGAGTCCGGCGGCGTCACTCGGAGTCAGCTCGTCGACCAAGAGGATGCCCGGGTGCGTGATGCGGGCCACTCGAGCGGGATGACCAAGGAGCCGGCCGAGCACCCGCCGGCCAACGTCGACGACGTCGCCTGCACGGGAACGCAGGCGCTCGTCGTCCAGTCGCTCGATCTCTCGAGCCGCTTCTTGCATCACGGTCCACAGCGCGTCGGCGGCGTTTCGCTTCTCATCGACTATGAGGTTCCTCATGTGGTCGCGCAGCGCAGTGTCCTCGAGCCACAGCAGGTGGGCGTCGAAGATCTGGGCCTCGTACTCACTCGCGGAACGAGCGACGTTCTTGCGCAGGGAGACGATCTCGACCCTGGCTGCCGCGATCGCATCGGTGAGCCGGCTGAGCTCCGCGTCGGGATCGTCCGCAAGCTCGGTTGGGACCGAATGTTCTTGACGGCCGAGGCGACATGCCTCTCCTATTGCCACCCCGGGGGAAGCCGCAAGGCCCGTAAGGGCTCCCTCTGGGAGGTCGTCCATCGCCGGCACAACCGGAGCCGGGGTCTGAGCCTCTGGTTCGCTCCTGGGATCTCCGAAGTTGTCCGACGCGAGGCTTTGCAGCGCCGCTATGGTGGCCGCGGCGGCGTCTCCCGAGGCGTGCACCAGGATCTCGTGGCCCTCGCTTGCTCCCAGGGTCGCCACCGCGTTGAGGCTGGTGCCGTCAACCGGCCCACGTCCGGTCGTAAGATTCGTGACCTGCACGCGCGCCCCGGACTCGCCCGCGGCTTGTACGAAGCGGGCGGCGGGCCGGGCGTGAAGTCCCAGAGGGTTAGCGACCAGGATCGTGGCCTCCACCGGCTCGCCCTCGCCCTCCCGCGGGGAGGACTCGGCGGCCGAGTCCGGCGCGATCGGGCCGCCCGCTCCGGCGTGCAGATGCGAGGTCTTACCCTGCAGGCCTCCGAGCGCCTCGTCGGCCACCTCCTTCAAGCTCCGCCCCAGCCTCGCCGCCGTGGCGGCGGAGACCGCTCCCTCGACCAGGGGGGCCTCGGTCAGGACGACGTGTCCCCGCATGTTGGGCTCCAACATCTCGACGGCCAGCTCTGCGCTCATGACCGCGCTGCCGAGGTCCATCAGAACCAGAACGCCATCGTCCGAGTAGCTCTGGTTGATTGCTTCGAGCACGCGGAGGGCATCCGTGCCGAGCGCGTCGGGCTCGTCGGTCCCCGCTCCCGACGACAGGACGACCTCGTCTCCACCCATCTCGCGCGCGAGCTCGATTACCCCGGCGGCGATGCTGCGGCTATGTGAAACGATGACGATCCCAACCACGGCCGAACCTTACTAGTGCCCCAAACCGTAGGAGCGATACAGCAACTCGATCGGGTGCACCGACTCGATCTGGGTTCCGTGCTCGATCTGCCAGCGACAGGTCTCGCTGTCGCAGACCGACAGGTCCGGAGAGGCGCCCTTTATGTCTTCGAACAACGGCCGGCCGACCTCCATGGCGATGTCGTACTTCTCCTTTTTGAATCCATAGGTTCCTGCGATCCCACAGCAGACATGATCGAAGTCGGTGACCTCGAGCTCGGGAATCAGAGCGAATAGATCCAAGGCCGGCTTTCCGATCTCGTGACCCCGCTGCTGACAGGGGGCGTGGTAAGGAACCGACATCGGGAGCGCCTCGAGGTCGGTATTCAGCTCACCTCGGTCGTGGAGATCGACGAGGAACTCGCAGATGTCGTACATGCGGCTCGAAACGACCTCGAGGTCGTCGCTCGTCATGCCCAGGATCTCGTGTGCCTCGCGCTTGAGCATCAGCCCGCAACTCGTGGACGTTGCCACGATGTCGTATCCCTGCCTGGCGTAGGGCGCCAGCTTGCCGGCCAGCCGCTCGACATAGGTGCGAGCGTCGTCGAAGAGGCCGTTCGATTGCAGCGGTAGGCCGCAGCAGTCCTGACCCTTCGGAACGATCACGCTGAAGCCGTTGTGCTCGAGGACCGCTACGGTCTTGGCTCCGAGATCCGGCTCGAAGTAGTTGGTGCTGCAGCCGTGGAAGTAGACCACCGACCGCTCCAGCCTGGGAGACTCGTGCTTGCGCGCCCACCGCTGGAAAGTGCGCCCCGCGAAGGCCGGCATCGGGGCCCGGCGATGCAGCGCGATCGCCTTCTCCGCGACCGTTCTGAGGGCCTGATTCCGAAGCGTCCAGTTGGCGAGCGGCGCAACCGGCGTCGCAAGCTTCGCAGTCAGCGTCGGGCGAGCGATGATCTTGTCGCGCAGGGGCATGCCCTTCCGCTCCTTGAGTGTCCGACGAGCGCGCGCGTTGATCTCGGCGATCTTGACTCCCTGCGGGCACACGTGCGTGCAGATCCCGCATCCGGAGCAATAGTCGAGAGAGTCGTCGGGCGAGACCCCGCCGGTGCGGAATCGTTCTGCCTGCGGCCCCACGTACTTCGGACCGGGGAACAGCGAGGTCGCGCGGGACACGGGGCAGTAGCTCTCGCAGATCGTGCACTTCACGCAGTGGTCGAGCGATCCCCTGATCAAGTCCTCGAGCCCTTCGCGGTCCGGCCGAGCCCGCCCCGCCATCACGCGCCTGCCTCGATGATCGCCTCGGCGGCCCGGTAACCACTGGTGAGGCTGATGCCGTCGCCCGACTTCTCGCGCCATGGCTCGGAGCCGCCCAGAGAAGCCCCCACCGCGGCCAGATTGCCGTACATCACGTTGCCCTCGTCGTCGAGTGGTCGCATCGAGTCGTCCACCGAAACGCCCGCGCGCCCCATGGCATGACCACCGAGATAACGAGGGCCGAAGCGTTCGTCCTCGGCCGCGGGTACACCGGCAACGGGGAGGTCGAAGACCCTCTCTCGCACCGTCCAGGAGGAGTCCATGTCGATCGCACCCGCCGCGAAACCGCCGGAGGCCAGCACGAAGAAACGGGCCTCGTACGGCCTTACCCTGGCGGCGTTGCGCACCAGCACGGATGCGACGCGGTTGCCTGCGATATCGGCGCCCACCGCCTCGGCTCCCACCACCATGCGACCCCCGGCTCGTACGAACTGTCCGCTGAGGATCTCGTACAGTCGAATGCCGGGCACCGACGGTGGAAGGCAGGGGACCTCGAAGACCGGACAACCGAGCGCATCCTGCATCTCCGCCCACACCGTGTGTGCATCCTGGACGCCCAGCACCGCGGGAAATGCCACGGACTCGTCCTGGTCGAGGTGCGCCTTGACCTGCCTAACGACGGCACTGCGAAAGTCCGGGTCGTCGAACCGTCGCGCGAAAGCAAGCCCGCTGATGTCGGCCTCCGCCGTGGGCGGCTCGATCTGAACCGCGCGCGCCATGACCTGAGCGCCGGACGGGAGCTTCGCACTCGTCACGTTCTCGGCCGCCAGCCTGGGGAAGAAGTCCTTTAGCTGCCGGAGCCCGACGAAGAGCACGCCCGCGCCCTCCCGGAGGTCCCCCGCCGCCATGGTGGAAGGGACGAGCGCGCTGGGCTTGATCGCCCCGATAGCGGTCGGCAGCAGCATGTTGGTGTCCAACGAACCCCTGTAGTGGTATCCGTCGAAGCGTTGAAGGAACCACTCGAGCGCGCTGCCGATGGCGGCGGTCCCGATCCGTGCGTAGGGATGAGTGGGGTTGGCTGAGCAGAAACCGGGGAGTTCCTGGCCGGGGTTTTCGACCAGGTCGGGCGCGTAGCCAAGCACGTCGATGGTGCCGGGTGCAAGGTGCGTGGCGCCCATGCCCCTGGCGACGAGTGTCACGCTCAACCCTGCCTCCCGGCAGCGCAGTGCCGCCACCAATCCCGAGAGCCCCGCTCCGATTACAAGCACGTCGCGGCCGGCCAAGTCAGTCCCCCCCTCCCGCCATGGCGGGGGTCGGGAGATGCTCCACGTCGAGCAGGCCCTGGAAGATCCAGTCGTCCAAGCGTGCCTGCCGCAATTGATCGCCGTAGAGGATCGGCTGCACACCTTTCCATCGCTCTTGTAGGAACGCGAGCAAGGACGCGTTTGCCGCAGAGGCCTCGATGCGCGCGATGTCGTGCAGGATGCCGGTCGCCCGGTACATACAGAACCCACCCTGGCAGGGCCCCATGCCGAGTCGAACCGAGCGCCGAATGTCATCGAGGATCGTGGACTTCCGGCGCACCATCACGTCTTCGAGCTTGCTGCGCTGGATCAACTCACATTCACAGATGAGCTGATCGTCGTGCATCGTCTCTTCGCGCTTGGTGAGGCGTTCGCCGAGCCAGTAGAAGCGACCGTCGTTCGAGCTCGGCAATGGATCCACGGCCGTCCGGCATTCGCGTTGGGATTCGAGCTGTTCGCACATCTTGTCGACGGTCTCCTCGGCCATCATGCGGAAGGTCGTGAGCTTTCCTCCGGTGATGGTGAGAAACCCCTGCACACCGTCGCGCGTCAGGTGGTCGACCAGGGCGTGGCTGCGACTGACGTCGCGGGTGTCCTTCGTTTCGGCAGCTCTCGAGTCCTTGAACAAGGGCCGCACTCCCGCCCATACCCGCAGCGCCCTCGCCTGCCTGAAACCGGGAACGAGACGCTCACCATCGTCGAGCATCTGATCGACCTCGGCGCGGGTCACCTCGGGCTCGTCTGGGTTCTTGATCCTGATATCGGTCGTGCCGATGACGCTGACCGTTCGGATCGGCACGATGATGTCCCCGTCGGCAGGCATCGTGCAGCGGTTGATCACCGTGTTGACCAGCCGGTGATTCATGGCGATCATGATGCCCTTCCCGGCGAGCACCTCGACTCCGGGACACCCTGCCAGGTCGGCTAGCTGTCCGGCCCACGCTCCCGTCGCATTGATCGTGAAGTCGGCACTAATGTCGTACTCCTCGCCCGATAGCTCGTCTCGCACCCTGACCCCGGACACCACGTCTCCCGACCGAAGAACGTCGAGCACGCGGTGGTAGGTGAGGATCTTGCCCCCATGCGCTTTCGTGGCCTGCGCCGTTCCCCATACCAGCTTCCATGCATCGATGGCCGCGTCTGGAACCGCGAACGCGCGCGCGATGCCCGGATTGAGGCGCGGCTCGTGTGCGAGGGCGGCCTTGATGCCGATCTCCTCAACCGGAATTCCGCACTCGCGGCAGCCGTCCAGGAACCTGTCGCCGAAGCCTGGATCGTCCCAAGGAGTCGTGACGAAGTAGCCTCCGGTGTCCTCGATGGCGTCGGCTGCTACCCGCCGCAACACCAAATTCTCGTGGATGCACTCCTTCGCGGCCAGCTTGTCCTTGACTGCGTAGCGGCCGCCGGAATGAAGCAACCCATGAAAGCGGCCGGTCGTTCCCTCCGCGAGATCCTTGCGCTCGACCAGCACCACCTCGAACCCGCGGGTAGCGGCGTCCCACGCAACCCCCGCCCCGGTGGCGCCGCCCCCGATGACGAGAACCTCAGTGCTAAACGTCATGGTCAAACACTAGTCCCTGGCGCGTGATCTCCGACGGGGAGCATGCAATGTCAAAGAGGGAGGTTCCTTGCAACCATTCGGGCTTGGACGGAGTCTGTCCTTCGAGAACGCAATCAACTTGGGAGGGTTCATGAGAGGCATGCGCATAGCCCTGGTCGTTGCGCTCGTCGCGGCTTCGGTCGCCATCGGAGCAGGCGTGCAGGCGCATCAGGGAGAGGACGTAACCCCGTCGAAGGCTGGGCCGATCATCCGGAACACGACCACCATGAGCGAGATGCGGGATTGGTTCGGGAATCCCACCGCGCGCAAAGTGGTCAGGGTCGGCTGTATCAGGGCCCTCAGGGCTCGCTGGGGCGACGACCTCAAGGTCTACGCCCCCCGCGTTGAGGACGAGCGCATCGTCGGCGCCATCTTCGTGCGCAGCCTCAGCATCACGAGTCAGGAACACGGCGAGCTCAACTGGCACACCAAGAAGGGCCTCAGGGTCGGAGACCGTAACCGCAAGGTCCGGCGGCTGTATCCCAAGGCGGAACCCATCAAGCACGCGGGGCACATCCACTATCGCCTGCGCGAGGGCAGAGACAACGGGTACATGATGGCGAAGGTGGTCGACCGGCGCGTGACTCAGCTCGAGGTCTGGCCCTTCGAGTTCTGTTGAGTGACGCGAGGGCCGGAGGATTTCCCGCCGGCCCTCGCGGTTGCTTGCCGGGGCTCTTACTCGACCCAGTCGAAGGTGCGAGTGACGGCCTTCTTCCAGAACCCGTACTCCTTCTCGACCTCGTCGGAGGCCATGCTTGGGTTCCAGCGCTTGTCCTCTAGCCAGTTCTCCCGCAGGTCGTCTACCTCTTTCCAGAAACCGACGGCAAGCCCTGCGGCGTACGCCGCTCCCAGGGCCGTGGTCTCGGGGACCTTGGGACGAATGACGTCCACACCGAGGATGTCTGCCTGGAACTGCATCAGTAGATCGTTGCCGACCATGCCACCGTCTACCTTGAGCTCCTTCAGGTCGACGCCGGAGTCCTTGTTCATGGCCTCAACGACCTCGCGGCTCTGCCACGCGGTCGCCTCGAGCACCGCGCGCGCGATGTGTCCGGCGTTTACGTAGCGAGTGAGACCGGCGAGGACGCCGCGGGCGTCGCTCTTCCAGTAGGGCGCGAACAGTCCCGAGAACGCGGGGACGAAGTAACAACCGCCGTTGTCGTCGACGGTGCGGGCCAGCTCCTCGACCTCGGGCGCCGCCTTGATCATCTTCAGGTTGTCGCGCAGCCACTGCACCAGCGCGCCGGTGATGGCGATGGCGCCCTCGAGGCAATACACGGCCGGCTGGTCGCCGATCTTGTAGCCCAGGGTGGTGAGCAGGCCGCTCTTGGATTGCACGGCCTCGGTGCCGGTGTTGAGCAGCAGGAAATTGCCGGTCCCGTAGGTGTTCTTGGCGTCTCCCACGTCGTAGCAGGCCTGACCGAAGGTCGCCGCCTGCTGGTCACCGAGGTCGCCTGCAATCGGTACGCCCTCGAGCACTCCCTTGGCCTCGGCATAGACCTCGCTGGATGCGTGGATCTCGGGCAGCATCGAGCGAGACACGTCGAGGGTCTTGAGGATGTCGTCGTCCCAATCCAGGGACTCGAGATCCATCATCATGGTGCGGCTGGCGTTGGATACGTCGGTGACGTGGACGCCGCCGGACGTGCCTCCGGAGAGGTTCCAGATACACCAGGTGTCGATGTTTCCGAACATGATGTCACCGGCATCGACCTTGTTGCGAAGGCCGTCGACGTTGTCCATCAGCCACTTCGCCTTGGGTCCGGAGAAATAGGTCGCAACGGGAAGACCTGTCGTGGAACGGAAGCGGTCCTGTCCTCCGTCCGAGGACAGCTCGTTACAGATCTTGTCCGTGCGCGTGTCCTGCCAGACGAGAGCGTTGTGGACCGGTTCTCCCGTGTTTCTGTCCCACAGCACGGTGGTCTCTCGCTGGTTGGTGATCCCTACGGCCGCAAGGTCGCCGGCCTTGATCCCGGCCTTGTCGAGTGCGCCCTTGATTACCTCCTGGCTTCGCTCCCAGATCTCGTTGGCGTCGTGCTCGACCCAGCCGGGCTTGGGATAGATCTGCTCGTGCTCTTTCTGATCGAAGTTCACCACGTCCCCGCCGTGGTTGAAGATCATGAAACGGGTACTCGTGGTGCCCTGGTCGAGAGCTCCTACGTACTCGGCCAATATCCTCGCCTCCCTCGGGTTGAGTGCCTCTATTCCTGCGAATCTCCAAACGTCTCTGCTGCCGTCTTCATGAGCAGGTACGACGATGTAGCGCCGGGGTCCTGATGGTCGGCGCTCCGCTCGCCCAGATAGCTGGCCCGGCCCTTGCGCGCGACCATCGGTATGGTCGCCTTCATGCCTTCCTCCGCCGCTGCCGCGGCGCGGGCCAGCGCCTCCGGCACCGATGCCCCTGACGCCGTCGCTTCCGCCAGGGCCTCCGCGGCCGGCGTCAGGGCATCGACCATAGTCTTGTCACCGGTCTCCGCCTTGCCGCGCGCCTGGACGCCCTTGAGACCGGAGTCGACCGCGGCGGCCCACTCCCCGACCGACAGCTCGGACTTGCCGTCGGTGGCCGCGCCCATCTGCATGAACAAAGTGCCGTAGAGAGGCCCTCCGGCTCCCCCGACCTTGGACACCAGCGTCATGCCCACGGTCTTCAACAATGCGCCGATGTCGACGGAAGAGTGGCCGTCGAGCTTCTCTTCAACCGCGCTCATCCCGCGGTTCATGTTCGTGCCGTGATCCGCGTCGCCGATCGCCGAGTCGAGCTCTGTCAGATAGCCCTTGTTCTCGGCGATCGTCAACGCGTATGCATGAATCCAGCGCAATACATCCGCGGCCGAAATAACCGCGCCTCCTTCGCGGTTCGGCCGAGCCTGCTCCGCGTCTGCGCTCACGTGAGGCGGCGGCTTCTCGTAATCAGACCCCCCACCTGAGTCCGGCGGTGTTGACCGGTGCGTCCCACAGCTTCGTCATTTCGTCGTCAAGCTTCAGCAGCGTGATCGAGCATCCCGCCATCTCCAAAGAGGTGATGTAGGACCCGATCAAGTTGCGCGTGATCTTGATGCCTTTGCCTTCGAGGAGCTTGTTGAGCTCGTTGTAGACGATGTAAAGCTCAATCAAGGGTGTTCCGCCCATTCCATTCACGAACGCAAGTACCTCGTCGCCCTTGGAGAAGGGCAGGTCGCCGACGATGGTGTCTGCCATCTGCCCGACGATCTCGGAAGCCGGCGCGAGCTTCTTTCGCTCCCGGCCCGGCTCGCCGTGGATTCCGATTCCGATCTCCATCTCGTCGTCACCAAGCTCGAAGGTCGCTTTCCCCGCCGAGGGTGTGACGCAGCTCGTCAGCGCCATCCCCATGGAACGACTCTGCGAGTTGACCTTTCGACACAACTCCGCAACTTCAGCCAGCGGTGCCTTCGATTCGGCCGCCGCTCCACAGATCTTCTCGGCGAGCACGGTCGCACCAACGCCACGGCGTCCGGCCGTGTAAAGGCTGTCCTGAACGGCGACGTCGTCGTCCACAACGACGGCCTCGACCTCGATGCCCTCGGCCTTGCCGAGGTCGGCCGCCATCTCGAAGTTCATCACGTCGCCGGTGTAGTTCTTCACGATGTGAAGGACGCCCGCTCCTCCGCTAACGGCCTTGGTGGCCTCGAGCATCTGATCGGGAGTCGGAGACGTAAACACCTCGCCGGGACAGGCAGCGTCCAGCATGCCCATGCCCACGAACCCTCCGTGCATGGGCTCGTGTCCGGAGCCTCCTCCTGACACGATGCCGACCTTGGCTTGAACCGGAGCATCCGCACGAACCACGTAATACGGATCGAAGTAGACCTTGACGTCCGGGTGCGCGGCGGCTACTCCCTGCAGCGCCTCCCTTACGACATCGTCCGGGCTATTGATTAGCTTCTTCACTACACTGCCTTTCCTGTTTCGGTTATGTGGCTGGTCGTGGTCGCCGGCGATACGCCTCAGCTAGACGGGCCACACCAACTTGAACAGGAACGCACCGAGCGCACCTCCAACGATCGGCGCCACGACGGGCAGCCATGCATAACCCCAATCGGAGTCGCCCTTACCGGCGATCGGCAGAACTTGGTGCGCGATCCGGGGACCCAGGTCCCTCGCCGGGTTGATGGCGTATCCCGTGGGACCACCAAGCGACAAACCGATGGCGAGAACCAGGAAACCGACCATCAGTGGTGTCAAACCGGCGGGCCCGATGCTGTCGGCATTGGTCCCGAAACCGAGTGACAGGACGCCCAACAGCAGCATGGCCGTTCCGATGACCTCGGTGACGAAGTTGGCCCCGGGGTTGCGGATCGCGGGCCCCGTAGAGAACACGGCGAGCTTCAGACCCGCATCTTCGGTCTCGCCCCAGTGCGGCAGGTAGGCGAGATAGACGAGGACGGCTCCAATGAAGGCGCCCAGGAACTGCCCTCCGAGGTACTGCGGCACGTCGCCCCAATCGACGCCCTGGTCCGTGATGGCCAGGCCTAGAGTCACCGCGGGGTTGATGTGCGCTCCGCTGAACTGGCCAACGGCATAGACCGCAAGGGCCACCGCCATCGCCCACCCGAAGGTGATCACGATCCAGCCCGAATTCTGAGCCTTGGACTTGTTCAGCAACACCGCCGCTACAACGCCATCACCCAAAAGAATCAGGATGGCGGTTCCCACCGTCTCGGACACAAAGATATTTTCCATGCTCCCCCTTCCCCAGGCTCACGACCTTCCGACTTACTGCAAGAACGACTCCACCTCTCCGGGAGACTCCCTATGACGCGAGTCAATTAGGTCGCCCCGCGGATGGGCTAGGACCCTCTTGCTGACTTCAACCCTCGCGAGAAAAAAAGTCAAGAAAGAGTTGCATAAACTTCCTAAGCCCATTGGGAGCGCGCGTGACTTCAACTCGCGAACCGGACGTTTCGACGCGACTCAGGCCGCGATGTGAACAGAAGATGGCGCTCACGCCGGCCGTCTAAGCCGACGGTCGCCACTCGTCACGCATCTCGAGCATCGCCGCTTCTATCCGATGCGTCAGCGCGCGGTGATGTTCTCCGGGAAGCGGTTGCACGGGTGCACCGAAGCGCACCGATACGGGGTGTTTGCGGGGCCACCCTCGTCCGACCGGCATGGCCTCGTAGGTGCCGCTTACCAGAATCGGGACCACGGGAAGGTTGCTCGCAATCGACATGAAGGCCGCGCCGGGCTTCAGTTGAGCCAGCTGGCCGTCGCGCGACCGCGTGCCCTCCGGATACAACAGGATGTTCCACTTGTCGCTTACAAGACGGTCGATACGATCGGCCGTCGTCCTGGAGACACCCCCTTTGCGTTCGATGGGGACCGTTGCGAACGAGAGAGTCACCAGTCCCGCGATGACACGATTTTGATAGAAGTAGTCGGCCGCGGCGATGGTGGCCGTGTGCTGGCGCCAGGGGCGCGGCAGCGCGCGCAGGATGCTGGGCGTGTCCAGGTGACTCGAATGGTTGGCCACGAAGATGACCGGTGGCTTCACCGTGTCGAACAGGCCCTTGCCGAGCGTGATCGGCTTCGTGTAGTGATCGATGAGGGGGCCCAGCGTGTAGCAGATGATGATTTCGCGCGCAACGCCGGCGGCCGGCGTCCTCGCCCACGACGTATCGAACTGCTCCCCCTTACGTCCCATTCTCACGACCCTCTTCTCGGAGTGCACGGCCCTGACCCGCCCGGCAGTCTACCCCTCGCGCATGATTTGGCCTCTGTGCGCTCGAGGGCGGCCGCTAACCTGCCCGGCGAGCTCGTCGGTCCGGCCGTTTGGGTCGTCGACGGTCCTCGATGAGCGGCTTCAGGCCGGCCACCAGCTCCGCGATCCGATCCGTGATCTCTCTCCCCGTGCGCGTCGAGTCTTTCGGGTTGTCCGGGTCACCGGAGAAGGTCATTGGTTCACCCAATCGCAGGGCGAGCTCTTGTTTGAACTTCCAGTTCGGACGGAAATTCTTGGGCCACACGTTGGCGGTTCCCCAAACTCCACACGGAATAACCGGCACGCCGGACCGGAGCGCAAGTCGTGGTGCTCCGGTCTTAGACGGCATGGGTGCAAGATCCGGATTCGACGTCACCGTTCCCTCCGGGAATATGCACACGACCTCTCCGGCGGCAAGCGCCTTGTAAGCCTGCTCGAGCGCCATCGGTGCATTGCGGGTTCCTCGCTGCACCTCGATCTGTCCGCAGCCCCGAAGAAACCACCCGACCTTTCGATCGTGAATGAGCTCGGACTTGGTAAGGAACCGGGGGCGGCGTCCGGCCCTGTCAACCGCGTAACCGATCGCCAGCGGATCCAGGTAGGCGATGTGATTGCTGGCGATGATCGCCGGACCGGTCTTGGGAATGAAGCCGAGCCCCTCGATGTGCCACCGAAACCAAGCTCCCATCGGAGGAATGACCGCCCATCGGGTCAGAACGTAAACCGGCTCCACTCGCTCCCTTTCACCTCTGGTCAAAGCCGTCCCGGCACTCGCGACCTGCGGAGCACCCACCTTATGATGGCGGGCGTGAGGAGCGACCAGCGCGGGGCGGGCTCGGCCGGACCGCAAGACCGCGGGGCGGGCTCGACCGGACGGCCGAGCAAAATGAAGATCGCTCAGATATCCGACATCCATTGTGGCCACCCAATGTTCGATGGTGAGCTTCTCGACCATGCCATCGAAGAGATCATCGAGCTGAAGCCCGACCTCGTCGTCGTCGCGGGTGATCTCACCTCCGAGGGTTACGCACCGCAGTTCCGTCAGGCGAAGCGCTTCCTCGACCGTCTCGACGATCTCGAGATGGTCGTCATCCCGGGCAACCACGACCTCATGAATGTGGGCTTCCTCCATTTCCGTGACTCCTTCGGGAAATCCGACAGTGTCGTGCGCATCCCTTTCAATCCGGATGAGGGCAATCCCAACAAGTGGGCGACCATCGTCGCCATCAACTCCTCGAAACCCGACCTCGCCGAGGGTGAGGTCGGGCACACCAAGTACGACTGGATTCGTAAGGCGTACGAGTGGCCCGACGACTACCGCATCTTCGTGATCCACCACCACCTCGTACCGATCCCGGGCACCGGGCGCGAGCGCAACATCGTGTGGGATGCAGGCGACGTCCTGGCGCTGCTAGCCGAACTCGAGGTCGATCTCGTCCTATCGGGTCACAAACACGTGCCCAACGTCTGGCAACTGGGCGACATGCTCCTGGTCAACTCGGGAACTGCCTCGAGCTACCGGGTCCGCGGCTACACCAGACCTTCTTACAACGTGATCGAGATCGACGACCAACGACTGAACGTCACTCAGAAATACCCTGGGCTCGGCGAGATCCTCGCGGCCCGCTATGTCAGAAGCGAGCGCAAGCTGACCTTGAACCCGCAACTAGCCGGCATGTTCAACAGGGGGGCCTGGAGCGTATGAAGTTCCATCTCAGGAAGCGATCGTCATCTATGCCGCGCATCGCGGAGCTCTGGGGGCACTCGCCATGATCATCCGCGTTACCGACACCGCCATCGACCCCGAGGACCTCGAGCGCTGCAGGCAACTCGTCCGTGAACAGGTTGGGCCGGCGTTCGAGCAGATCCAGGGATGTCGCGGCATCGAGATTCACGTGCGCGTCGACGAGCGCCACGGAGATCTGCTCGAGGTTGCGGCCGTATCGCGCTGGGAAACGGTTGAAGCGATGGAGGCCGCCGTGCGCTCAGAAAGCTACTCGGACGCGATGGCCGACATCAGAGGTCTGTTCCAGCAGGCCCCCATCGTGCGGATCTTCGACACCGGGGAAGACTAGAGCCGGGCCCGTCGGGACTGTGAGATCCAACTCGCATGCAAACCCGCGTACACGCCGCCGGCTCGTTGCACCAATTCCCGATGGTGGCCGCGTTGCACGATGGCCCCGCGGTCGAACACCAGTACCTCGTCCGCCGCCTCGGCCGTCGAAAGCCGGTGGGCGATCGCGATCGTGGTGCGCCCGCGCGTCAGCCCCTCGAGGGCCCGCTGCAGCCTGACCTCGGTTGCCGGGTCCACCGCGGAGGTGGCCTCGTCGAGCAGCAGCAGATCTGGATTGGCGACGTAAGCGCGGGCCAGGGCGATCAGCTGACGCTCTCCCACCGAGAGCATCTCGCCGCGCTCGCCGACGCGGGTGTCGAGCTCGTTTGGGAGAGCCTCCAGCCAGTCGGACAAGCCCAGTTCGCCGAATGCGATTCGAATGCCCTCGTCGCTCAGGTCTCGTCGCCCCCTTCGCACGTTTGCGGCGATCGACGCGTCGAACAGAAAGCCGTCCTGCGGGACCATTACGACCCGCTGACGGAGTTGCTCGAAGGGAATCTCGGCGAGCGGAACGCCGTTGACGAGCACGCGTCCGGCGGTTGGGTCCATCAGCCTGGTGAGCAGCTTGGCGAAGGTGGTCTTGCCCGAGCCCGTCTCTCCCACGATGGCGACCCGGCTCTGAGCCTCGATGGCGACCGAGAGCTGGTTGAGGATGACGGGACCGGTGGGATATCTGAAGGTGACGTCGTCGAAGTGGACGGCGATCGGCCCCTGTGGGATCGCTTGCACTGGACCGGTGGCCGCGGGGTCCGCAACGTCGGGGTCTGTATCCAGGACTCCGAGAATCTTGCGCCAGCCAGAGATCGCGTTCTGAGCCTGGTCCAGCACCTCCGTAAGCACCTGCACCGGCCCCACGAACAGGCTGACGAGGAATAGAAAGGCCACCAATCGACCGGCCGTGATGGAGCCGCCGATGCCCATGTTCACTCCCACCACCACCACGGCGCTCATGGAGGCGGCGGAGAAGAGGCCGCCGGTCGAAAACATGATGGCCGCGGTGCGACCGGCGCGATAGCCAGAGCCGGCGTGGCGATCGATAGCGTCCTTTACCTTCAGGTTGGCCTGCTCCTCGATGCCGTAACCCTTGATCACCTGGGCTCCCATGACGGATTCGGAAACCGCGGTGAGCATCTCGGCGACCCGACTACGTACGACGTCATACAAAGCAGAGAGCCGGGACTGGAACCAGCGCAGAATGAACACGAGCGGAAGGAACGAGCCGATTACCACGAGGGTGAGCTCCCAGCTGTAGAAGAACATCACGACCGTGGCCAGGACCAACTGTCCGGTCATCACCACCACACCGATTCCGCTCCACTCCATGAACTGACTGATGGTGTCGACATCCGCCGTGACTCGTGACACCAACGAGCCTCGATGCTCGGTGGCGTGGTGCAGGACGGAGAGGTCGTGGATGTGGGCGAAGGCGCGGACACGCAGGTTGCTGAGCGCGGTCTCGGTCGCCCTCACCAGTCTCCTGTGCATCCCGAAGCCCGCGACCGCGGTAGCGAGGATTCCCCCGACTGCAAGGACCGCTCGCGAGAGCACCACGCCCGAGTCCGGTCCGCCCTCGGCCAGCAAGCCGCGGTCGATGGTCTGTTGGATGGCGACGGGAACGATCACCGTCCCGGCGGTGGATACGACCGCGAGCAGCAGCGTCCAGCCAAGACCCTTACGAAACTCGGGCGACAACTGGAACCCGCGCACTAGTGTTCTCCACGCCCCCTGGGGAGCGTGTTCCTGAATCTGTTCCTCCGCGATCGTGCTCAAGCTCCCACCCCCTCGGCGTTGTCGTAAGCGGAGATCAGACGCAGATAAGCCGCGTTGGACCCAATGAGCTCCTCGTGCGTCCCCCGTCCCTCAATCGTGCCGTGATTGAGGAAGACGACCTCGTCGGCAAGTGCGACGGTGGCCCTGCGATAGGCCACTACGATGACCGTCGAGGGAAGATCGGCGCCTTGAAGGCCTCGAAGGATCGCCTGCTCGACGCTGGGATCGACGCTCGAAGTCGCATCGTCCATAACCAGAAGGCGGGGCCTCCGCACGAGGGCGCGCGACAGAGCCACGCGCTGACGCTGCCCACCGGAAAGCGTCGTCCCCCGTTCCCCCACGACCGTGTCGTAACCATGAGGAAGCCTCGAGATGAAATCGTCGGCTTGCGCCAAGCGGGCAGCGTTCCTCACATCTTCATCATCGCTCTCGATGCCCAGCGTGATATTTCCTCGCACCGTGTCGTCGAACAGAAACGACTCCTGGAAGACGATGGCGGCGTTGGCTGGGAGCACTCCGTGGCGAAGAAGCCGGAGGTCCGCGTCATCGACCCTGATCGCGCCGCGGTGTGGATCCGCAAGCCGAACCAGAAGGTGGGTGATGGTCGACTTACCCGAGCCCGTAGGTCCTACGACTGCGATGGTCCGCCCGGGCGTAGCGTCAAAGTGGACATCGCGCACCACCTCACCGTCCTCGTAGCCGTAGGACACGCCGGCCACATCCACGCGCGCCGGTCGCCCCCGGCCGTTCAGCGAGCGGTCTCCGTAGCTGAGCTCGTCGGTGGCCGTCAGCACGCGCTCCACGCGTTCCCACCCCACCACCGCCCGCGGCATATCTCCGAGCAGCCACCCGATTGCTCGGATCGGAAACGCCAGCTGCAGGAACAGATATGAGAACGTAACGAGCTCGCCGATGACGAGGTCGCCGGAATTGATGCGGAACGTACCCGCAACCAGAATCCCGATCACCGCGATGTTGGGCAGCGCTTCGAGAAGAGGGTCGAAGATCGCACGCACCGACCCCAACTCGGTGAGCTCATCGCGCAGCTCCTCGGACCGTTCGGCGAACCGCCTCGTCTCATCGCTTTCGAGTCCCAGTGTCTTGACGACCAGTGCACCATCGAAGCTCTCGTGGGCCACCCCGGAGACCTGGGCTCGCATCTCCTGCGCTCTCGTCGCAAGCTCCTCGGCGCGCACATGGTAGAAGTGGCTCAGCATCGTGATGGTCGGAATCAGGAGCAATCCGATGATCGTCAGAACCACATCGGTGACGATCAGAGACACGAACGTGATCAAGACCATGAAGATCACGCCGCAGGAGAGTGGCAGCGGCGCGATCAGCCAGAACATCGACTCGACATCGGAGTTGGCATTCGACAACAACGAACCTGTCGAGTGGCTCCGATGCCATTCCATCGATAGGCGCTGATACTGCTCCGTCACGCGCCTGCGGAAGTCGGCTTGCAGGCGGTATTGCATGAGGAACGCACCTGCCCTGCGGCCGATGATGCCGATTCCCTTCACAACGGCGACACCCATGATCGCGACGACCGCCCCGACCAACGTCGCGGTCGATATCGAACCGCTCTGAACCGCGGGCACGATGACCTCGTCGGTCACGCGGCCGAGCACTACGGCCTCGGCAACGGTCATGGCCGCGTAGAGCGCCGACGCCACAAGCCCAAAGGTGAACGCCTTCGGCTGAAGCCGAATGGACATCCTGAGAATGCCCAGCCCGCGCCGAATGATGTGTCGGTGTGATGAGGGCAACACGGTACCCGCTGCCTCAGCCCTCGCCGGCCAGCGCGTCCTGACGCGCCGTCAGCAGCGCCTGCGATTCGACCCATCGAGAGTGCGCGTGTGGATCGAACGGATCGATGCGCTCTCGCTGCTTGCGGGCCAGCCGGTCCATCACCTCGAGGGCCTTCGGTTCTTGGTCCGGGTCGCGGACCTCCAGGACACCTGCCGCAAGCGCGCGCTCGAGGAAGTCCTTGCCCGTCTCGGAGCGAACCAGGATCATCGTCCACCCCTCCATCCCGAGTCCCCCGCAAGAGAGATCGGCATGCTCGGCGGCGAAATCGGGGCAGTGATGGCACCATTCATTGGCATACGGCCTCGCGTCCTTGAGCGGAATGACGACGTCCTCTCCATTGCGGAGCGTGACGATGACCTTGCCTTTGACGTTGACCTTCACGACTTCCGCGAGGTCGATGCCGAGATCGTGAGCGACTTTACCGACCATGAACGCGTCGTAATCGAAGGTCTCGCAGCACATCAAGCCGATGACCAGCTTGACCGGCCGGATCGGGCGCTTGATCTTCTCGGCCGCTAGTTGGCGAACGGCCGTCGACTCGCACGACACTCCCACGAGAGCAACGCTCTTGCACTTTGCTTCGGCGGCCATCTTCAAACCGAGTGGGGTCGCGCAATAGCTGTAGCGCGAGCCTGCCGTTGCGAGGAGATCCTCGGTGGTGCGGACCAGCTTGGGCTCGTCGAGCCACGGAACGGTGTCCGACGGCGCGGCCACCACCGCCCCGTCAAGCTCGCCCTGATCCAGCGCCCAGGCAATGAGAGCGGTCACCGCTCCCCCGTCCTGACCGCGCGCGAGGATTCGCTCGTCGGTGGCTCGCGCCAGCGTCTTGTAAAGGTGAGTGCCCTCGGGTTGATCCTGGTCTCGCCGACGGCCGTGGACACTCTGCTCGATGAGATCGAGGGCCGGGCCCAGTCGCAGACACGCCATCGCGCACAACGAGCACCCGTCCTCGCCGTGCACGCAGTTGTCGAAGGGCGAGTTCAGGTCGGTCTGTAGGGGATCGAAGTCCCCCAGCTCCAGCACCTTGTGGGGGCAGGCCACGATGCAAGCCGAGCAGCCGCAGCAGATCTCGGTCGCGACGATCTCCGAATAGAGGTGCTTCCAGTGTTTTCGCTCGCTCACGGTCATGGAGCCAAGACTCTAGCGTGACGTGACGCGTAGCTGCGGCATCGGAGCGCGTCCCCGCTCGTAGAGTGTGCAGCATGGATGCTGCATTGCTGCCGGTTAAGCGACTCGACCGGGCCAAGGGCCGTCTCGCGGCCGGGTTCGACGCGCCCGCGCGCGCCGGCATTGCGCGCGCCCTGTTCGAGGACGCGCTCGACCTATGCGCCGCGACTCCGTGGCTGCGGTGGTGGGTCGTGAGCGATGACGCCGCGGTTCTTGCCACTGCAGCTGCGCGCGGGCTAGATACCCTCGAAGACGAAGGGTCCGGACTCAACGATGCACTGGCCCTCGGGGTCAAGGTACTCCTGGGCGAGGCCGCCGACTCGGTGACGATAGTGCCGTGTGACGTCCCTCTGGCCTACGAGGAGGACCTGCGCGACATCCTGGACACCGGGTCCACGAGCGACGTCGTCGTCGTTCCCTCGGACGGCGACGGCGGGACCAACGCGCTATATCTCAGTCCGCCCGATCTACTGGCTCCGCGCTTCGGAGCCGCGAGCCTGAACGCGCACTACGACGCGGCCGCTGCGCTAAGGCTTCGATGCTCGATCCTGTCCCTGCCGCGCCTGGCGCTTGATATCGACACCGTCGCCGATGTCGACGCCTTCCTCGCCCGTCCGGCTTACGGATCTTCACGTACGCGTGATGTGCTGCAGGAGCTGCGTGCAAGCGAGTCCTAGTTGTATGGCCTCCGGCCAAGCGAGGAATCGGGATTCATTTGGGACTCCCTTGCACTCGACTGCTGGCCGGCGATCCTCTCGGCCTTGTCGACTGCGACCGTTTCCGCTCGCCCGGCCAGCTCGTCGAGTCGGGAGGGAGTTGGTATGCGGACGGTCTCCGGACCGCCCTGAAGAAGCAAGGCTCCAATCAAGGCCCCGACACCGAGGACCCCGAGTACCAGCACCTGCGTCGCCGAGGGCTCCGCCGGAGGTCCAAGTTCCCTCGAGCGGCGACCCTCGTCGTAGCCCGCGGACTGGCCCCACGCATAGCCCGCAAACATAAGCAGCCCGGCGGCAATCACGATTAGCAGTATCTGCGTAAATCGAATGGTGCGGCGTTGCCGGCGTAACCCTAGGGGCCCGCGGTAAGTGCCGCCGCCGATCTGTCTCTTCATGGGCCGAGACTAAACCGGTCCGCGCTCGCCGCACGCAAAACGCCCCGCGGAGTGCGGGGCGTTTTTTGCGGAAGGGTGTCTTCTACTTCTTGCCTGAAACGTAAGTCTTGAAGCCGGCGCCGGCCTTGAACGCGGGTACCTTCGTCGCCTTGATCTTGATGGGCTCGCCCGTCTGGGGGTTGCGAGCCGTGCGCGCGCTGCGAGCGCGACGCTCGAAGGTACCGAAGCCGGGGAGGGTTACCTTCTCGCCCTTCTTGACCGTCCTCTGGACCTGGGTGATGACCTCGTCCAGAACGTCACCGACGAGACGCTTGCTCTCTCCGGTGCCCTTCGCAACGGCATCAACCAGTTCGCCTTTGTTCATGAGTACTCCTCCTTGAAAGCCTAAGGGTTCAGGGTCGGCCCAACCCTAAGCGCGCTTCGGGGGGGCCGTGCGGATATTTGCTCAGAATCCCTTTGATATGGGCCTCCGGCCAAGCAAGGATCGGATTCATCCTGTGGGCTTCGGGGCCGGTGCCGGAGTCGCCATGTCTACGGTGGGAGGTCGCCGGAGACCGGCGCCGCGTTCGACTCAACCGCAACCGGAACCTCCGAAACACCGATCAGCGCAAGGAACAGGGTGTTTGACGACCCTCTGAGGACCAGCCGGACATCGTCCTCGCTCACATCGAGTGACACGCGCGCCTGTATCCCTCGCAGGGCCAGATACTCTCGCGCGCTGCGGGCCGCCTCTTCCGGGGCGAGTGCGATGTCTCGGCCGCCGCTCCCGTAGTAGTCGGCGCGATTGATCTCACTCGCTCCCGCGAGGGACGCCGCATCGGCCGCGTTCTGAAGCGTACGGCGAAGCAGAAAAGCCCTGGTGCCATCCACCGCCAGGCCGGCGATGGCGAGACTCATGATCGCGAGCCCCAGCACCATGACCGTCACCTGACCACGTTCAGAGATCATGGCCGGCTCGAGAACGGATCGATGCGCGCGCTATGAACGGCGCGAACCCAGATCGCGGGTCCCCCGGCGTTTCCCAGAAACGGCATCCTGACGACCGGCACGGGATACGCGACGTGTACTTCGACCCTCGCTCCGCGCGTCAATCCCTCGGGCGCGGACCATCGAACCACCGCGTCTTCGGTCCGGAGGCCGTGGTTGTCAAGGGCCAGCCGGATCGCAGTGTCGACTGCTCTGTCGGCGGCCGCGTTATCGGTAGAGCGAGACGCATCGAATCCCGCTTCACGCGCCGCGGCCGTAGAGGCCAGCGCGGCCCGATGCACGTCGGCCAGCACCATGAGCATCCACACGATGGGCACCAGAAGCACCAGGCCCAGGATGATGGATTCGACCAGCGCCTGGCCCTTCTCGCCCCGCTGTTCCGCGGCCCGGCCAAGCCCGCTCCCTTGTCCTGCGGCCCGGCCAAGCCCGCTCCGCGGCTTCACTCGACCTCACCCGGGCGGATGGAGGTCGCCGAGACGTCGACGGGGAGAGGAAGGGGAACGGGCCCAATCGAGGCCAGGTTCCCGCGCAGCTGCACGGTGACGAGTAAGTCGTCGCCGTCCGACTGCGTGCTCACGACCACATCCAGGTCTTCCACCAGAGAACCCGCGGCTGATCGCGTCGTGCGACGAGCAATGATCTCCGCCTCCTCGACATCGCGGCCAAGCTCCGTCGCGGCTCGCGCTCCCTCATGAGCAGAGGCGATGACGACGTTTCGTCCGTACAAGGTGATCGCGAGCTGCGCAACCCCGAGGGCTAAAGCCATTAGAAACGCGATCGCAAAGATCGACTCCAGTGGCGCGGACCCGCGTGCGCGGCTCGTCAACAGCCGAGACCTCCACACACCGTATCCAGGGCAGTCTCCACGATGCTGATGAGGCGTCCTCGCGCGACCCCCCAGATCGCAATGACCAAGGCTGACGTCATCAAAACAATTAGGACCCAGCCGGGAACATCGCCGTCCTCTCGTTCGCGCATTCTCGTCAGCGCGTCAATCAGTTCCCACATCGCGCACCTCCTTCAAGGCACCAACAGCTCCAAAGACACCAGCCCTGGCAACAACGCAAATAGGACGACAACCGGCATGATCAAGAACACGACGGGGACGAGCATCAACACCTCGCGCCGCCCGCCCATCTCGAGCAGCAACCGCCTACGTGCCTCGCGCCCATCGTCGGCCTGCGCGCGCAAGACGTCTGCCAGCGGCGCGCCGCGTTCGATTGCCGTGATAACTGCGTCGACAAAGCGGGCAACGCCCGGAAGGGGCAACCGTCGCCGTAGTGCATCCAGCGCATCGACTGCGGGAGCACCGGCACGGATATCGGCAACCACGCGCTGAAACTCTGCGCCGATGCCCGTTCGCATCACGCCGCCGACCCGGGCGAACGCGGCCGGTACCGACTCGCCGGACATGATCGCTAGCGTCACGAGGTCTATCGCCGTGGGGAGCTCTTCCTGCAGTGCCGCGCGGCGAGCCTCGACCTGTCTGGAAAGCCACCAGTCGCGGGCGAGGAAACCACTCACCAGTGCAACCGCAGAAAGAACCGGCAGAGCGCGTGGGTCGAAACCGATGCCCACAGTCGTCGTGCTGGCGATGAGGGCCCAGGTGGCCACCATGGCGGTCAGGGCCCACACGAGTTGCTCGAGACGGAAGCCACCCGAGTCGAGTTTCAGGTCGGCGGACTGCAGGCGATCGACGAGGGTCCTATCGGGGGAGATGCCCACGCGGCCCAATGCAGCTTCGATTCGCTGCTCCAGGCCGCTCCGGTTGCTCGGGCTGCGGGCTAGCAGCGTGCTCGGTCGCCCTCGAAGTCCACTGAGATAGGGCGTCACGCGCCGCGTCAATCGGTTGCGCCTCAGCGGGGGCAAGCCGGAGAGCAACATGACCAGCCCTAGTGCCCCAACGATGACTACCGCCGTTCCCATCATCCGAGGCGCCGTTCTTCGGGTAGTCGAGCGGCACGCAGCATCAGTCGATAGCCGACCAATGTTGCTATGGCGCCTCCGGTAATCACGGTTGCTCCCGCAGGAGAGTTGTAGGCCGCTGCCGCCTCCGGCCGAGTGGACATCATCAACAGCACCAGCCATGGAGCGGCTGCCGCTACTCGTGCAGCGGTCACCGTCCACGACCACCGCGCCTCGATCTCTTTGCGCACCCGAAGGTCCTCGCGTACGAAGTCGGCGAGCGTCCTGAGCACTCGGACGAGGTCTGTTCCGCCAACCTCGTAAGCGAGTGTCAGCGACGCTACGACTCGATCGGCTACCGGATCTGACAGCTCGACTCGCAGCCGATCGAGCCCCGTCTGGAAGCTGCCGGTAGCCCGATACGTTGCGGCGAACGCTCGGAAGCCCGGACGCAACTCCTCGGGTCCCTTGTCAGACTGTGCGACACATGCCTCGGCCAGAGAGATCCCCGCTCGCACCGCTGAGATGAGGCCCTGGATGGCATCCGGCCATGAGGCCCGAAACATTCGCTGCCTGCGCGTGCGCCGTGACCTCACGTAAGCGAGCGGCAGCCAGCCCCCGCTGATGGTGAAGACCGCGGCGATCAGGCTCGACGACGAAATGCCGGCGACCAACAAGCCGCTGGTAATCGCACATGCCGCGGTAAGGGCGACGAGGCGCGTAGCATCGAGCGACTCCATTCCGGCTTCCTGCACGATGCGATCGAGCCGTTGGTGCCATCCCGGTTGACCGGAGCGGCGTACACCGGTCAGGCCGTCGTAGAGGAGCAACAGTCCGAGTGCTCCACAAGCCGCGATAACAACGCTCATCGCCGCCCTCCTCGTAGCAACACCGATAGATCGAAGCCTGCATCGGCAAACCGTTGAGCGCGAGGCGGCTGGTGACCCGTCCAACGCAACACGTCGCCGCTTCGCTCCCATAGCGAGACCGTCTCGATGCGATCACCTTCGAGCCGGCCGGTAACGCCGAGAATGTGGTCGGTGACCCGATCACCTCCGACGCGCCCGAGGTGCACGATTAGGTCGATCGAGGCCGCGACGGTCGGGACGACGAAGGCGTGGCTCACGTTCTCACCGGCAAGGAGAGGGAGCGTCACCAGCTTGGTAAGAGCCTCGAGCGCGCTGTTGGCGTGTATCGACGTCATGCCCGGCAAGCCGGAGTTGAGGGCCACGAGCAGGTCGAAGGCCTCCTGCTGGCGCACCTCTCCCACGAGGATGCGATCGGGGCGCATGCGCAGTGCCTCCATGATCAGGCGCCTGAGGTCGATCTGACCCCGGCCCTCGAGATTGGACTGGCGGGTCTGCATCGAAACCACGTCGGGAAGAGGCACCTGAAGCTCGAAGACCTCCTCGCAGGTGATGACCCGCTCGCGCGGGGGGATCGCCGACGCAAGACAGTTCAGCATCGTCGTCTTACCGGTCTGGGTGCCCCCGGAAACGGCGATGTTGAGCCCGCTGCGCACCGCCGCCTCCAGAAATCCTGCGGCGCCGTCGGGGAGGGAGCCCAGCCGAACAAGTTCGTCGAGGGAATGAGCGCGCAGCACGAACTTTCTGATGTTGACGGCCCAGTGTCGTCGCGTGATGTCGGGTATGGCCACGTGCAGGCGGGAGCCGTCCACCAGCGTGGCGTCGACGAATGGCGACGAGAGGTCCAGTCGTCGCCCACTCGTGCGGAGCATGCGTTCGACCAGGTCCTTGATTTGACCCTCGGTCAACACGAGGTTAGTGAGCACGTGCTTGTGGTCGCGCGCGCAGAACACCTTTCCCGGACCGTTGATCCAAATCTCCTCGACGTCGTCGTCATCGAGTAGACCTTGCAGTGGTCCGAGCCCTGCGACGCGATCGAGCACCTCTTTCCTGAGTGCACCACGGTCCTCGATGCGCGGAAGGTTGCTGGCGAGCCTGCGTTGCTCGTAGTCGACGATCACCTCGTCGACCAGGTCAGACACGCCGCTTGCGCCCACCTGAGCCGGATCGACCCCTCTGCGGCGCACCAGTTCTCGCACCTCGTCCTCGACGATCACGAGCGCACCCGTCGTCTTCACGAGCGACCTGCGAGTCTGGCCATGAGACCCCGAGGCCTCACCCTGGCACCCACTCTCTCGGCAAGCAGCCTGGTGTGGGTGCACACATCCGACGCCGGACGCACCTCGAACAGCGCGCCGCCTTGCGCCACCGCCTTGCGGCAGTCGGAGGGGCGGTCTGGCACGGCGACCGTCGAACGCTTGCCGGTATTGCTCTCCAGAAGATCGTCGATCTCCCGGCGCTCGGATGGATAGGAGCGATTGAGAACGATGGAGATCCGATCCTCGTCCACGATCTCCGCCACCGATTCATACGCCCAGATGAAGTTCTTCAGACCTACGGGATCTGCTCGACAAACGGCAAGCACTCGATCAGCGCGCTCGAGGGTCGCTCGCGCCATCCGATTCCTGCCGCCGCGCACGATCCCGAGTTGGCTCGCATCCTCGAGACAAAAGCCGATGTCGACCACTACGAAGCGCGCGCCACCGGCGAGCAGCTTGATGAGGTGCCCGTATCCGAAGTCTGCAACCTCCGACCAGAGCTCGGCGCGCGGAAGACCGGGTAGCAGCAGCGGTCCCTTACCTCCCACCCGGCGCAGTTGGCCGATGATCTCGCCGCTGGTGACTCCATCACCGGCCGACGCGGTCGCCCCCCAAAGCACCGTCGGAAGCTCTTCGACGATCCCCAACATCTGCGAGATGTCGCCGGCATAGGGATCAGCGTCAACCAGAACGGCTTCCTCCCCCGTGTTGGCGAGCTCGCAGGCAAGCTCGATCGCAATCGTGGTCCTTCCGGGCGAACCCTTTGGTCCCCACACCGCGATGACCTCACCGGCGAGTTGGGGTGACTCGACATTCACCGGAGGGGAGGCGGCTGCGCGAGGCGCACGGCAGGCTCTCACGATCGCTCCCATTTCGGTGCCCGCGTCGAGCACCTGAGCTCCTCTGGTGGTCAGCACCTCAGCCTCGAACGCGTTGTCGGCCACCCCCACGACGCGAATTCCGGAGCGAGCTGCCTCCTGCGCGGATTGAGCATCAAACCAGCCCGGTGCACCAACGGCCACGATCGCGTCCAAGTCGGCCCCCCGCATGGTGGCCAGCAACTCCACCCGATCGACGCATCGCATAAACAACTCGACGCTCGGCTCGCCGGCAAACATGGCAGCGATATCTGCTTCACGTTCGGAGTCACCTGCAAGCGTCACGACGCGCAGGGTCTGCATCAGAAATTCTCCCGTGTCACTGACCAATCGTTGGAGGAGGTCGTCCCGCCGCTCACCTTTACGACATCGATCTCGGCATTGTGTCCCGCGAAGGCAACCATCCCCACCAGCTCTTCAGGCACCGACACGGTCAGCCCCACGACATCAGATCCCTCGACAAGACCCCTGGTTCTCACCAATTCGGTCACCTCTGCCCCGCGTACCACGGGAACGGTTTTGGAGCGCACATCTCCTGCATCAAAAGTCGCAATGACATCGACCAGGTCGCCCAGCCCGATCCCCGCCGCCGCCTGACCGCGGCTATCGAGCGAGATCGTCATGGTCCGAGCCGTCTCGCCGGCTTCCTCCAACACCCATGAACCGGCGACCATCTCACCAGTAAGGACCGGTCGTGAAAGCATGCGACCCTCGATGTTCGAGGAGGCGCTCAAATAACGTTCCTGGAGGTCATCAGAAAGGCTGACCTCCTCGGCCCGGAGGTCGTCGACGCCTAGTACCGTGTCGGCGGGCAGGTCCCTGGCTGCCACCCAAACCTGGGTGGTGTCCTTGGCTCCGGCGATCACCTGCTGCCCCGCCACGAGAGCCGCACAGAACAGCAACAGGCCGAGGGCCGTTCTGAGGTTCGCCCACGAGGGCCTTTGCACCCGAATTGCCCGGGCAGTCGCCATCCGCACCCCTTTCGTCCTAACCGATCAAACTGAAGTAAACGCAGACAAACTGATGAAATCCGGGGATCTGGTTGTTAGGCTGTTCCCATGTCGGAAGAGCAAGAGGTTTCGAATCAGGACGGACCCTCCGGAGGAGTCGAGCCGCGCTTGTTTACGCTCGAGGAGGTGGCCACTTACCTCAACGTCAGCGTTCCGCAGGTCTATGCGCTGGTGCGCTCCCAAGAGCTGCCGGCGGTGAAGATCGGTGGCCGCGGCGTGTGGCGCGTAGATCGCACGCAGCTCGACGACTACATCCAGCGTCTGCATGATGCAACACGCGAGTGGGCTAAAGAACATCCGCTGAATCCGCGTTGAGTAACCGAAGCTCGTTCACAGCTTCGTAAGGCACCAGCAGGCGTTCCTCGGCCCTTGTCAACGCCAGGAAATCCCGCGCGGCGGCCTCGAGCCGACCCACGACCCCACCGATTGGGCATTTCACCTCGACCTCCGCACCTGCGCGCGCGAGCGATCGGCAGACGTCGACCAGTGTCAGTTCCAAGCGGACCGGGGATGTGCCGCGTGTGCCCATTGCAACCACGGCACCGCGTAGAGGCAGCAGCCGTTTCGAGGGCGTGTTGATCCAGACAAAGTCCGCTCCGACAAACGCAACGCGAAAGCGCGCGCCTCCGTCAGCGAGCACGTCGACGGTACCCGACCTGCAGAGGGCGTCGGCCAGAACGCGGTCTTGGGAAAGACTAAGGGCGAGGTCATCGGCGGCTTCTTCCTCGGCGCGACGTTCCGACGCCTCGAGCTGTGCCTCGAGGCCGAGCAGCAGACCGTTCAGCCGTTGATCAGTCATCTCTTAGACCCCCCCGACCCCTTCCTATTGGCAGATGCTCCCACAAAGCGGAAACCAGGTCAAAAGCGGGCAAACGCTTGACATTGATAGCACGGGTACGCAAGTATATGCAAGCAACCGCAGGCAAACGTAGTCTACAGGAGGTAGTAATGGCCTGGCGCACGGGTGATCTTCCGATCGGGTGGGGTTGGCTCGAGCCCGCGCTGATTGGTGTGACCCTCCTGGTCGCCCTCCGCGCGGCGATAGCCTCGGTGCGAGTGCGAGTCCGCAGGCCGCGGCCTCGCCGTTCCCACCTCCCGACACCTCTGCGGAGCGCACTCTCCTGGCTGAGCCTCACCCTTTCGCTATCTGGCTCACCGGCCCTGGCCTCCGGACGGTTTCAGGCTCCCCCCAGCCGAGGTGGTCGTCCGCTTCCCGAGGCGCCCTGGTCGGGGACGAGCGGGTTCCCCCCTCCTCACCCGCTCGTCCCCTCCGGGAGCGAACCACTCGGTACTCGGTCGGCCCATCCCGCGATCCATGGTGGTAGCCGCTTGTTCGATGACCTTCCTCCCTTGTTCGAACGAGCCGGGAAGCTCTCCGAGGCCGAGAGGGAGTTGGCACATTCCAGGCGCCTGCACCCCTCCGGGAGCCCGCAGCCGGTGACCGTCACGACCAAACGGAGCGTTCGCGTCAAGAGCGGCGACTGTCTGTGGGCGATCGCGGCCAAGGTCCTGGCCACGGACGACCCCGGGCGTCTCGACAGGTACTGGAAACAGATCTTCGCGGCCAACCGCTCTGTGATCGGGGCCGACCCCGACAGGCTGCTTCCCGGGCAGGTTCTGGAGCTGCCCCGAGAGACAAGTGCATGAGCATCGATCTCCGCAGGGTGTCGTCGTCCGGTCCGGTCTCGGGAGCGCGGCCCAAGAGCGAACGGACTGACGGCCCTGCGGGTTTGTTTACGGCGCGGGTCCGGCGCCTGGCTCTGTTCGCGCTTGCAGTGATCGCGATTGGTGTCCTTCTGTCCTCGATATGGCTGGATGCCGGCGATTCCTCGAGCGGGGACTCACGTGACATTTCGTCCGGTGCCTCGACTCCTCGAAACGATCACGGTCCCGCGTCCGACGATCTCGCGTCCTACGCGTTCCTGCTTCCCGAGCTCGAGGGCCTGCCGCCGGATGTCGAGCCTGGGACGGCCATCGAGATCTGGGTCACCTGGGAGCCCCCGGTGACCAAGAAGCTTCAGGTACAGCAGCTCGTACCGCGGGCCACGGTCGACGAGCTGATTCCCAGCATCGAACCAGGACCCCCGACCGTCATGCTCTCGCTCGAGCGCCGGCACATCCCCGACCTCATGTACGGCGATCGCTACGGAGCGCTTTCTACTCTGATCCTCCCCCGCGCTCGTTAGATCCCCATCCCCCACCACCGGGCGTGATGACGGTGATGACGCTGCCGGCGGGCGCCTCCAGATCCGTCTTTGCCGGCAGTTCGTCCTCGTCCAGCAAATTGCGGCCCGGTCGAGCATCGCCGCCTCCGTGTGCACCCTTCGGGGCGTTCCGGCGCCTGTCGGTTAACAGCGACACTGCGGAGTCCTCCAGCACGCGCACGGCGCGATCGATTCCATCGCCCCCGCGGTGTAGCCCCTTCCCTCCCGAGTCGTAGACGAGCTGCTGACGCTCCACCCGCAATGGAAACTCGAGCTCTAAGGCCTCGACCGGCGTATTCAAGGTGTTGCTCATGCCAACGTGAACGCCCGAAGCGCCGGGTCCCGAGGCGCTGGCTCCCTGGCCACCGCCGATGGTCTCGTAGTACGTCCAGCCACGTCCGGCTATGACGAGGTTGTTCATGGTGCCCTGCCCCTGAGCGGGCAGGTCGACCGCGCCCGCCAGCGCGAGCAATACCGTGTCGGCGATCCGTTGACTGGTTTCGACATTGCCGGCTACAACCGCGGAAGGAGATCGCGCGTTCACAAGACTCCCTGGCTTGGCCAGTATCTCGATGGGCTGCAACACGCCTGCGTTCGCCGGTACATCGGCTGGAAGCAGGACACGCAGAGCGAAATAGCAGGCGGAGCGCGTCACAGACAGTGGGCAATTGACGTTTCCTGCAACTGCGTCGGCCGTGCCCTCGAAGTCGATTGTGAGCACATCTCCTGCGATCGTCACGCGCACCGCGATCGGGACGTCATCGTCGCTCACCCCGTCGCCCTCCATGACGTCGAGCGCCTCGTATGCGCCGTCGGGCAAATCGCTTACGCGTGCACGCGTTCGACGATCCGTGTAGGCGATGACCTCGTCGAAAGCCCCCCGCACTACATCTAATCCTCTCCGCGCCACGAGCTCCCCTAAACGACCGGCCCCGAGATCGTTCGCAGCAAGCTGAGCGCGCAGGTCGCCTCTTCTCAACTTCGGAGTTCGAACGTTGGCCAGCAGTATCTGCATGACATCCCGAGCGATCTTTCCCTCGACCATCAAGCGTACGGGCGGCAACACGAGTCCTTCCTGGAACACCTCTGTCGAGTCGCTCGGCATCGAGCCGGGCCGCATCCCTCCTACGTCGGAGTGGTGCGCGCGGGTGATCGCATAACCGATGATCTCGCCCTCGTGCACGCACGGAGTGACGATCGTGATGTCGGGAAGGTGGGTGCCTCCCTTGTAGGGGTCGTTGACGATGAACGCATCCCCTGGTTTGGGATCACGTTCGATTACCGCGGCGACCGCCTCTGGCATCGCACCGAGGTGTACGGGGATGTGCTCTGCTTGCGCGACCATTCGCCCGTCCGCATCGAACAACGCCGCCGAGCAGTCACGGCGCTCCTTGATGTTCGACGAGTAGGCGCTGCGGATGAGCCCCGCACCCATCTCTTCGGCGATGCCCGACAACGAGGCCGAAAGCACCGAAAGTGTCACCGGATCCAGCCGGGTGTTCACGCCCGCCTCACCACCAGCGTGCCGGCACGGTCGATCTCGCCCGCCCAGCCGGGTCTCAAAACCGCGGTGGCCTCTGCAAACTCAATGATGCAGGGCCCCTCGACACTGCTGTCCACTCCCAACTCGGAGCGCGAGTGGACGATCGTCTCCACCCACTCCCCGTCGAAGTTGGCCTGCCTGTGATTCTCGGTCGATGATCCGGGGGGTTCTCCTTCGACGAGCCCGGGGGGTTCGACGCCGATGGTGGCCGTCAGACGCACGCCGACTACCTCGACGGGTTCGTCGTCCATTCGATACCCGAAGCGTTGTTCGTGCGTCTCGTGGAAGGACTCGATCATTGCATCGAGATCGCCCGCATCGACAGTGAGCTCAAAGGATTGGCCCGAGTAGCGGAGATCCGCGGCGCGTTCGAGGAGCGCTTCAGAGCCAAGCTCAGCGCGCGCCTGCTCAACCATCGGAGAAAAGGATCCAGTCAAAGCGTCCTTGCCGAGATTGTCGACCCGGCCGAGCAAGGGGCGGACGTAGTCGGCTCGCATCTCTGAAAGCGCGAGTCCGAGTGCGCTCAGGACGCCGCCGGCGCGCGGTATGAGCACCGTGACGATCCCGAGCTCCTCAGCCAGCGAGCAGGCGTGGAGCGGGCCGGCGCCACCAAAGGCGATGAGCGCGAAATCGCGCGGGTCCAACCCTCGCTCGACGCTTACGACCCGCAGCGCCCTGACCATTTCTGCGTTGGCAACGCGCACGATTCCCAGCGCGGTTTCGACAGCATCCAGGCCGAGCGGTCCCGCCAGGCCGGCCACCGCCTCGAGGGCGAGAGAGCGATCCAGAGTGATGTCACCCCCGAGGCTTGCCCCCTCCTCGAGATAGCCGAGCACCAGGTTTGCGTCGCTGACGGTCGGCTCCGACCCACCGCGGCCGTAACAGGCCGGTCCCGGGTTAGCGCCGGCGGACTGAGGCCCGGCCCTCAGCGCGCCCCCGTCGTCGATCCAGGCAATGGATCCGCCGCCGGCGCCGACCGTGTGGACGTCAACCATCGGAAGCTTTATGGGCACGTCGCCGATCGAGCCCTCGGTTGTGCGTTGCACCCGGCCGTCGACCACTGGAGCGACGTCGGTGCTGGTCCCGCCCATGTCGAAGGTCAGTACGTTCTCGAAGCCGCCCAGGCGCGCGACGTGAGAGGCGCCCACCACTCCCGCCGCAGGCCCGGACAGCACGCACGCGGCCGCGTTCGCGGCGGCCTGTTCGAGATCCATGACCCCGCCGGAGGACTGCATCACGACGGGTCGAGGGATACCGGCGCGCTCGCAAGCTCGAGAAAGGTTCATCAGATAGGTGGCAAGTCGGGGGCCGAGATAAGCGTCGGCGACCGTAGTCGAGAAGCGCTCGAACTCGCGGAACTCGGCGAGTACCTCGTGCGATGCAGAAACGTGAACCCCGGGGAGCCGGGCCCTGATCGCGTCGGCGACCTCGCGCTCGTGCTCGGGATGAAGGTACCCGAACAAGAGACACACTGCGACCGCCTCCGGTTTGGCCTCCTCGACCGCGGCGACCACCGCGTCGAGGCCGTCCGCCTCAAGGGGCCTGATCACGCCGTCGGGTCCAGCGCGCTCGGCGACGACGATCCGATGATCTCGTTCAACCAGGGGCGGAGAGCGGTCGAGCGTCAGGTCGTAAAGTGAGGGTCGGTTCTGGCGGCCGATCTCGATGACATCGCGGAATCCCTCGGTGGTGACGAGAACCGTGCGCGCTCCTTTCCGCTCGAGCAACGCATTGGTCGCAACCGTCGTCCCATGCGCGAAACCTTCCACGGCGCGCACATCCACCGCCGAACGCTCGATGCCGCTGAGGACACCCTCGGACTGTTCGACGGTGGTTGGCACCTTCGCGGTCAACACCTCCCCCTCGTGCACGACCACCACATCGGTGAAGGTGCCGCCGACGTCCACCCCGATCCGCATGGCCCTCCCGAGACCTCGAGCGTCTTTGAGAAGAGGTTAGCCGCGACGCGCGCGGCTGTTTCAGGCGTAGCCGTGGTTCCTCTAGGCTTGCTCGCCCGTGCCCCTCTCCGACCTTCCCACACGTCGACAGAGCCTCCGCGGCATCGACTTCGACGAAAACGTTGTGGTGCTGGTGTTCAGCATCGCGCGCAAGCTCTACAAGTGTCCCGGCTGTTACGACTACGTCCAGGTCGGCTCGGAGCACGTCCTGGTTCGTTACTTCGAGCCCGACGGTGCGACCTTCTATCAACACTGGCATCGCGACTGCACCAAGACAATCGTGCGAGAGCTGCGAGGAGCCGAACCGGTCGCTCCCGGTTTCGAGATGCCGCCCCGCCGCAGGCCCCGCAAACACCGCCGCCCTCGCTAGCTAAGCTCAGCGGGTCTCTTGCCTCTGCAATGGCTTCGCTCGCAGCTCAAGCAAACCCCGTTTGAGGGGATGCCAGCTGGAAACGTCCTGAACAAAATGACAATGGCTTCGGGCCAACACGTAGAAGCGCCAGTAGTCCGGATCCACAGAAGCGCTGGGGACATGGAGTCGCCCACACTTCAATCCAAGTCTCTCGAAACGCCCACGAAGTTCCGCAAGATCTCGTGGTCCTTCTGAGTGAGCTGAACGTAAAAGCGACTCGTGGGGTCTCTTGGGATCCCACCTTCAGCGTCAAAGTAACCACGCGCATAAGCACGATCCACGGCTGCAGGAACGAGGAAGTCTGGTCTCAGGCCATCGGGTCGAAAACACGTTTCAAGAACCCAGACCGATCGTCGGCCGCCCTCACGATAGATCCAGCTATTGGCCCCAACCC
Organism: Actinomycetota bacterium; assembly: GCA_050693975.1. Lineage (GTDB taxonomy): Bacteria > Actinomycetota > CADDZG01 > CADDZG01 > WHSQ01 > WHSV01. The sequence goes on from JBOGWV010000106.1 coordinate 44,726, forward strand.
CTAGCAGGATCACTTGCACGACCTCGAGCCATGCGACATGAGCTTGAGCCAGACGCCATGTGCGGTGTATCCCGCTAAACGTTCCGTCCCGAAGCGCGCCCATTGCATATGCGACCAGCTCGGGTGCTCCCGCGGCAGCTACTTCCGAGAGAATGCGAGAGATCATGACTTCACGGTACTGAGCGGGTGTGACACCTTCCTAAAAGCAAATGAGCCCGCGTAGGGCCCATTGGTCCTTGAGCACTAAACAGTGTGCCTGCCGTAGTAGAGATCAGTGAACTTCAACGTAAGAAGCTGTTGAGCTCCTTAGAAAGGAGGTGATCCAGCCGCACCTTCCGGTACGGCTACCTTGTTCGTGTGAGTCCCCATGTCGCCATGAGGCACGGACTATATCTTCATCCTGGTCCCATCAAAGGGTGGCGATGCTCACTCTCTTAACGAGTCTCTCGAGCATCGTTTCCAGGAGCTCGGCGTGTAGTCTCTGAGGGGTCAACCGACCGACTGAGAGTGTCGAGACGGCGACTTCCCTGCTGATTGTCCGCGTCACCCGATGCATTTTCACTGACTGCTGAGCAGTCGAGTAGCACGGGATACTTGCGGGGTTTCCAGCAAATAGCCAAGTTTTTCTCCCGCCGTTACCGGCGAGGGTCGCAACTTGCTTACGACTTCACCCCAATCGCAGATCCCACCTTCGACGGCTCCCTCCCAAGGG
>JBOGWV010000107.1:0-4741 GCA_050693975.1 Actinomycetota bacterium
GCGCACCAGTTCGGGTCGTCGGGAAAGAACAGGTACTGCTCGAGGCTCCCCTGCGGGATCCCCTCGATGCCGCGCACCGTCGGCGGGTGGGCGTCGAGCAGATAGGGGTCGACGGACAGGTCGCAGATGACCGCGTGCCCGGGCATCTCGGCGATCCAGGCGTTGGGAATCAAGGGATGAGACGGATCCGAGCGGTAGGCGGCATCCACGAGGACATCGGTCAGGCTCAGGCGAGCGCGCAGATAGGCGGCGTTCGAGGTGAGATTGCGGCCGAGCACCGTCACCTCTACTCCCGGGTGGCCGGCCATCACGCGGGCTCGATCGAGCGACCCGTACTTGGTCGCCGCCTCGACGGCGTGCTTGCCGACCATCCCGGCCCCCATGATGGTGACGCGGATCGGCTCGCGCTCGTCAGAAGAGAAATCCACGTAGGTCTGAGCCAGGGCGTCGAAGGCAACTTCGAGCCCATTCCACGCAACGGCCTCCATGTTCTCGACCAGTCGCCGGCCGTTGTCGTCGACGATCAGGTCGAGCGACACAGCCTCGATGCCCAGCTCCTTTAGCCTCCGGTAGCGCTGTACCCGCGTCGGGAAGTGAAGCATCGAGACGAGCGTCGCCGACGGCTTCATCAGCTCGAAACGGCTGTCGGGACTCCGAAGGACGAGCACGATGTCCTGGGCGAAAGCCTCGTCTCGCTCGACAATCCTCACGCGCTCCGAGGCATTGAAATAGTGACAATCGGAGTAGCCCATTGCGGCGCCGGTGCCGGTCTCGACGAAGACATCGACACCCAAGTCACCGATGTGGCGTGCGATCGAGGGAAGGAAATCGCGCCGTTCCTCGGGCTCCTGCCCCATGCACGGCAGGCCCAGTGTCAGGGTGATGCCGTCATGCGATCGGTTGTCAACCATCGCGCGATCTCCGCTCGTGCCAGTGCCCGTTCGTACAAAGAATCGCTGTCGGCGCGCCATGTGTCGACGGGCTTGTTGATCACCACCTCGAGAAACGGCTCGAGCTGCGCGCCGTAAACCTCCATGCTCGAGCGAGGGCTGCGGCCGGGCCACGAGTAACACGACAGCGCCACCCGGCGTTGTGTGGCCGAGACACGGTGGTCGAGCTTCTCGTAGGCGGGGTCATCAGGATAGAACACGAATTGGTCAAGGCTTCCCTGAGGCATCCCCTCGATGCCCTTCACGATAGGAGGATCCACTGAGAAGTCGTAAGGATCCGCCGAAAGGTCGAGCAGGACCGCGTGTCCGGGAAGCTCCGCCACCCATGCGTTGGGAATAACGTGCAGGGTCGGGTCGGGTCGCTGCGTGGCGTCGATCAAGATGTCGGTGGTTGCGAGAAGCGACCGCATGTACTTCTCGTTCCAAGTCAGGTCGTAGTCGATCACGCGCACCTCGACGCCCAGCGCGCCGGCAGCCGACATCCTGCCCCAGACGTCGATGTCGCCGTAGCGCGAGGCGGCGTGCACCGCGTGGGCGCCGACCGCGCCGGAGCCCAGCAGCGTTACGCGGATCGGAGAGCGTCCCGGGTCCGAGAAACCTTCGTGGGTCTTCGCCAGCTCCACGAACGCCGCGGCCACGCCGCTCCATCCGACCGAAGCGAGGTTCTCGACCAGCCTCTTACCGCGATCGTCGTGGAGCCCGTCGATGCCGACGGCACTCATGCCGAGCTCGCCGAGCCGGCGCACCCGCTTTGGCCGGGTGGGGAAATGAAGCATCGCCATCAGCAGGGAACCGGGCCGCAGTTGCTCGAATAGGCCTTCGTGAGGACAGCGCAGCTGCAGGACGGCGTCCTGACCGAGGCAGTCCTCCAACGAGCCGAAGGTCACCTTCCCGGAGGCCGCGCGGTACTCGTCCTCGGTGAGGTCCATGCCGCTGCCATAGCCGCGCTCGATCACGATGTCGGCTGCTCCCGCCCTATCGAGCTCCACGACCAACCTCGGAAGGAAGTCGCGCTTCTCTCCAGCCTCGCGGTGCATGCGTGGCAGGCCCACTCTCACACTGCGCTCCTTCGAACCGAAGATGAATGGGTGGTGCTAGGCGAAGCGAGGGATCAGCGACTCGCCGAACCTACGCACCCGGTCGGCCAACCCGGGCTCGTCCTTGCTGAAGTTCAGCACGAAACCGTCGCAGCCCGCATCAAGATACGTCCGCAGCTCGCCCTCTATGTGGTCGTCCGGTCCCGAGATCGCATGTCTCCCCCGCTCGTCGGTCCCCGCGTCGGGCTCGTCGGCGAAGATCACATTGATTCGAAGAACGATGCGCCCGTCGGGACGCTGCACCTTGAACTCGTCGGCCATCGGCCGCAGTTGCTTCGGCGTCTGTGCGACCGGGTGCCATACGCCGGTCCTCGCGGCGCGCCGAATCGTCGCGTCGGACACACCGGCGACCCACAACTCGGGACCACCCGGCCGCACGAGGTCGGGTGCCATCCACCCGTCGGCGATCCTGGGGTTTCCGTCGTGGCGTACCTGACCCGGCATCTGGGCAAACACCGAGGAGGCCATGTCCAGCCAGTCATCGAGCGCTCTGCCGCGCCGATCGAAGTCCGCGCCGAGAGACACGAACTCATCGTCCATCCATCCCGCCGCGACCGCGGTCACCACGCGGCCCCCACTCAGGTAGTCGAGTGACGTGAGCTGCTTCAGCACGACGAAGGGGTTGCGCATCGGCACGATGAGAGCGGAGACACCGAGGGAGACGCGCTCGGTCAGCGCCGCCAGATACCCCAACGTGACCAGCGCCTCGGTGATGTTGCCGTAGATCGGAGCGTGGACGCTCGTAACCATGACGTGGTCGGTGGCCCATAGGGAGTCGAAGTCCGTCTGCTCGGCGGCCGTCGCCGAGTCGCGGAGCAGATCAAGGGACAGACCCTCACCGTAGTTGGGGAGGATGAGCCCGAAGTGCGTGGCGCGCTCGGAGCCGGACACGAATCGACACTCCTCGTTCTGCAATGGGTCGTGGCCCCGATGAGGAACCACCGTCTCAGTGGCGCGCTACCCGGCCCACGCTGAGGGAAACCCCGGCGGCCTCGTACGTCGGGTATGAAGGAACCGAAGGGAGGACTCATGGACATCGTTGTCGCCGGAGCGCACGGCAAGATCGCGCTCCTTTTCGAACGACTCGCATCCGACGCCGGCCACCACGTGCGCGGGCTGGCGCGCAATCCCGATCACTCCTCAGACATCATCGCCGCGGGCGCAAAACCGGTCATCGCCGATCTGGAAGCGGACGACATCACCGAGCCGGTCGGCCGGGCGGACGCAGTGGTCTTCGCCGCCGGAGCCGGGCCGGGCAGCGGACCTGAACGCAAGAAGACGGTCGACCTGGGCGGTGCCCTGAAGCTCATCGACGCGGCCAAGTCCAACGGGATCTCCCGCTACCTGATGGTCAGCTCGATGAGCGCGGACAGCGCCTCACGGGCTCCCGAGCAGATGCGCCCCTATTACCAGGCCAAGGGCCTGGCCGATGAAGCGCTCATCGCAAGCGGCCTCGACTACACCATCCTGCGACCGGGCCGGCTTACCGAGGACCCCCCGACCGGCAGGGTCGATGTCGCCGTTGAGCTCGGCCGCAGAGGCCAGATCCCGCGCGCCGACGTCGCCGCGGTGCTTCTCGCATGCCTCATCAACGACGACACGGTGGGCCGGACCTTTGAGCTATTGCAGGGCAACACGCCAATCAAGCAGGCACTGCAATCGCTGTAACGAGTCCGCTATTCGACCTCGAGCGTGCCCTTCATCACGTCCGAGTGCGGGACGCAGATGAACTCGTAGCTTCCTGCGGGAGCATCGAATGTCACGCGAGCTGTGGTTCCGCCCGGTACCTGCAGGTCCACGTCCAGGCCCTCGACGGTGAAGGTGTGAAGCGCCGTGTCCTTGTTCTCCACGAACACTGAGACCTCACCACTGTCTGCCTCGATGACGTCGGTATTGAACTCGTAGTCCTGTGCCGCCAGCTCGAGGTCGCCGCTCTGCGACACCGGAGCGTCGTAGGTCACTCGGCCCACGATCGCCACGGCGACCACGACCAGCATGAGGGCTACCAGGGACCGTCCCACGAGCCTGGCACCCGCCCCGTCCGCGGCGCGCAGCGACGCTACCGAAGAGACGAGGTTGGCCAGGGCCAGCACCACAAGCAAACCGGTCATCACGAAGTCGACGGTCGAGGCCGGCACCGACAGGGCCGGCACGATGAAGGGGACGTTCACGCCGAGCAGGAGCAGGGAGAGGATCCCGAGCATGATCGGCCCCGCCTTGCCACCCCTTCGAGTCAGCCACACCCCAACGCCGTAGAGGACCGCGAAGACGAGAAGCGGCGGGATGATCGTGCCCGCGGCCAGGTTGAAGACGAGCAGGGCCGCCGCCGTACCTATCCCCGTCCAGACCAGCAAGATGCGCCAGTCAATCCCCGTCGTAGCCGGGGGCATTTGTCTGTTTTGGGTCTTCATCGACGCCTCCTTGATGGGTCTTTCTCGCTGCCGTGACCAGTCAAGCCCGCGAGCGTCACAGAATCGTTACGGCGGGAGCTCCTGGGTAGGAGATTGGCCGTGGCCGGCGACAAGTACCTCCACATCCTCGGGCTAGGTGTTGGTCGCCACCTGGTCGGAGATCGCGTCGCGTTCGTGCGGCGGTGAGTCGTTTGGTTCGTAACGCCGATTGTCGGGTCTGAACCAGTACACCACCCCGGGTTGTTTCCCCAGCGCGACTCGCCAGCCGTGAAGGTGAATGAGC
>JBOGWV010000108.1:0-4187 GCA_050693975.1 Actinomycetota bacterium
TCGAGGAAGTACTCGTCGCCCTTGCCGGCGTCGAGGTAGATGCGCTTCATCGACTTCAATGCGTCGGCGTGACGGGGCGCCATGCGCACCGGATCCCAGGCGAGCCACTGCTCCCAGATCTCGTCGATCAAAATGCCGGTGTCGGCCTCGAACGGCATCAGGGCCTTGCCGGGGTTGCCGGGGTCCGGCGAATAGCAGGCCCCCATCGCATAGGAGTTGAGCGGGGTTACGTAGAGCTCCCAGTCGAGCCTGGGGGCCGCCCGGAAGCGCTCGAAGAAGACGTCCCAGCTCCCCTCGAAGCGATCGCGCAGGATGCGGACGGTGTCGGGAAACTCCCTGAGGTAGCAGCTCTCGAAGCCCGCGTCACCCGCGTGGCTGGCGAGCGCGCCGAAGGTGTCGGGGCGCAACATCGGAACCACCATCGCGCCGTAACCGCCGGACGACTTCCCGGTCAGGCCCCGGTGCTCGTTCGACGCAAGCGTCGGATAGCGCGAGTCCACGAACGGCACGACCTCGTCGCAGAGGTAGTCCATGTAGCGACCCGTCGAGGTGGAGTTGATGAACTGGGAGCCGCCGTAGCTCGTCCACGCGTCGACGAACACGACGATCGCCGGTGGGCAGTCACCGGAGGTGAAGAGCTCGTCGACGCGCTCCGGCATGGTCGGCTCGAACGCGGTCCGCCCCAGCCACATGTCGAGCTGCCCGGTCATTCCCTGGATCACGTACACGGTTGGGTAGTTGCCGCCGGCGGTCGCCCTCGGCGCGCTGTAGACGTACAGGGGCCGGCGGTTGGGATCACCCAGCGGGTTGGCGGCCAGCAACTCCGACTCGACCATGAGCCGGTCAAACGTCCCCTTGAGCTCGCGCTCCCAAGGGGGGCCCGGCATTCCCTCGACCTCTCTCATCCCTTGCGGGCCTCGACCACCAGCTCGGCGACCTCGGTCGGGTTGCGGCCCACCCGGATGCCGGCGGCCTCGAGGGCCTCGGCCTTCGCGGCGGCGGTCCCCTTGGAGCCCGAGATGATGGCGCCGGCGTGGCCCATCCGCTTGCCCTCGGGGGCGGTGAAGCCCGCGATGTAGGCGACCACCGGCTTGGTCATGTTGGCCTTGACCCACTCGGCGGCGCGCTCCTCGGCGTCGCCGCCGATCTCGCCGACCATCACTACCAACTCGGTCTCGTCGTCTGAGTTGAAACGAGCGAGCACGTCGATGAAGTCGCTTCCCGGGATGGGATCTCCGCCGATGCCGACGCAGGTCGACTGACCTAGGTCCTTCCGGCTGAGCTCGTGCACGATCTGATAGACGAGCGTCCCCGAGCGGCTCACCAACCCGATCGGACCGGGCTTGCAGACCTCGCCGGGGATGATTCCCACGTTGGCCTTGCCGGGCGAGATCACGCCGGGACAGTTGGGTCCGATCAGGGCGGCATCACTCTGACCGCGCCGGATGTAGCCGACCGCGCGCGCCATGTCCATGGCGGGGATGTTCTCGGTTATGGCGATGATGGTCTCGATGCCGGCGTCGTAGGCCTCGAGAATCGCGTCGGCCGCGAACGGCGGCGGCACGAACACCATCGAGGTGTTGGCCCCGGTAGCGGCAACCGACTCGGAGACGGTGTCGAAGATCGGAACGCCCTCGACGTCCTGGCCGCCCTTGCCCGGCGTCACTCCCGCCACGAGGTCGGTGCCGTAGGCCTTGTTGCGAAGACCGTGGAACTGGCCCTCACGGCCGGTGAGTCCCTGTACCACCAGCTTGGTGTCGGTGTCGACGAGGATGGACATCAGCCAGCACCCCCTCGCGCCAGCTCCACCGCTCGCTCGGCCGCGCCCAGCATCGTGTCCTCGGAGTGCAGCATCTCGTGCGGCGCGTCGGCCAGCATCTTGCGGCCTTCCTCTGCGTTGGTGCCGTCGAGTCGCACGACGATCGGGATCTCGACGTCGAGCCGCCCGAACGCGTCGATGATTCCCTCGGCCACGAGGTCACCGCGCGTGATGCCTCCAAAGATGTTCAGAAAGATGCTCTTGACGTTGCCGTCCGAGGTGATGACCTCGATCGCGTTCGACAGCAACTCGGCCTTGGCACCTCCGCCGACGTCGAGGAAGTTCGCCGGTTCGCCGCCGGCCGCCTTCACGACATCGAGCGTTGACATCACCAGTCCCGCGCCGTTGCCGATGATTCCGACGTCGCCGTCACCGTCGAGCTTGATGAAGTTGAGCCCCTTCTCCTTGGCGAGTCGCTCCTGCTCGGGCACCTCGTGCGCGGACTTGAGCTCTGCGAAGTTGGGGTGGCGGTACTCGGCGGACTCATCGACGCTGACCTTGGCGTCGAGCGCGACGACCTTTCCGTCTCCGGTCAGCACCAACGGGTTGACCTCGACCAGCGACGCATCGAGCTCAACGAACGCCCGGTAGAGCTTGGAGATCATGGCGATAGCACCCTTGCGGGCGTCGGGGTTGAGCTTCGCTCCGAACACCAGCTTGCGGGCATGGAAGTCGCTGATACCGATGGTCGGATCGATATGTACGCGAGCGATGGCATCGGGGTTCGTGTCCGCGACCTCCTCGATGTCGACGCCGCCCTCGGCGCTCATCATGCCGAGGAACTTGCGCTCGCTGCGGTCGACGAGGAAGGAGAGGTAGTACTCGTCGGTGATGTCGCCGGCGCGCTCGACGAGCACGCGCTTCACGGTGTGCCCCTTGATGTCCATGCCGAGGATCTGCCCGGCGACGTCGCGCGCCTGGTCCGCGTTGGTGGCCAGCTTGATTCCGCCGGCCTTGCCTCGGCCCCCGACCTGTACCTGCGCCTTGACAACGACCTTGCCGCCGAGACCCTCCGCGGCCCGCGCGGCCTCATCCTGAGTGGATGCGACGCGACCTTCGGGAACGGGAACCTCGAAACGCCGGAGCAGCCCTTTGCCCTGGTACTCGAACAAATCCAATGCGACTACGCCTCCTGCTTGTCGGCGACTTGGCCACGGACCCATTCGACGATCGTGGTCGTAGTGGCTCCGGGAGTGAAGATCTCTGTGATGCCCGCTTCCTTGAGGGCGGGGATGTCGGCCTCCGGAATGATGCCGCCGCCGAACACGAAGATCTCGTCGCCGCCCTGATCGGCAATCAGCTTGACTACCTTGGGGAACAGCGTCATGTGCGCGCCCGACAGGCACGACAGCCCGACTCCGTCTACGTCCTCCTGGATGGCGGCCGACGCGATCTGCTCGGGGGTCTGGTGCAGGCCCGTGTAGATGACCTCCATACCGGCATCGCGCAGCGCCCTGGCGACGACTTTGATGCCGCGATCGTGCCCGTCGAGGCCGGGCTTGGCGACGAGAATTCGTGGGCGACCGGATGGCATGCTGTCCCTTTCCCGCGGCCATCTAGGGACCGCATGGATCTCCTGTTCGAGGGGGTTGTTACCGTTTCGGACACTAACAGGACACCAACCTGAACCCAATTTGGCGACGTCGACTCAAAGGAGCGGTTTGAAAGCGGTTGAGCACCTGGTGGACGAGGGCTCGTTCGAGCCCGTCGCCGACGCACTCTCGACCGCCGACCCGCTCGGCTTCCCCGGTTACCTCGACGCAATGGGCCGGACTCGTGCGCGCTCGGGAACCGACGAGTCCGTCAGCGCCGGGCCGGCTCGCATCGGAGGCATCGAGGTCGAGGTCGCGGCGTTCGACTTCTCGTTCTTCGGCGGCTCGGTTGGTGAGGTCGCGGGTGAGCGCATCGCGCGCACACTGGAACGAGCCACCGAACGGCGCGTCCCCTTCGTGCTGCGAACCGCGACGGGTGGCTCGCGCATGCAAGAGGGCATGCGCTCGCTTGCGCAGATGCCCAGGGTGGCATCCGCTCGCATCGCCTTCGAGGCGGCCGCGCGGCCTTACGTCGTGGTGCTCGCCGACCCCACGACCGGAGGTCCGTTCGCCAGCATCGCCTCGCTCGCCGACGTCACCATCGCCGAGGAGGGCGCGCGGATTGGCTTCGCCGGCCCCCGGTTGGTCGAGCGCTTCACGGGGCGGCGATTGAGCGGATCGCACAGCGCTGAGACCGCGCTCGCCAACGGGCTGGTTGACGCAGTCGTGCCCGGGAGCGAGGTTGGACGCACGGTCGCGCACGTGCTCGCGGTGCTGGCTCCCGACGAACCGTCGCCGGTCGACCCGCCGCCGACCGGATCGACCCGCGAGGTCGC
>JBOGWV010000109.1:0-8386 GCA_050693975.1 Actinomycetota bacterium
CGCAGGACAACATGGGGAGACATGGCGCTGGCATCTTGGTTTCGGAGCACGACGCGCCCGGAGGTTAGCGACACTCCCATCGAGAGGCTGGCCGATCCGCCCGCGGGAACGTCGGTGGTCGGGGCCGCGCTGGTCCTCGTTACGGTCGGGCTCTTCTCGCTGTCGGTGTTGGCCGCCGGCGGGATCCTCAACCTCCCGTCGGCGACGATCGGCGCATTCGGCGGTTTGGTCTTGCTTGCGGTGTGGACGCGGTCGCCCGCCGCTATGCACGTATCCATCTTCGCCCTCCTGGCGGCGCTCGCCTACAGGACGCCGGAGTTCGGGACCCATCCCTTCCCACTGCTGAACGCGCTGCTGGGTTACGCCCTTGTGGTGTTGTGCAGTCGCCGGCTACGGGAATCGTTCGGGTGGCTGCACACCGGCTCGCTGGAGCCGGGCGTTCGTCGCCTCATCCTCGGCACCGCCGCTGCGTCGCTGATTGCGCTCGCCATCTGGTTCTCGATGACCGATCGCGAGTTCGCCGGCATAACTGCAATCGCGGACGTGCCCCTGTGGGCGTTGCCGCCGACGGGACTTTTCTTCGCCCTGGTCAACGCGGGAGTGGAGGAAGCCGCGTTTCGCGGCGTGCTCTTGGATTCGATCCACAGCGCGGTCGGCGCGATCGGCGCGCTGTTCATCCAGGCAGCCGTTTTTGGGATCGCGCACTACGCGCACGGTGTGCCCGACGGTCCCTGGGGGGCCGTGCTTTCGGGGGGATACGGACTGATGCTTGGAGTGATCCGTCTCCGGTCCCGAGGCATGCTCGCGCCGTGGATTGCGCACGCGATCACGGACGCAGCGATCTTCGTCATGATCGTGATGTCGACTTGATCGTGACGTCGACGTGATTGGGACGGCTACGAAAAGAAGTGTTCTCGGGGGCTGTGATTCATCGACTCCGGGCCGCCGGCGCCCAGGTGGATGATGTTCTCGAAGCGCACTCCGAGGCGGCCGGGCAAATAGATGCCGGGTTCGATGGAGAAGACGTGGCCGACCTCGAGCCGCTGAGTGTTGGTCCCGGTCAGATAGGGCGGCTCGTGAACCTCCATCCCCAGGCCGTGTCCGGTGCGGTGGATGAAGCTCTCGCCGTTGCCCGCATCCGTGATCACCCGGCGTGCGGCCGCGTCGACGTCCCTGCACTCGACGCCGGGTTGTGCTGCCGCGAAGGCCGCGTCGTAGGCGGCGCACACGATCTCGTAGCAGGCCTTGAGCTCCCCGTCGAAGGGCGTAGGAAAGTACATCCTGGTGATGTCCGACCAGTAGCCGTCCACCGCACAGCCGAAGTCCATGAGCAGCAGCCGGTCGGTGCCGATGGGTGCTCCGGCCCCGACGTAATGGGGCATCGCTGCGTTCGCACCGGAGGCGATCAAGCCCTCGGGCGTCGGACGGTGGCCGAGCTCGAGATAGCGAGCTTGAATCCGGCCCGCAAGCTGAGCTTCGGTAAGCGACTCGAGATCGAGGGTGCCGACCCACTCGACCATCTCGTCGGTCACCGCCCCCGAGCGCCGCAGAGCATCGACCTCTGCGGCGTCCTTGCGCTCGCGCAGCGAACCCAAGGCACCAGGCTCGATGTCCACGTCAAGGCCGGGTCGCGCCGCACACAACAACGCCCAGCACCAGCTCGGAAGGGAGCCCTGGATGGAGAGACGTCCGATTCCCTCGAGCGCGGCGGTCGTCGCAGACTCCGGGCCCTTAGCGTCGTCCCACACGAAGAACTCCGCCTCGGCGGGAAGCTCCTTGGATTCCTGTGCGAGCAGCTCGGGGACGACCAGTCGCAGGTCGCCTGCCGGACGCACGATCAGGCCGAAGAGCCGCTCGATGCTCACCGGCTCGAGACCCGTGAGATAGGTCAGTCCCACCGAGGGCTCGACCCAAAGCGCTTCGACGCCGGCCGCGCCCATCGCCTCGCGGAGCCGCTCGATGCGAGCCGCGTACGTGTCCCGCGTGAAGCCCACGCTTACTCGACCACCACGACGCCGCTCCAGGGCTGCAGGTCGAGCCGTCCCGGCGCGTACTCGTCGATGCGACCGGGGGCGGTGGACACGCGCACCGTGCCCTCGAGGCCCTCGACGGTGACGATGTCATCGCTCATGTTCAACGCGACCACCGTTTTCTCGCCGCGCCTGAAGACCCACATCCCGGCCTGCCCCTCGCCTTCCACATAGGCGCCATCGGTGAGGTCGGACGACTCCTTTCGGAGCCGGATCAACGAGCGCGTGAACTCGAGAAACGAGTCTGGTTCGTCGCGTTGAGCCTCGACGTTGACCGCCTCGATGTCACCGAACGGAAGCCACGGCTCGGCCTTGGCCTTGGTGAAGCCCGCGCCCGGCTTGGGGCTCCACTGCATCGGCGTGCGGCCGCTGTCGCGGCCCTCGCCCCCCGCCGCCCAGGGCCGAATGCCGACCGGGTCCCTGAGCTGGTCGCGTTCGAGCCGGGTGGCGGGCATACCCAGCTCTTCGCCGTAGTACACGAAGGCGGTGCCCCGAAGGGTGAGCAGCAGCATCATCAACACGCGCCCGCGCTCGGGGTCGTCTTTGCACCAGCGCGACATGGCGCGGCCCAGGTCATGGTTCGACGCCATCCACACGGGCCAGGCTTCGGGGGGAATGATCCCGTCCGAGGTGCGCACGACCTGTTTGAGCTCCTCGACGTCGAAGGTGCCCAGCGCGAACGGGAAGTTGAAGGCAAGGTTGAGCTCGTCGGTGCCGGAACCGTAGAACTCGGCCCACCTGTTCAGCTCGTAGACAAACGTCTCGCCGATGAGGATGCGCTGCGGGTCGTACGCGTCGCTGAGCTTGCGCCAGCGTCTGAGGATGTCATGGACTTCAGGCCGGTTCATCGAGTAGGTCTGCTGCTGCTCGATCGTGCGCGCGTGCGGGTGATCGTCATCGGTCGTCGCCAGGTTGTCGCGCAGCGCCCTGTCCTTGATCAGCGCGTGAGCGACGTCGATGCGAAAGCCCGCGATGCCGCGGTCGTACCAGAACCTGAGGATGCGGTCGAACTCGTCCCGGACCTCCTCGTTCCACCAGTCGAGATCCGGCTGCGAGTCAAGGAAGTTGTGCAGGTAGTACTGACCGGTCGGCTCGTGCCATTCCCACGCAGGACCACCGAAAACGCTGAGCCAGTTGTTGGGGGGACCTCCGTCCTCCTTGGGGTCGGCCCACACGTAGTAACCGCGGTATCTGGCGTCGCGTGAGGTCAGCGCGTCCTGGAACCACTCGTGTTGATCGCTGGTGTGGTTCGGGACGATGTCGAAGATGACCTTCATGTCGCGCCTGTCGGCCTCTTTGACCAGACGGTCGACGTCATCGAGCGTCCCGAGATCGGGATGGACGTCGCAGTAGTCCCCCACGTCGTAACCCCAGTCCTCGTTCGGGGACGGCATCACGGGGTTGAGCCAGATGCCACCGATCCCGAGCCACTCGAGATAGTCGAGCCGTTCGACAATCCCGTTGATGTCCCCGACCCCATCGCCATCCGAGTCGGCGAAAGAGCGCGGGTAGATCTGGTAGAGAACCTCGGTCTGCCACCACGGGAGCGCGTGTTCCTTGCGACTGCTCATTGGTGCGACCTTAAACGGAGCCCCGCCATTACCCTCCTAGGTCATGGACAATTCGGCGGAACGCCGCGCCGACGTGGCGGTCGTGGGAGGAGGCCTCGGGGGCGTCGCCGCCGCTCTGGCCGTCGCCCGCTCGGGGCGGTCGGTGATCCTCAGCGAGTCGACCCGGTGGCTCGGCGGCCAGCTCACCTCTCAGGCGGTGCCGCCGGACGAGCATCCGTGGATCGAGGACACCGGGTGCACTCGCACCTACCGGGAGCTGCGTGAGCTCATCCGCTCGATCTACCGGTCGAACTATCCGCTCACCGACGCGGCCCGCCGCGATCCGCACCTGAATCCCGGAGCGGCCTACGTGAGCGCGTTGGCGCATGAGCCTCGGGTCGCGCTCGCCGCGCTCGAGACGATGCTCGAGCCCCATCGGGCGAGCGGGCGACTCGAGGTGCTAGGCGAACACCGGCCGGTCGCGGTCGAGATACAAGCCGATGAAGTGGCGGGGGTGACGCTCGCCGGCCACGAGGGTGAAACGGTCACGGTTGCGGCCGACTACGTGCTGGACGCGACCGAGACCGGGGAGCTGCTCCCCCTTGCGGGAGCCGAGTACGTGACGGGAGCCGAGTCCCAAGGCGATACCGGCGAGCCGCACGCCTCAGAGATCGCCGACCCCCTCAATATGCAGGCGATCAGCGTCTGCTTCGCGCTCCAGCACCACGCCGATGAGGACCACACCATCGACAAACCCGACGACTACTCCTTCTGGCGCGACTATCGAGCATCGTTCTGGCCCGCGCCGAACCTCTCCTGGGTCGCCCCGGACCCGCAGACGCTCGCGCCGGCCGAACGCTTCCTGGTCCCCAACCCGGAGCGCGATCCCTTCTTCGACGGGAGCGCGGCGGCTTACGCGCGCGGCGGCGATCTCGATCTCTGGTTGTTCCGTCGCATCGCCGCGCGCCGCAACTTCAGCGCGGGCTTCTTGGCGAGCGACATCACCCTCGTCAACTGGCCGATGATCGACTACTGGCTCGGCCCGGTGTTCGAGGTCAGCGAGGACGAGGCGCTCGGCCACGTCGAGGGCGCGCGCCGGCTCAGCCTTTGCTTTCTCCACTGGATGCAGACCGAGGCGCCGCGACCCGACGGAGGCACCGGCTATCCGGGTCTGAAGCTCAACCGCGACGTCGTGGGCACGACCGACGGGCTCGCAATGGCGCCCTACATTCGCGAGTCGCGCCGCATTCGCGCGCAGAGGACCATCGTCGAGCAGGACCTGTCCGCGGCCATGCGCGGCCGGCACGGAGCGGTGAGCTATGCGGATTCGGTTGGCGTGGGCAGTTACCGCATCGACCTTCATCCCTCGACCGCCGGCGATACCTACATCGATGTCGCCTCGTGCCCCTTCGAGATCCCGCTCGGAGCGCTGATCCCGATACGCCTGCGTAACCTGCTGCCCACCGCCAAGAACATAGGGACCACTCACATCACCAACGGCTGCTACCGGCTCCATCCGGTCGAGTGGAACGTCGGCGAGGTGGCCGGGCTGCTGGCGGCACACTGTCTGGCCTCGGGGGCCGAGCCCCGGACGCTGGTGGAACAGCCCAGGGAGTTCGAGGATTTCGCCCGCCTGCTCGATTCGGAGGGGATTCAGAGGCGCTGGCCGGCCCCCATCGCCACGTCAGGCTAGCCCTACTACTCCCATCGTGACGATTTGGCGAGACTGAGTATGATTGTGTCGCTTTACGACCAATGGAGGAGCTGCCGGGGGGCAGCCGTCCACAAACGGGACAGGGGGAGCAATGAAACTTCTGACGCGTGACCGGTACCGGTTTCCGCTCGCAGCGATACTTCTGGTCGTGGTCGCGCTCGTCGCGGCTGGTTGCGCCGGTTCGTCCCCCGAGGACGGCGGCGGCGAGGAGGGCGGCGGCGAGCTGACCTGGGCCATCGGCGGTTCGGAGGCCGCGCCCGGCGGGGTTCACCAAGAAGTCGCCAAACTGTGGAGCGAAGAGAACCCCGACACGCCGATCCGCATCGAGAGACTGCCCGACGATGCCGGCGAGCAGCGCCAGCAGCAGAGTCTCGAGCTGAACGCGCAGGGCTCCGGCTTCGACGTCTTGGGCATGGACGTCATCTGGACCGGTGAGTACGCGGTCAACGGCTGGCTGGAAAGCCTCGAGGACGTCAGAGCCGACATCGAAGACGTCACCATTCCCGGCGCGTTCGAGTCGGCGACTTGGGAGGGCGAGCTGTGGGCCGGTCCCTACAACAGCAACGCAGGTTTCCTCTATTACCGCACCGACCTGATCGACGAGCCACCGACGACCTGGGACGAGACGGTTCAGATGGGCCTCGAGGTCGGCGAGCAGGAGGGCATCTCGCCCTTCGTCGGCCAGGGCGCTCAGTACGAGGGCATGGTCGTGAACTTCCTCGAGTACTACTGGGGCGCGGGCGGCGAGGTCTTCAACGAGGACGCGACCGAGGTCCTGTGGGACGAGGAGATTGCGCTAGAGGCGGTCGAGTTCATGCGTGACTCCGTCGAGAACGGCTTCTTCGGATCCGGTTTCAACACCTTCCTCGAGGAAGAGTCCCGCAACGAGTTCCAGTCGGGCAAGGCGGTGTTCATGCGCAACTGGCCGTACGTATACGGCCTCGCCAGCGACAAGAAGGAGAGCGACATCGCCGGCAAGTTCGACATCGCCCCGCTCCCGACCTTCACGGGCGAGGGAACCATCTCCGCGCTGGGTGGCTTCAACAACGCGGTCAGCGCGTTCAGTGACAACAAGGAGGCCGCCAAGGAGTTCGTGGTTTGGGCGTCGACCAACGAGGAGGTTCAGACGCTGCTCGGTGAGTCTTCGCTGCCGCCCACGATGGCGTCCGTCTACGAATCACTCCAGGACGATCCCGTCATGAAGCTGCTCGGACAGGTGCTGCCCGACGCGAAGCCTCGTCCGCCCGCACCCACGTGGAACGACATCAGCGTGACCATCCAGCAAGAGATCTTCCCCGCCTACAACGGACAGAAGGATCCTCAGGAGGCCGTCGAGGCGGTTGGAGCGTTCCTAGAGGAGAGCATTCAGGAGTAGCCATCGTCGGAGCAGTCCTGAAAGAAAGGGATACTCATCGTGTCAGCTACCACAGTGGCGGGGCGGGCACCGGCGGTAAAGAAACGGCGCGGGCTTTCTGATACTGGATTAGCGCGCGTCTTTCTGTCCCCGTCGGTGCTCGTGATGGCGTTGGTCGCAGCGTTTCCGATCATCTACGCCTTCGTATTGAGCCTGTACGTGTACCAGGGCCGCCTCCGGGAGGGCTTCGGAGGCCTCGAGAACTACACCGAGGCGCTGGGCGACCCTCGTTTCTGGAACGCGGTGAGGGCCACCTTCATATTCACGGTCACCTCAGTGACGGCCGAGTTCGCCATCGGACTCGGGTTCGCCTTGATCATGCGTCAGGCTTTCAGGGGCCGGGGTGTGACCAGAGCGTCGATCCTGGTGCCGTGGGTCATCCCGACCGTGATCGCGGCGCAGCTCTGGTACTTCATGTTCAGCGTGACGCCGGGATTCGTGAACTACATCCTGGGGCTCGACCGCTTCAACTGGCTGGGCCAGCCAGGATGGGCGATGTTCTCCATCGTGTTCGCAGACGTGTGGAAGACGGCGCCGTTCGTGGCGCTTCTCCTGCTGGCCGGGCTGCAAACCATTCCCGACGAGATGTATGAGAGCGCGCGTGTGGACGGGGCCAGCACCTGGCAGCGCTTCCGGTTCATCACGATGCCGCTGCTCAGGCCGGCGATCCTGGTCGCGCTGCTCTTCCGCACGGTCGACGCGCTGCGCGTATTCGACCTTCCCCAGGTCATGACCGGTGGGGCCTTCAATACCGAGTCGTTGTCGATCCTGGTGCAGCGCTACGTGGTGCAAACGCCCAACCCGGGATTCGGCTCTGCCTTATCGACGCTGACGTTCATCATGGTGCTCATTATCGGAGTCGTGTTCGTGAGGGCACTGGGTCGAGACTTCGTTATCGGCACGGGGGGTGAGTAGACATGGCCAAGGACCAAGGGGTGGTCGTCGAGACCTCGTTCTGGCGCAGGGTGGGGCGCTACTCGCTGCTCGGCTTCATCCTGCTGTGGTGTCTGTTCCCGTTCGTGTGGCTCATCGACACCAGCCTGAAGCTGGGAGACCGAGCGCTCAACAGCCCCAGCCTGACTCAGGGCCCGTTCGGGTTCGAGAACTACATCAGCGTGTTCGATCAGGGCTTCGGCTACAACCTGCGGAACTCTGCGATCGTGGCCGGGACCACGACCATCATCTGCATCACGGTGGGGTCACTGGCGGCCTACGCGCTGGCGAGGCTCCCGCTCAAGGGCAAGATCCTGATCCTGTCGGGCATTCTCGCGGTGGCGTTGTTCCCCTCGGTGGCGCTGGTACCGCCTCTCTACGAGTTGTGGCGCAACCTGGGACTGCTCAATACCTATCCGGGGCTGTACATCCCCTACACCGCGTTCACGTTGCCGCTGACGATCTTCATCTTGACTACGTTCTACGCGTCGATTCCAAAGGATCTCGAGGAAGCCGCGCGCGTCGATGGAGCGACCGCGTTCCAGGCCTTCTACAAGGTGGTGTTGCCGCTCGCGGCGCCGGGAGTGTTTGCCGCGGCCATCATCGTGTTCGTCTATTCCTGGAACGAGTTCCTGCTCGCGAGCACGTTCGCACCGCGCGACCTAGTGGCCCAGACCGTGCCGGTCGCCATCGCCGCGTTTACCGGGTCGGTGGAGTTCCAACGCCCGATCGGGACGATCACCGC
>JBOGWV010000110.1:0-4986 GCA_050693975.1 Actinomycetota bacterium
GCCGGCCCTGAGATTCGTTCGGTCTCCACCGTGCTCCCAGCTCTGCCTACAGACAACTTCTGTTCTCTATTGAGCTTCGTGCCTGTGGCAGGTCTCCTTTAGGAACAGACCCACACAAATTCTCGCCGGCGGGTCGGCGAATGCGAGACTGGGAGAGCACGCAGTCCGTGACCGATCACGTGAGAGTTGGGAATGAAGCTAGGAAGAATCCGCAGAATCATCAGCCCTCGGACAGTGCTCGAGCTCAGGGGTCGGGTCCGGGGGTTGCCGTCTCGATTTCGGAACATCGAACACGAGGCACTCTCACACGTGGGTTGGGTCAGGAGACCAGCCCGTGAGAAGCGGCTCCACTCTCGAGACGGACAGCGACCGCTTCGCATTCTCTTGGTAACCATGAAGGCGGATTACGGGCACCCAAGCAGAGGCCTCTCATACGAGCACGTTCAGTTCTATGGAACACTGGCCGAAGCTGGATACGAGGTCGCGCACTTCGATTTCATGGATGTGCTCCGAAGAAGAGGTCGCGGGCGCATGAACGAGTTGCTTCGCGAGAGCGCCTCGCAATCCCTGCCCGACTTGGCTCTTTTCGTTATCTTCGAGGATGAGATCGAGCCGGCGACGATCGCCCACTTGCGCAGTCTCGGCATCATTACAGCCAACTGGTTTACGGACGATCACTGGCGATACGACGACTTTTCAAAAGTGTGGGCTCCACATTTCGATTACGCCATTACCACCAGCGCAGTCGCGACTGAGAGTTATGAAGAGGACGGATCAAACGCCATACCTTCTCAGTGGGGCTTCAATCCCTATGTGTTTCGGTCATACGCCGATCGGGAACGCCGGCCGGATCTCGACATCATCTTCGTGGGACAACCGCACAGCAATCGCCGAGAGACAATCGAGAACCTGCGCTCAGCGGGACTTCGAGTAGACACCTTTGGTCACGGCTGGCCCTCGGGGAAGGTTTCTTACACTCGAATGCTCGACCTTTTTCAGCGAAGCAAGATCGCTCTCGGCCTGTCCGGTAGTTCGACCGGAGTGAGTCAAATTAAGGGCCGGGACTTCGAGGTCCCAGCCGTCGGTGCGCTTTATCTCACTACGCGCAACCCTGAACTCAGTTCGTTCTTTGTCGAAGGCGAGGAGATCGCTTGCTACTCAGGCAGCGATGAGCTCGTCGAAACATGCCGCCGACTGCTCACATCCGAGCCCGAGAGGGAGAGGATCGCGGCGGCCGGCAAGATGAGGGCTTGGACCGAGCACAGTTATGTCAGTCGCTTCTCGGCGATCTTCGCAGCAATGGATTTTCAAGCACTCGGCGCAGAGGCATCTCCTGAAACAAGGAGCCTCCGTAAGTAGTGCCGGCAAGCCAACCTCAGGGTAGGTCGCGCTCTGGTCGCCTCACGAAGTGATAAGAGTGCATCTCAGCATTCGAGGTAGGACTCGACCCTGCGAGTACCAATCCGAAACTCCCAAGATGATCGACAATCTCGTCCATGGTGCAGCGACCAAGATCATGGAACTCCATGAAGATCTCGTCGACCAGTCCCCAATCAGCTCCCCCTCGCAGAATGACCTCGCACTCAGCTCCCTCGATGTCTACCTTCGCGATTACCCGCTGATTGGCGAGATCGGGCTCTTGGAGAACTGACGCGATTGAGCGGACCTCGACCTTTGTGCCCGCAAGGGCCGACCCCTCCCCCATCGAGTAGAGCGAGTGGCCGTATGACTCTTCCCACAGGTAGAAGTCGGCCTCACCGTCGCGGTCGGCAACGGCCGCTTTCTCGATCGTCCACCTGTGCCCCGAAGCGCGGAATGACTCCACGCAACGACGCAGCACGTCGTAGTTCCGCGGTTCGGGCTCAAATGTATTAACCGCTTTCGCTCCCATCGTCAGTGCGTATGCGCCGAAGTAGCCTCGATGCCCCCCCAGATCGATGACCACGGAGTCCTTGTACGAGGTCTCGTAGCTCCCGTCGAGAAAGACCTCGTTGAATACGGACACGTCGCCGATGATGTCATTGGGAGGCAGGAAAAGGATCCCCGACTTCAGTTCGATCGTGTAGTCGCGTTCCTTCCTTGACTCAACTCCTCGCTTTCGCACCTCCCGTCGTAGACCGATCAGGATTGCCTGTCCCCTGGCCCTTGGGCTCAGCATCGGGTGCCTGACCAGCGCGGCTAGATGCGTCAGCCGGCCCATTTGACCTCGGCGTCGAAGTTACCCTCGGGGCTCGTCGACCTTTCTTCGACCGTGTCGGCTCTCCACTCGCCCAGAACAGCACCATAGGCACGGCGAACGTCCGCCCCTAGGTTCTCCCTGCTGAACTCCTTTGCTATCCACGAATGAGTGTGGCTCTCGGGGTCATTTCGGCCTGCCAACCTGACACGAGCGAGACGCAACTCGTCGGCCAGGCGACCAGGGTCTTGGGCCGGCACCAAACATGCAGGCACACCACTGGCGACGAGATCCTTATTTCCAGCAACATCGGTAACAATCAGCGGCAAACCACCGGCCGCGCTCTCGAGGGCCGCCAGAGGAAAGCCCTCCCATAGCGACGTAGACACGAAAACATCCGCTGCAGCGATCGCGGGGTCAGGATCGGACAACCATCCGGGAACGAGCACTCTGTCCTCGAGGTTCTCATTGAGCGTGGCCTTTACCTCGGGCATAACCGAGCCATCTCCTCCCATGAGGGCAACGGTACCTTCAGCATCAAGTAGCCGCATGGCGGCAATGAGAGTGAGGGGATCCTTCTCCTTTTCAAACCTTCCCAGCCAGAGAATCACGAACGCGCCCTGGTCCAGCCCCAGAGACCGCCTGGCGGCTTCCTTCTTCAGGCGAACCGGTTCACGAATTGCTGCCCTCACCGTCTGAATATCACCCGCGGCAACGCCTGACTGGGTGAGAAGTTCACGGTCGCTGGCAGACAAAACCAGGATCCGACTCATGCGAGACAGCACCGCTCGATTCAGCACCCAGCTGATAAACGTTGCCACTCCCTTTGACCGACGCAAGGAATGTAATCCGTGAATAGTTACAACGCGCTTCGCAGGGCAGCGCGTGGTAAGAGTTGCAGCCGCGGCTCGCAATCCGTGAGCGTGCACGATGCGAGGACGTGAGTCCCCGATCGCCGCCTTGATTTGGCGCCGATAGCGCATCCATGTGCGGGGGGCCCCGAATGACCCTCGGGCCAACTCTAGAGTGGACGACGAAACGTACCCCTTCAGACCTGCCCCCAATTCTCTCAGGTGAGTTCGGCCTCCGCCCGGTTCGTCCATCGTCACCTGGAGTACGGTCAGTGGGTCCTTTCGGTGACTGTCGGCACTTCGACTGGACACCGCTCCTCGCAACAGCGAGACCCTCGCTGCCAGGACGCCGGTCCCGCTACGAGCGAACTGGTAGAAAGCGATCAACCTCTCAATCCGGTTGAGTCTGTCATCTCGAAGTGCCCACCGGAATACGAGATTGCGGTGGCTTCGCATTTTCAGAGTCTGAGCCGACAGAGCGCCGGCTCGCCCAACTCGGTAAAGAGAAAGAGGCTTGGCCAGCGTGACGATCGGAACGTCATCGAAGATCAGTCGAAGCCAGAGGTCGAGGTCCTCGCATGTTCGCAACTCCTCGCGGAACATGTACGCCTTCAAGACATCCGACTTGAAAGCGCTGTTGGGTGAGAGATGGTTGCGAAGCAGCATTGCGCCTGCATCTGGGCGCCTCAGGACGCGCTTCCTCGGATGGTCCTTCCAAGCAAGCTCCCGGTTTCCCTCCGGATCGCATCTCATGAAGTTGCCGCAGACGACGCCTGCGTCCGGGTCGGCATCAAAGGCCCGCAGGATCTCAGCCAAGGCACCCGGAAGAGCTTCATCGTCTGCGTCGAGCAGGTACACCACCTCACCGGTAGCTGCTCTGATGCCGGTGTTTCGCGCCCCCGCTAGGCCACGGTTCTGCTGGCTGATCAGCTTCACGCGGGGATCAAGTTCTGATACGACGGCCGCCGCCGTGGAATCGGTTGAACCGTCGTCTACCACTATCACCTCGTATGGAGCAGGCTCTTGCTGGAGCACCGAGTCGACGGCACCCGCGATCCACCTCTCGACGTTGTACGCGGGAATGACGACCGAGATATTCATGCTCGATTGAGTTCCGCAGAAATAACCGTCCTCACCTTGCCCCATCTGGCAGGCGTTATCGCGGCGATAAAGGTCGGCGCCCCCACACCTGCCGACGCAATCGCGATTGAGAGCAATTGACCTTCTACCAGAGTAAGCAGGAGTGCTGTGGGCCCCGAAGAGGCAAGCGCCACTGCGAGCAATCGCCCCGGGGCTGATGAGAATGGGCGAACTCCCAGTTCCGCATGAAGGAGCCACGCATTGGCGGCACCGAAAAGGCCGCATGCAAGAAGGTTCCCCAGGGCAGCGCCCACAATTCCGAACCGCCACACCAGCAGGACATTGATCATCACGGTTCCAACAAGTACGAGCAATGATCTGCGAACAAGTTTGCCGGGACGACAGTTAGCTTGGAGCAGTGCCTCGCTGGCACCGAAAACAGTCATAAGCAGAAACGCAGCGGCCAGCAAACGACCAACCGTCGCAACCTCAGGGGCGTCAATTCCCAGCAGCAGATGTACCAGCTCTCGAGGCGCGAGCATCAAGCCTGCAATCAGCGGAGTCCCAAAGACAAGTACCCACTTGGTCGATGAGTCATAGAGCCTTTGCAAGCCTGCGTGATCACCACGCGCGTCGAGCCGAGCCGACTCCGGCAATAGGTAAGGCGCCATCGCCGCCAGTAGCAGAGTGCTCGCCTCGGCGATCTTTAGGATGGGGGCGTAAATGCCGACCTCCGCAGGCCCTCTCAAGAAGCCGAGTACAACGATGTCGGACTGCTGTATCACCAACCAGCACAAGCCAGTGATCCACAGCGGTGCCGACAGGGTAAGCATGCTGGCCACACTGGACCGCTCTTTCTTACCTCGCTCTGTTCGAGAC
>JBOGWV010000111.1:0-2658 GCA_050693975.1 Actinomycetota bacterium
CCGTGCCGAGTGGCGGAAGGTTCGACGGGGCGCTGGGCGTCACCTCCGCGCTCGAGGGGCTGCTGTCGGCCAGGGACGCCCGGGAGCCGGGATGGGACCGGCTCGGCCTGCTGTGCTTCACCGACGAGGAGGGCGTCAGGTTCGGCCTCGGAATGACCGGAAGCCGCGCCCTCGCCGGGGACCTCGGCGTCGAGGAGCTCGAAAGCGCAACCACGACCCAGGGGGTCAGGCTCGGCGATGTCATGCGCGAGGCGGGCTTCGATCCCGAAGAGGTACCGGCCGTGGCCGGTCGCAGGCGGGATCTCCGCGCGTATCTCGAGGTGCACGTCGAGCAGGGGCGGCGTTTGGAGCGTGCCGGTCTCCCCGCGAGCATCGTGACGGGCATCGTGGGACTGAGCCACTGGCGCCTCCAGGTGCTCGGTGAGGCGAACCACGCGGGCACGACCCTTCCTGCCGACCGTCGTGATGCTCTGATCCCCATTGCCGCAGCGGCCCTAGAAGCACAACGGGTAATGCAGAAGAGCGGCGAGCAGTTGGTGGCGACCGTGGGTGAGGCGGAGGTCATGGGAGGAGCCACCAACATCGTTCCCGGCGAGGCCCGCGCCACGCTCGACGTGCGCGGCCTCGACGAGACTCTGATCGACGGCGCGAACCAACAGGTGCTCGAGGCCGCGAGCCGGGCGGCGGACGACAACGGGTGCGAGCTACGCGTCCACGAGACCAAACGGCTGCGCGCGGCGCCGATGGCCCCGGAGGTGCTCGAGGCCATGCACTCAGCGGCGCGCGAGTTCGAGTTCGAGGTTCCCGAGATGCCAAGCATGGCGGGACACGACGCCATGACGCTCACCGGGGCCGGAGTGCCTTGTGGAATGGTGTTCGTCCGCTCCGAAGGAGGCATCTCTCACTCGCCAAAAGAGAGCTCCACCATCGAGGACTGCGCGCTGGGGGCGAGCCTGCTTGTCACCGCCGCGCTGATTCTGGCGATCTCCTAGCGGCGTCTACTTGGGCAGGAGGCATGTAAACGCCGTTTCGGGCGTCAGCGGGACCTTCGGGCGCGAGGCAAGCTCGAGCTCCGCCTCGGCCGGTGTCATCCACCGCCCGCGATTCTTCGACTGCTTGCCACCTGCGTCGTAGAAGAAGATGTCGAGGCCGCGTGCCATGTCGTTCCCGTAGAGGTAGAAGTCACCGTTGCGGTCGATCCTCGGCGTCTTTGCGGACCAGGTGTCCGAGTCTTCGAAGCGGTAGAACCCGAGTTCCCTCATGCCCGCGCCGGTGACCGAGGTGTCGTCGCCGAGAGAGATCCCCATCAGGTTCGAGATGTCGACGACCCTGACGCCGCCGTTGTAGTAGGCGATCGTCATGATTCCTTCCTTCTCATGGATGTCGAAGACATGAGCGGTGCAGCTGTGCTCAGGACTGGTGGTGGGACGCACCTCGTCGATGTTCCAGTAACCGACCTTGACCGGATTCTGCTCGTTGTCTCCGGTGATGTCGTAGACGTGGACGCCTCCGTTCGGGCATTGTCCGGTCCCGACTGCACCGGCGACCTCATCTTCCACGATGAGGAATTCGCGCTCGGTGCCGTCCTCGGCCGTAAGGGTGACGGGGTTCGACTGATGCCAGACGTTGATAGCGGGGTCGAGGAAGCTGGTCACTATCTCGGGGGCGGCCGGGTCCTCGGTGTTGATGATGATCTCTTGAGACAGGGCGGCCGAGTAGGCACGCGATCCCGAGGCGTTGAAGGTGATGTCGTGCGATTCGGTGCCGAGTCCGGGACGAGTCGGAAGAGCGAGCTCGGTGGCTAGCTCCGGCTTCGCGAAATCGCGGATGTCGTACACCTCGATAGCCGGCATCGCAGAGGTGATGAGGTCCGAGTTCGAGTTGTAGAGGAAGTTCCCGCTTGGGTGCACGGTCTGGTTGTGGCTTCCTTGCGGAACGTCGACGAACGACACCGTGCGCGGGTTGAGCGGGTCGGTGACCTCGGCAATGAAGGTGCCGTTGCGGCCCTCTCCGGTCGGCTTCAGGACCTCGAAGCCGAGTGCGGCGGCCTCTTCGTAGCAGGTGGAGGTTCCGTCGCCGAAGGTGTCGGAGGTGTAGGTGACGAAGGTGCGGCTGCCTCGCTTGAACACCTGGACATCACCCTGGGTAACTCCACAGTCGTAAACGGCCGCGACCGAAGCGGCTTCGGGGTTGCTGATATCGACGATCTGGAGTCCGTTGCGGTAAGAGCCCGCGAGCGCGTACTGGCGGCCCTGCAGGCGAGCGAACTCGATGTCGGTCCCGAAGTTGGGCGTGTCGCCGTTTCGCGCCTCGTAACCGATGTTGCCGATGTGGGTCATGTTGTCGCTGTGAACGCCCTCCTCGGCCGCGGCGGTGCCCGGAATCAGGGCCCCCACGAGCGACAGGACGAACAACAGCACCGGCACGCGAGTTCGCATTCTTTTCCCCCAGGGATAGGTGGTTGCAGTAGTTGTTCCCCGTGGGGAGCGGGACTCCTGCCGCCGAAATGATGGATATGACGGCCTAGAACTCTTGATTATCGAACGTATGTTCGCTATAGTTTGTACCAGTTTTCAGGCGGATTCTCCGGGGTGGATCTCGCACAGGACTTCGAAACTTGCGAGGCGGAAATGATCGACCCCCAGTCCCAGAGCACCC
>JBOGWV010000112.1:0-3036 GCA_050693975.1 Actinomycetota bacterium
ACGAAGGTGACCACCTCGGGCGAGCGCGTGATCAGCCAGCCGAATCCACCCGCGAGTGCTCCGAACGTCGCCAGGAAAACGCCACTCGTCCAACGCCCTAGCTCACGCCCGAGTGCGAATAGAGTCAGCACTCCACCACCGACGAAGAGCACCAGCAGAGGTCCGTAGGCGTGCAAAATCCGTCCCCCGGGAGTCACGCGCGCGAGCGTCGCGGCCTCGGCATGGAAGAGGTAGGGATAGTCGTTTGGTATGTCTCCCGTCAGGGGCGCGGAGGGCGTCGATTCTCCATTGAGGAGTTGGCTCCCTTCAATCGCATGTTGCGTCGTATCACCGTTAAAGCTTTGTGGAAGCAGCTCGAACGCAGGTGGAGTCCACAACACATACCCCAGGATGACCAACAGGAGAGGCACCCACCGAACGAACAGGTTGGCCTCGCGCTCGAATGGCACGGGTCGGCGCCGTAGGAATCGGACCGCAATGGCGACGACTGCTACGCCGAAGAGCAACCCCTGCGTGAGACGAATGTTCGAGAAAATCGCCCCGCTCGTGGCGATGTGAACGAGCGTCATAACCGTCACAACAGCGGTGAAACCAAACAGCGCAAGGCCCCAGGAGGCTGCCGCATCCAGCTCGATCCTGAAAAGCCGCGCCAGCGCGTCCACCACGAGGTACCCAAGAAACAGGCCCAGGGATCCAATCACCAAGGCCTGTATTCCAGCAACCATCGCAGAGGATGGTTCGATAGTCATTGCGCCGCATGCTAGCGCGCGGGGTGGGCTCGGCCGGACTGCAGGGAAGCCTGCCGGTTACTCTCCGATGACTTTGATGACGAGACGCTTGTTCCTCTGTCCGTCGAACTCGACGTAGAAGATCGCCTGCCAGGGGCCGAGGTCAAGTTTCCCCGCGGTTATAGGGACGATCACTTGATGATGCATCAGCAGGTTCTTGAGGTGGGCATCGCCGTTGTCTTCACCGCCACGATGATGACGGTAGTCGCCCGGGTCTGGTGACAACGATTGCGCAACGTCGTTTGAGCGAGGCTGCCACGAGGGCGGCGCAAGCTTGTCGAGCCATTCGAGGGCGTCGGCCTGGATGCCAGGCTCGTCGTCGTTGATCCACACCGCGGCCGTGATGTGCATGGCCGAGACCAACACCATGCCCTCTTCGACACCCGACTCATCGACCGCGGCGGCGACATCCTCGGTGATACGCACGAACTCTCGCCGCTCGGTCGTGTTGAAAGTCTTGTACACGGTGTGTGACTTCATCGATCCTCCATCTCGCCCTGGATGACTAACGATCTGCTGTCACCGTCGACGGGTCGGTGTTTCCCCCGCACACCAGCACCGCCACATATTCCCCTTCAAGCGGCCGATAGGCGCCGCTGAGAAGAGCCGCCAGCGACGCTGCGCCTCCAGGCTCGGCGACGATCCGCGTCTCGTTCCACAGCGTTCGCTGAGCGTTGCGAATGTCACCGTCCTCCACGAGAACTACCTGGTCAACGAAATTGCTCACGGCCTCAAACCCCCAGTGCCCCGCGATCCCGGCTCCAAGTGAGTCCGCCGCGAGGCCCCCGACATCTACCTCGATGGGTCGTCCAACGGCAAGCGCCTCGTTCATGGTCGGACACAGTCGGGGCTCGACGCCGATTACTCGGACGCGCCCTGCGAACCACGACGCGATGCCACCGATGAGGCCTCCACCTCCGACCGCGACCAGCACGGTGTCAAGGTCGGGCATCTGGCGGTCGAGCTCAAGACCCACGGTCCCCTGCCCTGCCACGATCTCAAACTGATCGTAGGCGTGCATGACCAGGGCCGCCACGCCCTTCGCTCGTTCCTCGCTCGCGCGCAGCGCATCGGCGTAAAAGCCCGGGATGACGTTGACCTCCGCTCCCAGGTCATGGAGCCGCGCGACCTTGGCAGGCGAGGCGACCTCGGGGACGAAGATCTCGGCGGTGTGCCCCAGCACCCGCGCCGCATACGCAACCGCCACCGCGAAGTTGCCGCCCGACGCCGCAATGACGCGCTCGTTGGACGGTGGACTTGCGAGCATCCGATTGAACGCCCCGCGCGGCTTGAACGAGCCCGCGTGTTGCAGGAGCTCGAGCTTGAGACCGATGCGCCCTTTGCTACCGAACGCTCCTGTGTCGAGAGCAAGAGTTGGGGTCCGCCGGGTGTAACTCTCGATCCGGGCGAAGGCAGCTTCGATGTCGTGGGGTGAGATCGACGGTCGACTCAGAGTTTGCGCCGGTCTTCGACCCGATTGAGCTTGCCTCCCTCGGAGCGCGGGACCGTCCCCGGAGAGGCCAACACGACGTCCACCGTCACGCCCAGCGAAGCCTTGAGCTCGTGCCTGATCCGCGCTCGGAGTTGGTCCAAGAACTCATCGGCTGCGACCACCTGCTCGCTGAGCACCTCGGCCCCCGCGCGCCGAAACACGTCTTCGACGACCTCGGTTTCCACCGTCAACTCGTCGAGGGTCGACTTGCGCGTTACCACCAGTCGATAGTGGGGGGACAGCTCCTCGATGCGGCCGAGGACGAGCTCGACCTCGGTCGGATACAGATTCACCCCGCGGATGATCAGCATGTCGTCGCTTCGCCCCTTGATGAGCGCCATGCGCCTGAGCGTCCTCCCGCAACTGCACTCCTCACCGGTGAGCGACGTGACGTCACCCGTCCAGTAGCGCAGCAAGGGAAGGGCTTGCTTGGTCAAGGTGGTGAAGACAAGCACCCCATCGTCACCGTCGGCCACAGGCTCGGCGGTTTCGGGATCGAGTATCTCGGGATAGAAGTGGTCCTCGTTGACGTGGCTGCCTTTGCGTTCCTCGACACATTCGTTGGATACGCCCGGTCCGATGATCTCGCTCAGCCCATAGATGTTGGTCGCCCGCAAGCCAAGTCCTGTGTCCACCGACTGACGCATGGTCTCCGTCCAAGGCTCTGCCCCCAGGATGCCGAGGCTCAAGGAGATGTCCTCGGGCGCGATCCCGCGTGCGGCGAACTCCTGCACGAGTGTGAGCCCATAGCTCGGC
>JBOGWV010000113.1:0-8395 GCA_050693975.1 Actinomycetota bacterium
GAGGACCTTCTGTTCCTCGACAAGCCCAACAACCGATTCGACGACGAGGCCCAAGAGGCATGGGGCAAGCTCGGCATGGAGCCGGGGCCGTTCCCCTCGGTGTCGTTCTGGGCCCCTACTCAGGACGAGGGGATCCCCAAGACCAGTGCTCGCATCGAAGGGATCAGCGCGTTTCGGTGGACGCCGCAGGAGTTCGTTGAGGATGGCCTGCTCCAGTTTCTGTTCACCGACGCGGCAGACGCGCGCAACCAACTAACGTTCGTGTCCGAGCGGGTGATGGCCCAGTTGCGACGCTTCGCTCGCGCGGTCGAGGGCCATCCCGGTGCGATCGTCCTCCGCGATCCCTACACCGAAGGCGAGAACAGGGGTGCCGTGGCCGCGCGTCCGGGTGAGCGCGTGATCCGCAACCTCCACGATCTCGTGGAGGCGCTTGCCGAGTTCCTCGAGCCAGAAGACGGCGATGAGCCCGACCGTAACTGGAGCGGACGCACCGCCATTGGCACGGTAAGCGCCTTCATGCGCAGGCTGCGCGCCGCGGTGGGCCGGGTGGGACGTCTGGTTGCCGCGGGCGAATCGCGCCGCATCGATCGGGCGCGTGAGGCCGTGACCGTCGTAGACATCCACGACCTGCACGAGGCTGCCCAGCGCTTCGTGGTGGGCGCGCTCATCTCTGAGGTGCATAGAGAGAAAGAGGGCAAGGGCCGCTTCCCGCTGTCGGTGATCGTTCTCGACGAGCTCAACAAGTACGCGCCGCGCGACGGATGGTCTCCGATCAAGGACACCTTGATCGACATCGCTCAGCGCGGTCGTTCCCTGGGGGTCATCCTCATAGGCGCGCAGCAGAGCGCATCGCGCATAGAGCCCGACGTGCTGGCGAACGCCGCGCTGCGCGTGTCGGGCCGCCTCGACTCCGCCGAGGCCGAGCGCAGCGAGTACGGCTGGATGTTGCCGTCGACGAGGGCGCGCGCCCGGCTGCTCAAGCCGGGAACCATGGTGCTGTCGCAGCCTCCGATACCCGCCCCGACGGTGCTCACCTTCCCTTATCCGCCGTGGGCGACGCGACCCGAGGAAGTGGCGGACGACTCCGACCCCTTCGAGGGGCTCTAGGGTGCGGGTTCTGCACACCGCCGACTGGCATGTCGGCAAGAAGCTTGGTCGCATCGACCGCAGCAACGAGACCAAACAAGTGCTCGACGAGCTCGTGGCCGTCGCCGAGCGCGAGCAGGTCGACCTGGTGCTGGTGGCCGGAGACCTGTTCGACCGCGCGCTGCCCCCGTTCGCGTCCATGGGACTGGTGCTCACGACACTGGTGAGGCTCGCGCAAACCGGCGCCCCGGTGGTGGCGGTGGCCGGCAACCACGACTCGACCGAGCTGTTCGGAGTGCTCGCTCCCTACCTCGCCCCCTACAACGTGACGCTCGTCGCGAAGCCTCTGCGCCCGGAGCAGGGCGGAGTGGTCACCGTCACCTCGCGCGACGGCAAGACCCGGGCACAGATCGCCTGCTTTCCATTCCTGCACGAGACGCATGTCGTCGAGTTCCTGGATGCGAGCGAAGAGTGGTTCAAGTCCTACGCCGAGCGCATCAAGCGCATCAGCGCCTACTACGCGCGCCACATGGCGAAGAGCGATCCGGGCGCGCTCAACTTCCTCGTCGGCCACTTCATGATCGACGGTGCCGTCCCCTCGGGCTCAGAGCGCGAGCTCCACATTGGCGAGGCCTACATGACGACGAAGGCCGCGGTGCCGTCGGAGATCAACTACACCGCGCTCGGGCATATCCACGCGTGCCAGCAAGCCCCCTCCTCGTCCGGCGAGGCCTGGTACGCCGGCAGCCTCATGCAGCTCGATTTCGGAGAGGCCCAGCACGACAAGTACTGCCTGCTGGTGGACGTCACCCACGACCGCACCCGCGTCGACAAACAGATACCGATCACCTCGGGGCGCAACCTGCGCAAGATCTCCGGAACGATCGGCGAGCTGCGCGAACTCGTCGATGAGGTGGGCGACGACTATCTCGACGTCACGGTCACCACCGACGGCCCGGCCCCCGGACTGGCGGACGAGGTGCGCGAACTGTTCACCAACGCGCTGAACGTGCGCGCTGACTACGACCGCGTCGAGGCCGAGGCCCTCAACCGCGAGGGCATGGCCCTCGACGAGCTCTACGCCGCGTTCGTGCGAGAGTCTTACGGCGTCGAGCCCGAGGGTGAACTCATGGATGCGTTCAACGAGTTGCGCAGGGAAGTGGGGGTCGACTGGTGAGGCCACTAAAGCTCACCTTGCAGGGGTTCCGCAGCCACGAGACTCCGGTCGAGATCTCCTTCGAGAACCGCAATCTCATTGCGATCGTGGGACCAACGGGGGCCGGCAAGTCCTCGATCCTGGATGGGATTTGTTACGCGCTCTACGCCAAGACGCCGCGCGAGCAGCGGTCGACCAAGAAGCTGATCTGCTCGCGCTCCGACGAGGCGCGCGTCCAGCTCACCTTCTCCGTCGACGGCCACGCCTACGAGGCCACTCGAATCATGCGGCGAAAGGCGGGTAGCTCTCCGCATGTACTGATCGACGTCGATTCCGGCGAGCATCTCGGCAGCGGTGAGTCGGCCGTCACGGCGCAGATCGAGGAGTTGTTGGGGCTGGACTTCGCCGCGTTTTGCTCGTCGGTTCTGCTCGCGCAGGGCGATTTTGCAAAGTTCTTGGGAGCGACGCCGGCCAAGCGAGGCGAGATTCTCAAAGGGGTGTTCCGGCTCGAACAGATCGACGCGCTCCGCGAGGCAGCCAAGCGCCACATCGACGTGATCGGCGGCGACCTGCGGGAGATCGACGGCGAGCGGCGCGGCATCCCCAACGACATCGCCGAGCGCATCGCCGAGGCCAGGGACATGCGCGAGCGGGCATCGGCGCGGGCTGCCAGGCTCGAGGCTGCCCTGCCCGCGGAGAAGAAGCTCGAGGATGCCCTCCGTGACGCGCACGCGAGTCATGAGCGCGCTACCAAGGACGTCGCGCGCCTCGAAGGCGTGTCGAAGCGGTTGCCTGCCCCCAAGTTGCTGGCCGATTTGCGCGCTCAGGAGATGTCGGTCTCCACGCTTCTCGACGATTGCCAAGCGGCGCTGGTCGCAGCCGAGGCACGCCGCTCCAAAGCGGTAAACGCGCTGGGGACGCTCGAGGTTCGCCACGGAACCGAGCGCGCACTGATCGAACTACGCGGCCAGGCCGATGCTTCGACGCGGCTCGCGGCCGAGGTGGACGCGTTCGAACAGCGTCTCAAGAAGGACGAGGAGACCTTCGGTGGACTGCGGGAAGCGGCCGATGCCGCGCAGCATGCGCACGAAGAGGCTCTGTCGGCTTGCGAGCGCGCCGAACAGCATCGCGCCGAGCTCGAGATTGCGCACAAGGCCCACGCATTGCGCGCCGAGCTTCAAGTCGGTGCACCGTGCCCCGTGTGCGAACAAGAGGTGGCCGTTCTTCCCACCGGCGGCACGCCGACCACGCTCACCGGCGCGAAGACGGCGGAGAAGGAAACCAAGGAGGCCGCGCAGCGCTCGGGGCGCCTCGCCGAAGATGCCAGGACCGCACTGACTCGGGCGGAGTCCGGGATCGGTCACCTCGTCGAGCAGCGTGACTCCACCAAGGAGCGGCTCGATCGGATGCTCGTCGAGCTCGCCGAAGCCCTGGGTGACACCGACGATCCTCTGGCCGAGGTGGATATCCGGCTCGAGGGGATGGCGGCGGCCAGGGCCGAGGTCGAGGGCGCCAGATCCGCCTGCGAGGAGGCCCAGGCCGAGATCGGGCGTCACCTAACGCGCCAAGAGAAGTTCTCTGCCGCTCGTCGCTCGGTGGCCGCAGCCCTGATCGAGGTCGCCGCGACCGTCGAGCTCGACCCTCCCGGCATCGACGATGCGCTGGAATCGCTGGCCGAGCGCTCCGAGGAAGTGCGCATCGAGTTGGACGACCGACTCGACAACGCGCGCGCCGACCTCGCCGGGGCAGAGCTCGCCGAGCAGGACAAAGGCAGAGAGCTCGCCGAGCTGAGGGCGGGGCTCGAGCTCGAAGGTGGAAGCGCGATCGCTCCGGCCCTGGCGCGCGCCCAGTCTGCCGCAGACGGCGCCACCAAAGACATCGCCGAACTCGAGGCAAAGGCCGCGCGGGCGGCCGAGCTCGACGAGAAGGAGGCTGCGCTCGAGCTCCGCCGGTCCCACTTCCAGCAGCTCTACAAGGACTTCGGACCCAAGGGCTTCATCTCTTTCCTGCTCGAGGAGAAGACCCGAGTGTTGTTCGAGCTGGCGTCCGAGACCTTGCGATCGATGACCAATCGCTACCAACTCGAGATCGACCGCAAGGCGGACCTCAACGTCGTCGACGAGCTCGATGGCGAGAAGCGAAGGACCGTCGACACACTGTCGGGGGGCGAGACCTTTTTAGCGTCGCTGGCGCTGGCCCTCGCGCTGGCCGAGCTCGTCGGTCGCTCGGGCGGGCGCCTCCAGTGTTTCTTCCTCGATGAGGGCTTCGGCTCGCTCGATCCCGAGTCCTTCGACCTGGCCATGGATGGGATCGAGCGGATCGTCACGCCGGACCGGCTGATTGGGCTGGTCTCCCACGTGCCGGCCCTGGCGGCGAGGGTCGAGGACCGGATCGAGCTGGCCAAGCGACCGGACGGCATGTCCGACCTGTGCGCGGGCGACCGGTGATTTGAGGCTCGGGGAGCGTCATTCATCGGGCGGTGGGCTCGGGTAACCTCCTGGGCATGAACGTCAAACTCTTCGAATCGCGCGCTCAGCGGCTGTCGGACGCGACCGTCATCGCGATCTTCAGGATGCAGGCGGCCGAGCACACGGTCGAGGGGGCGGGAGCCGCCGTGCGCGGCGGCTTCGAGGCCGTCGAGGTCACCATGAATTCGCCGGACGCCACCGATGCCCTCGCCGAGATCGCCGGCCGCATCGACGCGATCGTCGGGGCCGGGACGGTCACCGCCCCGGAGCAGGTCAAAGAGGCCTACGACGCGGGTGCCGAGTTCATAGTGACCCCGGTGGTGGTCCCCGAGGTGCTCGAGGCGGCGCACGGCCTGAGCCTCCCCATCATCATGGGCGCGGCGTCGCCGACCGAGATCTTCAACGCCCACAAGGCCGGCGCCGACTGGGTCAAGATCTTTCCCGCCGAGACGCTCGGAGGTCCCGACTACATCGAGTACGTGCTCGGCCCCCTCGACATCCCACTGATGGTCACCGGTGGCCTCACGCCCGAGAACTACCTCAGCTACCTCGACGCCGGCGCCGATCTGGTCGGTTTCACCGGCTCGGTGTTCAGTGCGGCCGTGGCCGCCAACGGTCGCTACGACGAGTTCGAGCGACGATCGATCGACGTCGTTCGCCGGCTCGACGAGTACCTGACCGACGACTCCGACGAATAGCCCCGCCGGCTAGGGGATCGCGGAGAGCAGCTCGGCCACCGATTTCTCGATGCCCTCGGCGAGCTCGCCCATGTCCTCGGTGGTCTCGTAGTCGCCGAGGAGGCCGAAGCCGACCGAGCCGTTGTAGCTCAGCAGCGCGACGCCCAGCGTGGTGTTGCCCGACAGCGGCAGCACCGGGTAGACCTCGAGCATCTCGTGGCCGAGCGTGTAAAGCGGGAGCTGGGGGCCCGGCACGTTGGTGATAACCAAATTGAAGGCCCGCTGGCGGGCGACGACCCGCGAGGCCTGAGCGACGATCGTCGGGGGAGCGAACTCGCCCAGCGACGTGAGCAGCTGAGCGCCCACGGCCTGGCCGGAACTCTTTAGGTCGCGCATCGACTCGCTGATGACCTGCAGCCTCTCGAGCGGGTCGGGCTCGTAGATCGGAAGCACCGCCCACACGTTCGCCACCTGGTTCCCGAGCGCACTTCGCTGTCCTTGCGGTCCGGCCAAGCCCGCCCCGCGCTGCTGATCGGTGCGCACCGAGACGGGCACCATGGCCCTCAACTCGAGATCGTCGACGCGCTCGCCGCGGCCGCGCAGCAGCCTCCGCAGTCCACCCGACACGACCGTCAGCACGACGTCGTTGACCGTTCCGCCGAACGCGTTCTTCACTCGTTTTAGCTCGTCGAGCTCTACCGATACCGTCTCGAAGCGGCGATGAGGGCCGATCGGCCGGTTCAGCGAAGAGGCGGGGGCCGCAAAGCCACTGCCCATCCACTCGGTAACCGCGCGCGCCGCGTCGATCAAGCGGCCGGGCAGCTTGGCGGGGTCGCCGGCGGCGCTCTGCATCGAGCGCACGACCTCGCCCGGCGATGTCACCCGCTCGCGCAGCGCCTCGATCATGAGCTGGTCGGGACTCGGTTCGGGCTCGGGCCTCCAGGTGTCGCGCTCGATATCGGGTGGCTCGGGGGACGGATCCAGCAACACGGACATGATGTCGGTGCCGGAGATCCCGTCGACCAGGCTGTGATGGGTCTTGGAGAGGAGCGCGAAGCGGTTGCCGGCGAGCCCCTCGGCAAACCAGATCTCCCACAACGGTTTGGTCCGATCGAGCTGCTGGCTCATGATGCGGGCGACCAGACGATTGAGCTTGTCGACGGATCCGGGGGCCGGCAGCGCGGTGTGGCGCACGTGGTACTCGAGGTGGAAGTGCGGGTCGTCGACCCACACCGGCCGGCCCAGGCCCAGCGGCACGGTGGCGAGCTTCTGCCTGAAGCGCGGGACGTACTGCAGCCGGTCCCCGATCATCTGCAGCACGTCGTCGTAGTCGGGGGGCTCGCCCTCGAAGATCGCGATTCCGCCGACGTGCATGTGGGTGCTCGAACCCTCGAGGTGAAGGAACATCTCGTCGAGGACGGAGAGGCGCTCGTAGGAAGGAGACATCATGCTCCGATACTGCCACGGAGAAACCGCGGGAATCTCCGGCCGAGATTTTCTCCCAGGTGTGGCGCGCGCCACAGCCAGAGCGTCGGGCGTGGGCTTGCATGAGTCCATGGACACCGCGAGGAGTTTCGATGCCTGCTTCGAGCCCTGGACCACCTGCGCCGGCCCGGCCCGGCTGCAGCTCATGCAGCCCCTGCATGAGGCGCTCTGCTCACCCCCCGAGATCGCGGAGCGTGACATGGCGTGGGCTGTCGAGCCGCTGGCATGGATCATCGAGCGCGCCGCAATCGCCGGCATTCCGGCGGACCAATGGGGGACGACCGTCGCCTTCAGTGCTCAGGGGAACTCGATGTTCGGGTGGGAGGCCGCGCCGGAAACGCCCGCCGGCGAACGAGGCTTCACTCAGATCGACGCACTGCACCTCCTCGCCCGCGACCTGGGGGCGATCGAGCGCGCGGGATCACGCGACATGGTGACCTGGTCGGGGCGGGTGTGGCTGGGCAATCGCCCTCGGTTGTGGCGCATGGCCGCCGGCCGGCTACTGGTGCGGGGCGGGCTCTTTGCCTCCCAGTGCGAGCTTGTCCTCGCGTCGCTGCTCCAGCAGCATGAGCTCGACGAGGAAACCGCGGCCATCCGCCTGGGGTCGGCCATGATCGAGGCCGCCGGGGGCGAGGACTATCTCGACCGCTGCGACGAGACGGGCAGACCACTCGGTGAGACCGTGACGGAGTACATAGCCATCGGCATGTTGATGGTGCGGACGCTGGGATCGGGGCTGCGGATGTTCGATGACGACGCCAACCCGACGGAGCTGCGACCGTGGCTCAGCGACGTGGGTCGAGCCACGGCGATCGAGGCGCTCAGGGCGTCGGTGGCCACGGGATCGTTCATCGAGGGGCTCGGCGATCCGCTTGTGGGGGCGTGGAACTGAGCCGGTAAAGGGCCAAGAGAATCCCATTTCCGCCCTTGGCCGGAGGCCATATCCAAGGAAGTGTCACAGTCCCTCTCTAGGGTCTGTACATGGACATCATTCTGCTGGTTGTACTCGCAGTCGTGGCCGGTCTTGCTGCGGGCATGTACGTGGCACGAGGCCGCTCGACGGGGGCTGCCGCTCCCGACGTCGCAGTCATGCGCGCGGAGGTGCGCGCCCTCGCCGAACGTGTGGCGGCCGAGTCCGGTGGTCTCGCGCAGCGACTCGAGGGCATCGATTCGCGCATGACCCAAACTCAGGTTGCGAGTTCGACGATGGCGCGCGACATCTTCGAATCACTCGGTGACCTGCGCACGGCGACCAGCGCGGTGGCCGAGCAGGCGCGCGAGTTCAACGTGCTCTCTGACCTTCTCAAGGCGCCCAAGGCGCGCGGGGGCCTGGGCGAGGCGATGCTTGCCGAGTTGCTCGGGCAGGTCCTGCCCCCCAGTTCGTTCGCGCTGCAGCACAGGTTTTCTTCGGGAGCGACGGTCGACGCCGTGGTGCGCGCGGGTGGTCGTCTGGTGTGCATCGACTCCAAGTTCCCGCTGCCCAACTACCGCCGGATGTGCGAGGCCGGCAACGATGCCGAGCG
>JBOGWV010000114.1:0-7173 GCA_050693975.1 Actinomycetota bacterium
CGGTGGCGGCGGGGGCGGCCCGGGTGGCGAAGGCTCTGAAGGAGGAGGTGGGGGCTAGACCGGCCCCGGGTGGCCACTAGTCCTTGATGCCGTGATGCCACTCGCGCACGGCACGATCGCTCCCCAACCCGGCGTCACGGCCACGCTAGGCGCGTGGCCCTTCGAGCCGTTGGTGTGGCTCGGCATCGCAGCCGCGGCGTGGTGGTACCTGCGAGCCTACGCGCGCGTCCCGGCGTACCCCACGGTGCGGCGAACGCATTTCCTTGCGGGTCTCGGTGCGGTTGGTGTTGCGCTTGCAAGTCCCATAGCGGTCTACGAGAGCTCGTTGTTCTGGGTGCACATGGTGCAGCATCTCCTTCTCACCATGGTCGCGGCGCCCTTGCTGCTTCTGGGAGCTCCGGTGACCCTGTGGTTGCGGTCAGCACCACCGGCTAAGCGAAAGGGGGTGCTGCGCGTGCTGCACTCGCGCCCGGCGCGCACACTCACGCATCCGGTGGTGACCTGGTGTGTGTTCGCGCTCGTGATGTGGATCACGCATTTCACGCCGCTCTACGACCTCGCCCTCGAGAACGAGCCGGCTCACATCGCAGAGCACGCCGCCTACCTGGGCGCGGCCTGCCTGTTCTGGTGGCCGGTGATCGGCCTGGAACCATCTCGGGCGCGCCTCGGCTGGCCCGGACGCATCGTTTACGTCCTGCTGGCAATGCCACAACAGAGCTTCCTCGGGGTCGCGATTCACCAAGCAAGCTCGCCCCTCTACTCGCACTACGAAACTCTGGCGAGACCGTGGGGACCCACCCCACTCGCCGATCAACGGCTCGCGGGAACGCTGATGTGGATCGCTGGCGACTTCCTGTTCATCGGCGCGCTGACCCTGGTCGTGCTGGCCTGGATGCGACACGAACGGCGCGCGACCGAACATCTGGACCGCCGACTCGACCTGGCCGAAGGAATGGCCACCGGCGACGGCGTGAAGTCGTGAAGAACTCGGCGGTCCTGGGCCACCGGAAGGAGTGCTTTTGCGGCTAGGAGTGGCGGCTGCGATCGTCGACGGGGTGATGGTTCCGGGCGACGTGATCCTGAAGGACGGACTGGTAGCCCGGACCGGGGTCTCTCCGGCGGGCCGCGAGGGGCTCGCCGTCCCGGGGTTCGTGGATCTCCAGGTCAACGGCTTCGCAGGCATCGACTTTCTCTCGGCCGACGCCGACGGCTACCGCGTGGCGGGGCAAGCGCTCGCCGCCACCGGCGTCACCGCCTATCAGCCGACGCTCATCACGTCTCCCCTGGAGGCTTACTGGAAGCCGCTCGAGACCGTAGCGACGCTCTCAGACGAGTTGGGACCGCGGGTGCTCGGCTTGCACCTCGAGGGGCCGTTCATCTCTCCGCTGTGGCCCGGGGCACACAACCCCGAGCACGTGATCGCACCGGATCTCGAGGTCGCCGATCTTCTCGTGGCCGCCGCGCCGGTGACCTACATGACGGTTGCCCCCGAGGAGGCGGGAGGCCTCGAGTTGATCGCGCATCTCGTCGCCAAGGGAGTCGTCGTCGCTTGCGGTCACTGCGACGCCGGTGCGGAGGTCGCCGGTCTGGCCTTCGACGCCGGAGCGCGGGCGCTGACACACATCTACAACGCGCAGCGACGCTGGGAGCCGCGCGACCCGGGCATCGCCGGGGTGGCGCTCACGCGCCCCGATGTTGTCGTCCAGGCGATCGTCGATCACGTTCACCTCGCACCGGAAACCGCCTATGCGACGTTCCTGGCAACGAGGGGCCGCTTTTGCCTCGTGACCGACGCCATTGCGGCGGCCGGTCTGGATGACGGTGTCTACGCGTTGGGTGATCGCACGGTGCGCGTCGAGGGAGGTCAGGCTCGTCTCGAAGACGGGACCCTGGCCGGAAGCGTGCTCGAGATGGATGCGGCGGTGCGCAATCTCGTTGAGCTCGGTGCTTCCATCAAGGACTCGGTCGAGGCCTCCTCGGGGGTTCCAGCGCGGCTGCTGAGCCGCAGCGATCTCGGGAGTCTGGCGCCGGGAAGAG
The DNA here is from genome assembly GCA_050693975.1 of Actinomycetota bacterium. Taxonomy (GTDB): domain Bacteria; phylum Actinomycetota; class CADDZG01; order CADDZG01; family WHSQ01; genus WHSV01. Next base: position 2,038 of record JBOGWV010000114.1, read on the forward strand.
CCGCGGACGTCGTGGTGCTGGACGACGGGTTGCGGGTACGGCGCACGCTCGTCGGGGGTGTCGAGATCTTCCGCGCTGGTTGAGCCGAACCGGGGTGTCAGAAGAGGATTACGTCGACGGCGATGGCTGCGAACAGCAGCGCGAGGTAGTAAATCGAGAGCCGGAACAGCCACCACGCATTCTGGGTGTCCGGCTTGCGGTAAAGCCTGATCGCCATCGCGATGAACGCGCCGTTGAGAACCAGAGCGGCCCCCAGATAGAAGAGCCCGAGTCGCGCCACCGAGAACAGCGCAAGGCACATCGCAAAGAGCAGGAAGCTGTAGAGCAGTATGTGGCGCGTCGTCTCCTTGACCCCGTAGACGACGGGCATCATCGGCACCCTTGCCGCGGCGTAGTCCTTCTCGTACTTGAGTGCAAGGGCCCAGAAGTGGGGCGGCGTCCAGTAGAAGATGATTCCGAACATCACAAGAGCCGCGAGATCAACGGTCCCCGTGACCGCCGACCACCCCACGAGTGCAGGGACGGCTCCCGCGGCACCACCGATGACGATGTTCTGCGGCGTCGTTCGTTTCATTCCAAGCGTGTACACGAAGACGTAGAAGAGCAGCGCGCAGATCGCGAGCACCGCCGAGATCGTGTTGACCGTCACGGCAAGGAAGCTGAATGCGGCCACGCCCAGCCCGATTCCGAAAAGCAGGGCGCTGCGAGCCGGGACCTTATGCATCGGAAGCGGCCGCTTGCGGGTCCGCCCCATCACTTGATCGATGTCGCGATCGACGTAGCAGTTGATGGCGTTGGCGCCGCCTGCGGCGAGCGTTCCTCCGATAACCGTGTAGAGCACGAGCAGCGACGAGGGCCATCCCTCCGCGGCGAGCACCATCGACGGCACGGTGGTGACGAGCAGCAGCTCGATGATGCGCGGCTTGGTGAGTGCGATGTAGGCGAGCACGAGGTCCTTGGCGCGGGGCCGAACCAGAGGATCCGGGCCCTCGGGCTCACCTCGACGCGCTCGCGGGCGAGCAACGTCGACAGGCAGCGACTCCGCGCGGCTCATCTGCCCGTTGTCTCCAGCGCAACCTGTGAAGCGGCCGCGGGACGGCGCTCGGCGACGCGCTCGAGCGCCGGGTGGGTGATGACCGCGAGTCCGATGAGGCTCGCCCAGATGCCCCCGCCGCTCAAGAGATGAAGGGTGACGACGACGGGATTGAGGTCGGTCCAAACGTTGGCAGCCCCGACGATGGTCTCGACCGCGAATAGCGCGAGCGCGGCCCGCGCCAACTTCGCTCCCCGCGGGTGCTCGGCCTTGCGCCTGATGACCCGCAGGCAGAAGAACAACAACAGCACCCCGACAACCGCAGCAAGGGCTCGATGAACGAAATGAACGAGGAAGATCTCGTTGCCGAGATCCGGGATGAGCCGGCCATCGATGAGCGGCCATGCAGGTGGGCGGTCTGGATACGAGCTCACGTAGGAGCCCACCACGAGCAGAACCAGCACCGCCAGCGCGACGCCCATCGCCTGCCGGCTGAGCGAGGCGTCGGCCTCGACCCGCAGCGTGCCCTGGTCGGCGCTCACCTTGGTCACGATGTAGACGAGCAGCGCGAGCAGGCTCATCGAGCCCACGAGGTGGATCACCACCGTCTCGGCCTTCAGCTCCTGAATCACGACCAGGGCCCCGAGAAGTGCCTGGAGGACGACCAGAGCCAGGGCGGCGAGGGTGGCGCGCAGAACTTTGGGATTGTCGCGGAAGTGACGCAGGGCGAGTATCGCCAGGCCGAGGATCATGAAGCCGACGATCATCGCCACGAAGCGGTGGGAGAACTCGATGACCTCTGCGCGCGTCTCGAGCGCCGGCGCCAGGCGACCGTTGCACACGGGCCAGTCGTCGCCACAACCCAGTCCGGATTGTGTGGCGCGCACCAATCCGCCGATGGCCACCAGGATGAAGGTCGCGAATAGCGAGATGATCGAGAGTCTGCGGAAGCGAGTCATGCGGTCGCAATGTTAGCCGCTTTCCTAGCTACCAACGCGGGCTACCCTGGGTCAGACATGAAAACAAGATCACGGACTTTTGCGCTGGTTGTGCTCGCCGCCCTGCTGCTGGTGGCTTGTTCCGGAGGAACAGAGGAACCCAACAACGAGACATCGGAATCCGCGGCCAAGGACTTCTCCGAGCCCTTCGGCGACGCCGACGTCTATCCCGTGTTCGTCAGCTCCGAGCTGACCGTGGGAAGCAACCGGTTCATCATCGGACTGCTCGACGGCAACGATGCGCCCGTCAACGATCCCGAAATCGATGTCTCGGTCGATTTCTACGACCTCAAGGAGCCCGAAGCCAGGCCGTCGGGTTCGGCCGAGTTCACCTACGTCGAGTCGGTGCCGGGCAAGCGGGGCGTATACGTCAGCACCGTCGAGTTCGACGCCCCCGGCAAATGGGGGGCGGAGGTTCATCTCACCGGAGGGGGCGTCGACGAGAGCCTTCGAGGGAGCTTCGACGTCAAGGAGGACTCCTCGACCCCATCGCTGGGCGAGGCGGTCCCGCCGTCGGACACGCTGACCGCAGCGGACGCCAAGAGCCTGTCGGAGATCTCCACGGACACCAAGCCGAACCCCGACTTCTACAAGCTGTCCATCGCCGAGGCTGTGAAGGCCAAACGGCCGTTCGTAGTCGCGTTCGCGACTCCGAAGTTCTGCGCCAGTGCCACGTGCGGCCCGACTCTCGACATCGTGAAGGGTGTGGCCAAGGACTTCCCTGAAGTCAACTTCCTGCACGTCGAGCCGTACGACAATCTGGATAAGCCCGACCAGCTCAGGCCGATCCCCGCGGTGGGCGAATGGGGCTTGCCGAGCGAGCCGTGGGTGTTCGTCGTTGATGCCAACGGCAAGCTGCTCGCGAAGTACGAGGGGGTGCTCAGCCCTGACGAGCTGCGCGAGGAGCTGAGTTCGCTCAACTAGCTGTAGTGGCTACCTCTTGACGCGGAACCTGAGGCTGGTTCGCGTGCCGATCTCCCGCACCTCGAGCTTTTCGAGTTTTTGGTCGGCGAGCGCGCGGTCGCTGGCCGATTACATTGGCGCCCCCCACCACCTGAACGGCCTTGTCTCCGGCGGCCGCCTTCGCCTGCTCGATTGCAGAAGCGGCGCCGTCGCTCACGAACGTGAACGTCAGGTGTTCGTCCTGCTTCGGTGGAGTCGCGACGATCACCCTTGCCATTTTCACGCCCTCCCAGCCGCTGGAACCGCGGGTCAGTGGTCTCCATCTGCGTCGCTGATCGAGGTGGCGAACAACTCGCCGTCACGTTCCTCGACCTCTACCCTCAGCGGCGCCCCCGAGGAGAGGTGCTCGCTGATGTGCCCGAGGTTGTAGTCGTAGTCGATCTCGGGGTCGATGAGGATCTCGAACGTCTCGTCTCGTTGCTTGAGCTCGATGCTGGTCACTTCTCCAAGGGACTTGGCGTCGACCTTGACCACGGGGCCGGTTATCTCTTGCGGCCGACCACCACCGTCCGCGCCGGAGTCCCCGCCACACGCGCCGAACACGAGCATGCCGGCGAGCAGCAGGAGCCGGGGGATCGTGAAGAGACGCGAGGAGCGAGACCGGAACATCGGTCTAGGGTAGCGGCGCGATGTCGGTTAGTGCACGTTCCTTTAATCCCACGCTCGACGGTCTTCGCAGCGCGGTCGACGAGGACCTTCATGCATTCCTGCGCCGTCACTCCGCCGAGCTCCCCGAGAACGGGGAGCTGATCGACGAGCTGTGGCGCATGATCTCCGCCGGCGGCAAGAGGCTTAGACCGGCGTTCTGTTACTGGGGCTACCGGGCGGGAGGGGGCGAGCACGGGTCGCAAATCGTCAGGGCGGCGGGCGGGCTGGAGCTTCTGCACACCTTCGCGCTCGTCCACGACGACATCATGGACGCCTCGGACGAACGCCGGGGGCAGCCGACCGTGCACGCCCTGCACGGCATCCCCGTGGCGGTTCTCGCCGGCGATCTTGCGTTGGTTCTGGCCGATTCCTGTCTGATCGAGTCGGGATTCGATGTTGAACAGATGAGCCGGGCGATGCACGCCTACCAGATGATGCGACAGGAGGTCATCGCAGGTCAGTACCTTGACGTCCGCGCCGAGGTAAGGACGTCGATGACCGAGAATGAGGCGCGGCGGATCGCGGTGCTCAAGAGTGGCCGCTATTCGATCGAGAAGCCACTGATCATCGGTGCGTATCTGGCCGGTGCTTCCGACGAGGTGGTTTCTCATCTCGCCGCCGCGGGAGAGCCTTTGGGAGAGGCTTTTCAGTTTCGTGATGACCTTCTCGGCACTTTCGGCGAGCGCGCAGCCACCGGCAAGCCCGTGGACTCAGACATCCGAGAGGGCAAACGGAACCTGCTTTACGCGCGGACGCTGGCATCGCTGTCCGGAGACGACCGCGCCTCCTTCGTCGAGAAGTGGGGTGGCGGAGAGTCGCTGACCGAAGGTGAGGTCGGCGACCTACGAACGTTGATCGAGGCCTCGGGCGCGCGCGCCGGAGTAGAAACGTTGACCTTTGAGCTTGCCGAGGTCGCTCGCGCGCACCTGAAGCAGGCCCCCATCGATCCGGAGGCGCGCGCCGCCTTGCTGTCATTGGCCGACCAGGCGATCAACCGACTGGTCTGAAGGAGTGAAGGCCGGCCAATCTGTTCTTGCGGTCTCGCCGAGCCGACCCCGGTATCTTCTTGCGGTCTCGCCGAGCCGACCCCGCGGTACCGAGCATGTAGATTTGGGCTTCACGACAACTCGTTTCATTTGCCGTGCCTAACTAGGAGCAGCAGTGGATCCCGAACAGATCTATCAAGAAGTGCTACAGGAAGAGCAGAAGAAGGGCAGTTCCGCTCCCGTGGCGGAGGGGCGCGCCAAGTCGGCGCGCGCCCGCGCCGAGGCGGGCTCGCCTCATCCCAAAGAGCCCAAGTGGTGGCCCGGGGCCCAGCCCCACCTCGAGGGCGGTGAGGCGGCCGAGGAACCCGCCGAGGAAACCGCAGCGGAGGAGCCCGCCGCCGAGGAAACCGTAGCGGAGGAGCCAGTGGAGGAACCCGCAGCCGAGGAGCCGGCGGCCGAGGAGCCGGCAGCGGAGGAACCCGCCGCCGAGGAGCCGGCGGCCCAGGAG
>JBOGWV010000115.1:0-3652 GCA_050693975.1 Actinomycetota bacterium
ATCGCGTCGGCCGAGTCATCGGGCGGGCATCTCGGCTCGTCCATCGGGTTGATGGAGTCCGACGGCAAGGTGTCGTTCAACGAGCCCATCGACCACGAACTGAAACTCGAGGGCCTCGCGGCGCGCGTCGCCGATGAGGGGCGTCTGCAGCTCCTGATGGTCAGCGATGCCGACGATCCCGACAGCCCCTCCCCCCTGATGGAGACCTACCTGGAGCTCTAGCCCTCGGGCTTGCTCGGGGTGTCGAACCAATCACAACCGGCGGGGTCGCGGTTGACCGGATCGCTTCGGTCGTAGGCCGCGCATGGCGCCAGGGTCCCTTGTTTGGGAGCGGCGGGAAGGCCGGGCGAACCGCCGGAATCGCAGTCCGGAAGACCGAGCGGGGAGGTCGCGTTGTGCGTGACGTCGCCGGCCGTCGACTCGTTGTCTTGCCAGCAGTTGCCCTCGCCCTGGTCGTCCCACCACACGTCCAAACCGTTCGGAAGCGTCGCGCCGGAAGGGGCGAAGCCGAAATGGTTGCCGACGTAGTGGTTGAAGTGACTGGTGTCGAAGCCGGCCTCGGGTTCCTCCCGCAACGCGGCGGGGACGCCGAACAGCATCACTCCTTGGCGCCAGTTGTCGTAGAAGTGATTGCCCTCGACGTAGTTGTAATTGCCGCCGGCGATGAGCATGCCGGTTCCTACGGGGGCGGGTATCACCGGGCACACGACGCCCTTGTGGTAGCCGCGCTTCGAAGGCTTGCGATCGCACACGCCGGAGTGAACGTAGCGCTCGTAGTAGTTGACGTTGTTGTCGTGGACCGCGTTGTCGGTAAACCAGCCGTGGTCCTGCGGCAGTCCGGGGTGGTTGGGGAACAAACTGTCGGTCGCAATGCCCGTGCCGTTTCGATAGAACTCGTTGTCGTGCACGTACACCGAGTTCCCGGCGGTACCCGAGTAGCCGAGCGCGTTGTGGTGTGATTTGCAGTTACGAATCTCGACCGACCATCGGTCCAGCTCGCCGGTCTCGGTGCTGTCCGAGTTCACATCCGAGGCCGAGCCTGGGTAGATACCCGAGTCTCCGTTTCCGTAGCCCTCACAGTTCTGGTACAGGCCATGGTCCGAGGCGAAGGTGAGAAAGGCGTACTCGTCGTTGTAGCGACCCACGACATCGTCGATGACGAACCCGTCGGTCTCCAGGATGTAGAGCGCATTGAACTCGAACATCTCGATCGTGAAGTTTCGAAAGTAGATCCCGTCGGTGCGGTCGGCCCTGATGCCGTTCAGCTTGGCGAACTGTCCTGACTTGTTGAACCCGCCGGTGATCAGAACGTCGCCGGGCCTAGCGCCGGTCCCCTCGATCTGCAGGTCGCAGCGCGGTGAGTTGCACTCACGCTCCTCGTCGAAGTCCTTGTCGCCGAAAATCCCGATCAGATTCTGTTCGTGGGGGCACTTGACCTGGTCCTCGTAGCTGAGGATCGGCGCGCCCTGCTCGCCGTCGCCGTTGCCGCCGTGGTGCGAGCAAGAGGGGTTTCGCCGGTTCGGCTTCTCGCGATACACGCCGGGAAGCACGTAGATGGTGGTCTTGCGCTTGGAGACGGCATCCACGGCCGCCTGCACGAGGCCGAACTCACAGTCCTCGAGGAGACGCTGGTTGATGAGGCGCAGCCGGCGATTGCCCAGCTTGGCGATGCGTCGAGCGCTGTCCTTGCGGCATACCACCAGGTGGGGACGTTCGTTCATGGACTCCATCGGCCGGTACCTCGGCACGCTGCCGGTGCCGTCGGGGAACATCGCGTCGCGCTCCGCATGTCCCAGCGCCGCCGGAGCCAGGCCAGACACCACGAGCGCGACCGCCGCGGTGACCGTCATCGTCAATTTCGGAATTCGCATCCGCCCTCCATCCGATCGACGGAGCCGGCCACCACCCCGCGAAGAGGACGTGTCCAGGGCGTGTCGACCGTGGCGACCGGGGCTCCTCATGGCCTGTTCGACGCGACGGGCCTGATCCCTCCCGCCGGCGCCCGGGAGGCCTAGTAGATGATGGCGTCGGGGCGAGCCCGCCAGCGATCGAAGACCGCTTTGGCCTCGTCCCGCATCAACTGCGACATCTCCAGCGAGCGCGACTCCAGTGCGAGTCCCAGCTCCCGATAGAGCCACTCGTCGTCGAAGCCGATCGCGGCCGGGTCCTTGTCGACCAGGACCCGGTTGCGGCCACGGCCGACCACCTCATCGCCCCGTACGACGACCGCCCCGAAGGGGCCACCGGCGTCGTCCTTCACGGCCTCGGCCGACAGGTCGATGGCCGCCCGCATGAACCTGGCCTCTGGATGTTTGGTCATCGGGCACTAATAATCCACGACCGAGGCCCGAGTGGGGGGATTGCGGCCGATTCGGCTTAAGAGCGCCGGGGGCATGCCGATGGAGACCAAGTGCCAGACATTCACGATTTTCTGAGACTCGTCGTCGACCACAAAGCGTCCGATTTGCACATGAAGGCCGGCTCGCCGCCGTGCGTGCGCGTCTCCGGCAAGCTCGGCCGCGTGGAGCTCGACCGCCTGAGCGCGGCCGACTGCGAAGAGGCCGCCATGGCCATGATGACCGAGGACCACATCGCCGAGCTAAAGGCCAAGGGCGAGGTCGACTTCGCCTACGGGGAGCCCGGAATCGGGCGCTTTCGCGTCAACGTCCACCGGCAGCGGGGAAGCATCGCCATCGCCGCTCGCCTGGTGCTTGCCTCGGTCCCCTCGTTTCAGTCCCTCGGTCTACCCAACGCCGTCGAACAACTCGCCAACGAGCACCGTGGCCTGCTGGTCGTCACCGGCCCTACCTCGTCGGGCAAGACGACGACCACAGGAGCCATCATCAGTCACATCAACGCCACTCGGCCGGCGCACATCTTGACGATCGAGGACCCCATCGAGATCCTGCACAACGATCAGATGTCGGTCATCACCCAGCGAGAGATCGGGCAGGACACCGGCGACTTCGCCACCGCCCTGCGCGCGGCGATGCGCCAGGACCCCGACGTCATCTTCGTGGGCGAGATCCGGGACACCGAGACCGTGCGAGCCGCGCTGCAGGCGGCCGAGACCGGCCACTTCGTCGTGGCCACCATGCACACCACCGACGTTTCCGAGACCGTCAACCGCGTCATAGATTTCTTCCCCCCACACCAGCAGAACCAGGCGCGCATCGCGCTCGCGAGCACGATCGCCGGAGTCGTCTCTCAGAGGCTGCTGCCGCGCAAAGGCGGGGGCCGAGTTGCGGCCATCGAGATCATGGTGATGAACGGACGCATCCGTGACCTCATCCTCAACGCCGAAAAGACCCACATGATGCACGAGATCATGGCGGAGTCCGGCTTCTACGGGATGCAAACCTTCGACCAGGCTCTGCTCGGCCTGTACCGGCAGGGACTGGTCACACTCGAGGACGCCAAGAACGCCGCCACCAACTCGCACGACTTCCAGATCGCGCTGCGAGCCGAGGGCCTGCAGAAGATCTAAGGGGAAGTTCCCGCTATTGCCGGGAGCGCAACTTGGTCACCAGGTTGTTCAGGCCCGTGCGCTCCTGCGGCGTGAGGCCCGCCACAAGGTAGGCGCCGAAGTAGACGATCCCGCCCAGGATTCCGAGTATCGCCAGGTCCAGCGGAGAGCGAGCGTCGAGAAGCC